>DATJYW010000360.1:0-4170 GCA_035499435.1 Candidatus Acidiferrales bacterium | reverse complement strand
CGCAACTGGTTTTCGTTGGATGCCAGCTATGTCAAGCTGCACCTGGACAGCATTGGGGGCATCGCGTTTTTCGCGGGACTGCCCCGGCAGATTCTGCAAACAGGATACAGCTCCGTGTACGTCAGCAATGTGCACAGCGGGAACCTGGCGGCGCACTTCGTGATCGGCAGGCGAGCGGACGTCTTTATCGGCTATAACATCACTAAGGACACGGGCGACGGGCGCGTGACGCAGACGGCAGGGGTTGATCCGGTTGCGAATCCGGTCGCAGCGATGCTGGCTTCGGTGCAGACCTTTCCGCTCACTTATCAGTCGCCGATGGGCCGAGTGTCCATTCGCATCTCGAGTAAGATGCGATGGAACGCTGGGTATCAGTTTTATAACTACAACGAGACGTTCCAGGTGTTCGGAGCCTATCAGAATTTTCACGCCAATACGGGGTATACGAGCGTGTTGTGGACGTTTTAGTGGGGCAGTCCTCCCGGCTTGTCCGCAATCTGGGCGGGCCAGGAGGCCTGCCCCACTAAGGCCCTCGCCCATACCCACACTAATGCGCCGCCGACCAGGATTAATGCTACCGTGAGGCCGACCCAGATTCCGCGGACGCCCCAGTGCCACGGGAAGCAGAGGGCCCAGCCCAGCGGCATGCCCGCCAGCCAATAGCCGACGAAGTGTGCAATAGCCGGACTGGCAGTGTCGCCCAGGCCACGCAGGGCTCCGCCGGCCACAACCTGGAATCCGTCGAATAACTCGAAAAATGCGGCGATGCGCAGCAGGACGGCGGTCAGCGGAATCAGCGAAGCGTCGGGCGTGTAGAGACGCGCAATCGCGTCGGGAATGAAAAAGAGCGCGAGCCCCGCGGCGCCCATGAAGATCGCGGAGAGCAGGAGCGCGGTCCAGCCCGAGACGGCGGCGCCATGCGTATCGCGGCGGCCCACGGCATGCCCCACGCGCACAGCCGCCGCGGAGCTGATTCCCAGAGGCACCATAAACGTGGTCGCGATCACGTTGACGGCGATGCCGTGAGCCGCGAGCGATGCCTCGTCCAGCTTTGCGGCCATGACGGACACGATGCCGAATACGGCTCCTTCCGCCAGGACCTGAATTGCGACCGGGAATCCGATGGCGGCCAGGCGGCGGATGTGGTCCGCGTCGGGCAGCCAGCTCATTCGGAAGAGCGGATAGCCGTGCTTACGCTCGTGCCAGAGCAGCGCGGCCAGCAACACGGCAGCGATGTAGACACGCGAGATCGAGGTGGAGATGCCCGAGCCGGTGAGGCCGAGACGCGGCACTCCCCAATTCCCGTACATGAGCAGCCAATTGCCGGCGAAGTTGACGACGTTGGCGCTGACCACGGCGAAGGTGATGGGCTTGACAATGTTGATGGCCTGCAGGTAGCGGCGCAACGCGGTGTAGGAGAGCAGGGGCAGAACGCCCCAGATCAACGCTTTGACGAAGGGAGCGAGCAATTCCATCACGCGTGGATTGGTATGCACCGCACGTAAAAGCGGTAGCATCGCCGCCAAGGCAGCGGCGGCGACAGGACTCACGGAGAGCGCCAGCCACAGCCCCTGGATCAGCGAGCGGCGGCAGGCGGTTTCGTCGCGCGCGCCGAAGCTTTGGGAGACTTCGGTGTCCATGCCGTAGAGCATGCCTGCGCCGCTGATTACGATCGGCCAGAACAGCATGCTGCCCAGGCTGCCGGCCCCGATGGCGGCAGCACCGAGGCGTCCGGCCATGATGGTATCGACGATGCCCATCACCATCCAGCCGAGTTCGGCCATGGCGAGCGGCGCAGCGAGGCGGATCATGGGCCGCAGCTCTTTGCGGATGGCGGCGGTCATGCTTTGGGATGCGCCTTATCGTAGACGGCCATCAGATCGGTGAGGGAGACCTGGGTGTACTTCTGGGTGGTGGAGAGGCGCGCGTGTCCCAGCAACTCCTGGATGGCGCGCAGGTCGGCGCCGTCGGCCAGGAGATGGGTCGCATAGGCGTGGCGGAAGCTGTGCGGATGCACGGACGGGTCGCCCGACAGATACGTTGCGTAGAGCTTGACGATGCCGCTGATCCCCCGGGTGGTGAGCCGGCCGCCGCGATGGTTCAGGAAAACGGCGCGCTCGTCGCGCTTCACGGGGCGCTCGCCGAGGTAACGTTCGAGAGCGCTCGCGGCCTGGCCGGGAAGCGGCACCTGACGCTCCTTTCGACCCTTGCCGCGGACCCGCAGCCAGCCTTCGGAGCGATCGATGTCTTCCAGGTTCAGCCCGGCGAGCTCGCTGACGCGGATGCCGCAGCCGTAAAGCAACTCGAAGAGGGCGCGGTCGCGGGCCGGAAAAGGCCGTTCGAGCTTGCCGGCGGCAACGCCGTCGATCAGCGTGTTCACCTGCTCGGCTGTCATGACTTCGGGCAGCTTTTTCGGCGCCTTGGGCGTGCGCACCAGCTTGGCGACGTTGATGTCGATCGCGCCTTCACGGAGCAGAAAACGGAACAGGCTGCGGACGGCGGCCAGCTTGCGGCGGATGGTCACGGCGGTGAGATCGTCGCGATAAAGCGAGGCCAGCCATTCACGCAGGATCAGAAGGTCGATGGTGCGGGGCTCGGGCGGCGCGAGATCCGGAGGGGAGAGATAGGCGACGAACTGCGCGAGGTCCGATTCGTAGGCACGGATAGAGTGCGGCGACGCGCCGGTGCGGGCGAGTTCGTCGAGGTAACGCTTGATTTGAATGGGCAGGTCGGAGACCCCGGTTACGGGCGGTTCCGGCTGCCCCACGTCAGACATACGCCGCCAGCGCCTCCAGCGCGCGTTCACAGACTAGCGCATGGCGGGCCTGCTTGTCGCGCCGCAGCTTGTGGCGCGTGCGTTCATCCAACTGCGGCAGGAGGTCGAAGGTGATGTTCGCGGGCTGGTAGTTCGCGGGATCGGCCCCGGAGACGTAATGGCACAGCGAACCAAGCGCGGTTTCCCGCGGCAGGGCGCGCGGGGTGAGACCGCTGGCAACGTCCGCAGCGTGGATTCCGGCCATGAGGCCGGTGGCGATGGATTCCACGTAGCCTTCGACGCCGGAGATCTGGCCGGCGAAGAATACCTCGGGGCGCACGCGCAGTTGCAGGGTTGGAGTCAGCAGCGCCGGAGCGTTGATGTAGGTATTGCGATGGACCTGGCCATAGCGCAGGAATTCGGCGTCCTCCAGGCCGGGGATGTGGCGCAGGACGCGCGCCTGTTCGCCAAATTTCATGTGGTTCTGGAATCCCACCAGGTTGAAGCTCTGTGCGCGCAGATTCTCCTGGCGGAGCTGCACCACGGCCCACGGGCGCTTTCCCGTGCGCGGGTCGGTCAGGCCCATCGGCTTCATTGGGCCGAAGCGCAGCGTGTCGCGGCCGCGGCGCGCCAGCTCTTCGATGGGCAGGCAGGCTTCGAAGAAGCAGGCGTTGTCCTCGGGGATGTGCGCGGAGACCGAGGCGGCGGCCAGAACCTCGTCGACGAACCGCTCGTACTGCTCCCGATCGAGCGGGCAATTGAGGTAGTCGTCGGTGCCGTCGACGGACTTGCCGTAGCGCGACGCCCAGAACGCGATCCCGGTGTTCACAGAATCGGCCTCGACGATGGGGCTAATACTGTCGTAGAAGTAAAGACGGCCGGAGCCGGTGAGGCGGGCAATCTCATCAGCGAGCGCGCCGCTGGAGAGCGGGCCGCTGGCGACGATCCAGATGGCATCGGGATCGGCCAGTGAGGTGATCTCTTCGCGGCGGAGCTCGATGCGCGGCTCAGCCTCAATAGCGGTGGTAACTTCGCGGGAGAAGACCTCGCGGTCCACGGTGAGGGCGTGGCCGCCGGGGACGCGCGCTGTCTGCGCGCAACGGAGCAGCAGCGAATCCAGGCGGCGCAGCTCTTCCTTGAGCAGCCAGGGCGCGGTGGAGGCCGATTCGCTCTTGAGCGAGTTGCTGCACACGAGCTCGGCGAGGCGGTCCGTCTGGTGGGCGGGCGTGGGCCGGGCCGGGCGCATTTCGTACAGCACGCAGCGGAGGCCGCGTCGCGCGATCTGCCAGGCGGCTTCCGAGCCGGCCAGGCCGCCGCCGATGATGCGGATGAGTTTCAAGAGCGGTTACAGCACGCTCGCGAGGTCCGCCGCGGGAACGCGGAGGCCTACGTAGAAAGCGCCGAAGAGCGCATAG
>DATJYW010000359.1:0-9077 GCA_035499435.1 Candidatus Acidiferrales bacterium | reverse complement strand
GGCGAGGACAACGCAGGGATCTGATGCTGTCCAGTCCGAGGACCGGCGCACATTCATGTTACGCGCGCCGGCCCATCGATGCAAGGAGAGGTATGTTCATTCCGGAGCAGAGACGCGCATCAGACAAATCTTCCAGTTCGTGGCCAGTGGTGTACCGCTGGCTAGCCACCGGCACTCTTGTGGCTTATACAGCGGTTGGCTGTCAGAAGGTGGCAGCCGCGCCGCAGCCTCTGGAGCGCCGCCGTCCTCTCGGCCTGGCATTCCAGACTGCCGAGAGCGCGGCTCCGCGCCGCTTCGACATTCCCGCCGGCCCCATTCAGGAGACCATCGCGCTGTTCCGGAAAGCCACCGGCCTCGATGTCTCGCTGGCCAATGAGGGGATCGCCCAGTTAGCCGCGAATCCGGTTACGGGATTATTGACTCCGCAACAGGCACTCGACGAGATGGTGCGGGGCACCGGTGTCCACTGGCGATTCAGCGGGCCGTCGAGCGTAGTGCTGGAGCTCGACACGGTGACCCAAAGCATCGAAGTGTCGGCATCGGCATCGGCGCTGTCCGCATCGACGGTGAAGTACTCCGAGCCGCTGCGCGATACGCCGCAGACGGTGAACGTGGTGGGACAGGAGGTGATGGAGCAGCAGAACACGACGACGCTGCGCGATGCGCTGCGCAATGTAGCGGGCATCAGCATCGCGGCCGGGGAAGGCGGGGCACAGGGCGACAATCTGACTATCCGCGGCTTTAGCGCGCGCAACGATCTGTACATCGACGGGATGCGCGATTTCGGCAGCTACTATCGCGATCCCTTCAACCTGGAAGAAGTGGAGGTGGTGCAGGGGCCGTCGGCGGCGACGTTCGGCCGGGGCTCGACGGGCGGCGTCGTCAACCAGGCGACCAAGATGCCGGGCCTGCTGCGGGCATTCTCGGGCTCCTTCGACGGCGGCAGCGACGGCACGCGGCGCGCCACCGCGGACCTGAACATTCCGATCGCGCCGTTGGGCAAGGGCGCCAGCTTCCGGCTGAATCTGATGGGTACCGAGGGCGGCGTGGCGGGACGGGACGTGACCCGGAACCTGCGCTACGGGATTGCGCCGTCGATGTCGTTCGGATTGGGAACGGCGACGCGCGTCACGGTGAGCTATCTGAATCAGCAGGCCGACGACATACCGGATTATGGACTTCCGTGGCTGTTCAACCAGCCGGCGCCCGTGCCGCGCAACAGCTTTTACGGCTTTCAGGACGGCAGCAACTATCTGCGCACGCGAGATAATATCGCCACCCTGCGCGTGGAGCACGATTTCACGCCGCACATTTCGATCCGCAACCAGACGCGATACGCGCGCTACGATCGCGATGTCCAGATCACCGAACCGCAGATCCTGGGCACAGTGACACCCGCGACGCCGCTGTCGGCGATCACCATCAACCGGAACCAGATCGTTTCGAACAGCGTGGAGGCCATCCTGGCCAATCAGACGGATCTCACGATCAAGTTCGAGACCGGGAGCGTCCGGCACACCGCGGTGATCGGCATGGAGCTGGATCGTGAGGATTCCGACCCCACCCGTCCGCGCTACACCGGTGTTCCCACCACCAGCCTCCTGACGCCGGACTACACCCAGCCCTTCGCGGGTGCCGCCACGATCAATAGCATCGTGAACACCCGGGGCGACAGCGTGGCGGGGTACGCGATCGACACGGCCCGCATCGGCTCGCACTGGGAGCTGAACGGCGCCTTCCGTTTCGACCGCTTCGATGCACACTATACGCAAGGAGTGCCGCCGGCGGCCGCTTATAACCGGCTGGACCACCTGTCCTCCTGGCGCGGCGCGGTGGTCTACAAGCCGACGACGCCGGTCAGCATTTATGTTTCGGCGGGGAATTCATACAACCCATCGGCGGAATCGCTTTCGCTGAGCGCCTCCACCGCGAGCCTGCCGCCGGAGGAGAATCGCACCTACGAAGGGGGCGTCAAGTGGGACCTGGCCCATCCCGGCCTGTCATTGCGCGCCGCGGCGTTTCGCACCGACAAGCTGAACGCCCGCGAACCCGATCCCACAAATTCACTGCTCAATGTGCTGGCGGGCAAGCAAAGAGTGGAGGGCTTCCAGGTCGAGATGCTGGGCCACCTCACGCGCAAATGGGAGGCGCAGACCGGCTATGCCTACCTCGACGCGACTCTGCGCGCGTCGAATTACTATCCGGCGGCTGTTGGAGCGCGGCTGGCGAACGTTCCGCGCCACACCTTGACGTTCTGGCATACCTATCGCCTGCCGTCGAAGTTCCGCATCGGCGCGGGGGGCAATTTTGTGGGCGCCCGCACGGCGAGCTCCACGGCGCCGTACGATCCCATCACCGGGCTGGTCAAGCAGGCACCGGGCTATTGGGTCTTCAACGCCATGGTGGAGCGGCCGGTTGCCGAGTTCGCCACGCTGCACGCGAATGTGTACAACCTGGCGGACCGCTATTATTACGACCAACTGCACCCGGCGCACATCGTCCTAGGCCCGGCGCGCAGCGCTCTCATCGGCATTCGGTTCCGGTTCTGACATGATCATTCCGATTGCCGACCTGCTCTCCGCGCAGCAGGTGAAACAAGCGCGCGATATCCTCGACTCCGCCGAGTGGGTGGACGGGCGCGTTACCGCCGGCCACCAGTCCACGCGCGTGAAAGACAACGTGCAACTGCCGGAGAGCTCGGAGGCGGCACGGACGCTTCGCGAGCTGGTGCTGGGCGCGCTCGGCCAGAGTGCGCTGTTCATCTCAGCCGCCCTGCCGCTCGAGGTGTTTCCGCCGCTGTTCAACCGCTACTCCGGAGGCCAGTCGTTCGGCACGCACGTGGACAACGCGATCCGCCAGGTGCCGGGCAGCGGGCGCCGGATTCGCACGGATCTGTCGGCCACGCTGTTTTTCGCCGATCCGGACGAGTACGAGGGAGGAGAGCTGGTGGTAGAGGACACCTACGGCGCGCAGAGCATCAAGCTGCCGGCCGGGCACATGATCCTCTATCCGGCCAGCAGCCTGCACCATGTGCGTCCGGTGACCGGCGGCGCACGGCTCGCGTCTTTTTTCTGGATCCAGAGCATGGTGCGCGACGACGGCCGCCGGACGATTCTCTTCGATCTGGACGTCGCCATCCAGCGCCTGAGCGCGGACTATCCCGATCATCCGGCCGCGGTGCAGTTGACCGGCGTTTACCATAACCTGCTGCGGCAGTGGGCGGAGGCCTGATGTTCCGAAGGATCCTTTTCCGGCTGCACCTGCCGGCTGCCCGGCGCGGGCCTGGCGATCCTGGCGATGTGCGTGACCGGGGTCCTGCCGGCGTGGCAACATGCAGAAGCGCGGGTGGCCGGCTGGAAGAGCATCGCCCTTTGTGTACCGCCGGACTCCCGTGCCCCGATCGCCTTCACCATCGATTCGGGCGATGGCGGCCGCCCGGACCTTCGGGCGCAGCCAACGGTGAGGGCCGCGGCGCGCGGCGAGATATGGCGTATCGACTGCCGGATGGCAGTGCGGGTCTACGTCCGGAAGACGGCCAGGAGTGCAAGCCGTCTCCGCTTCGGTAACTGCTATTCTGGATTCCGACGAGGTGGCAGCTATGATGAGCGTTTCGTCCTCATTGATTCCGGGGTGTGTGCTTCTGTTCTTATCGTTCGGGTTTCCACTCGGTTCGCAGGCGCCGGGGCCACAGCCACTGGCGCGTCCGCTGGAGTGTCCTGGAGGGGATTGCCCTTTGCTACAGGGAGCGCCTCAGACAATGGGAATGCGGAGTGGATTTGTGCGCCTGAGGCCCGGCGCTACCGTCGGCTGGCATACGACCGGGCAGAATGAAGAATCGCTGGTGATCGTCCGGGGCCGAGGTGAGGCACTGATCGACGGCCAGGAGAAGCGGACGTTCGCCGCACCAGCGTTCGCATACATCCCGCCCGGCACCCGGCACAACGTCTCCAACACGGGCAAGGAGACGCTGGAGTACGTCTACGTCGTCGCCCCAGCAGCAAAGCGATAAGTTGGTTCGGAGGACGCCTTCGGCTCACAGCAGAGAGATCATCGTTCATCAGGCCACAGATAGCGCACGGATCGTCACGTAATATCCGTCCGGATCGTGCAGCGAGAACTCCCTGGTTCGTCCCCGCATCAGAATACCACGCGAAAACGGGGGCCGAACGACGAACGTCGGGTGCACCCGGGCGGCTTGGGAGCATGGCATGCGCTTATCCCGCGGCCCCAATTTATTTGGTGCTACGCTAGGGGCAATAGAGCAGAAGTCGTGGGGGGCCGAGCTACGCGCCGGGCTGAGACGGCATGGAATCTGCCGACCTCCGCACGCGAGCCGCCTTCCATACGAGGGCGCGTCATGCGATCACATCGTCGCGAAGAGCGGCGGAACGCATGTGATCGTGCGAGGGGAAAGGTCATGGTCGAGAGGCACCCGAAGATCCGAGAGGACGCGGGCCAAGTTCCCTTAGATGTCGAGGCGCTGCTGGCCGAAATGGAGACCGCCAGCCCCGGTTACGAGTCCGACCCGATGCGGCTCCTGCTATCCCGCGTGACGCTGGACAACGGCTTCCAGTTTCAGGGCCTCTGCGATCTCCAGGGGAACATTTGGGAGGCGAACCACACCGCGCTGGTGGGCGCCGGCCTGGTCCGATCGGACATCCATGGGAAGCCGTTTTGGCACGCCCGCTGGTGGCAAAGCTCGGAGGCCGCCCAAAAGGATCTCGAGGCCGGGATCCGACGGGCGGCGAAGGGCGAGTTCGTCCGCTACGACACCGTGATCTACGGCGGCGAAGGCGGCACGCAGACGATCGTCATCGACTTCAGTATCCGGCCGGCGCTCGACTCGGGCGGGCAGCCGCGGTTCCTTGTCGTCGAGGGCAGGGACGTAACCGAACAGCGCCGCCTGGAGCGAGCGGTGGAGGAGCAGCGGCAGCAGCTTGCAGAGGCGGTGGAGAGGCTCAAGGAGGTCGACCGGTTCAAGTCGCAGATGTTCGCCAACGTCAGCCACGAGTTTCGCACGCCGCTGACGTTGATCCTCGGCCCCCTGGAGGACGCGTTGCGCGATCCGGCGAAGGCGCTGCAGGCGGGCGCGCTCGAGAGCGTGCACCGAAACGCGCTGCGGCTGCTCCGCCTAGTCAACACGGTCCTTGATTTCTCGCGCATCGAGGCCGGACGTCTGGACGCTTCCTACGAGCCCACAGACCTTGCCGCGTACACCGCAGAGGTAGCCAGCGGGTTTCGGTCCGCGATCGAGAAGGCCGGTCTCACGTTTCACGTCGATTGTCCCACGCTGCCTGAACAGGTCCATGTCGATCGTGAAATGTGGGAGAAGATCGTTCTCAACCTTCTTTCCAACGCGTTCAAGCACACGTTCGACGGCTGGATCCGTGTAACGCTTCGACACGAGAAGGACGTTGTCACTTTGACGGTGGACGACGCGGGGGTAGGGATTCCCGAGAGTGAAATTTCGCGCATCACGGAGCGCTTTCACCGGGTGAAAGACGCGAGGTCGCGAACCCACGAGGGAACGGGCATCGGGCTTGCGCTGGTGAAGGAATTCGCGGCCGCGCATGGAGGAACGCTTTCGATCGCCAGCCGCGAGGGAGAAGGCAGTTCGTTTTCGGTTACAGTCAGGACCGGGACCGCCCATCTGCCGGCCGAACGGATCGGGGCCGTTCGGACACGTGCGTCAACAGCGACGGGTGCGAACGCGTATGCCGAAGAGGCGCTGCGGCTGGATCTCGGAAGAGGAGGCAGCGGAGGCGCGATTCCCGCACTCCGCCAGGCAGCGAGAGCAAGATGTCTCTCCCGAATCAACCGCGACGGGCGCCGGTCATCAGCCGCGCCCGCGAATCCTGTGGGCCGACGACAACGCCGACATGCGCGACTACGTCCGGCGGCTGCTTTCCGAACAGTACGAGGTGACTGTGTGCGGCGATGGCGCCGCGGCGCTGGCATCGGCCCTAGCGAACCCGCCAGACCTGGTGCTGACGGACATCATGATGCCCGGTGTCGACGGGTTTGCCCTGCTGAAGGCCCTGCGCGAAGACCAGCGCACCTGTACCATTCCGGTGGTTCTTGTCTCGGCGCGCGCAGGACGGGAGTCCAGCGTGGAAGGGATGGAAGCCGGTGCGGACGACTACCTGGTAAAGCCCTTTTCGGCGCGCGAATTGCTGGCGCGTGTTCACACTCATCTGCACCTAGCCAGTTTGCGGCGCGGGGCCATGGCTGTTCTGGAGCGCGAGGCGGAGGCACGGCGATACGCCGCCCTGCATGCCAGCGAAGAGCGAGTGCGGGCGCACGCCAAGGTACTCGATTTCGCGCAGGTGATCGTCCGCGATATGGAGCATCGGATTGTTTTATGGAACCGCGCCGCGGAAGAGCTCTACGGTTTCGCTCAAGAAGAGGCGGTGGGGCAAATCTCGCACACACTTCTGAGGACCGAGTTTCCGGAACCGCTACCGCGAATTCAGGAGGAACTGCTCGAAACCGGCGCCTGGAAGGGTGAGTTGGTGCATCACGCAAAGGGCTGGGGGCGAATCGTGGTGACGAGTAACTGGAGTCTGCATTACACGAATGGAAAGCCGGCCAACATCGTCGAGACGTACACGGATGTCACCGCGCTCAAGAAGACAGAAGCAGCCCTGGCACAAGCGCAAAAGATTCAGGCTCTCGGGACGCTGGCGGGCGGAATCGCCCACGACTTCAACAACATCCTGACCGCCATTGCAGGATACGTGGAACTCCTGAGCGAGGATTTGCCGGCCGGCGACGGCAGTCACGAGTACGTGGGCGAAATCCGTGCGGCGAGTGAACGTGCGGCGCGCCTGGTCCGCCAGATTCTGACGTTCAGCCGCAGGGAAGAGCCGGAGCGCAAGGTGATCAGGCTGCAGCCGGTGATTGAAGAAGCGCTCGACCTTTTGCGGGCGTCAATACCCGCGATGATCGAAATCCATTCCAGCTTCGATCCTACGACGCCGAATGTTTCGGCCGACGCCACGCAGATTCACCAGATCGTCATGAATCTGGGAACCAATGCCGCGCACGCAATCGGCTCTTCCGGAGGGCTCATCGAGGTTACTTTGATGCCCGTGCCGCTGGATCGCGATCAAGCTCAGGCGTCGGGCGGGCTCAAGGCGGGCCGGTATGTGCGACTCTCCATCCGCGATAACGGCAGTGGGATGGACAGCGGTATCCTGGAACGGATCTTCGATCCGTTTTTTACGACCAAGGCGCCGGGCAAAGGCACGGGACTCGGGCTGGCCGTCGTCCACGGCATCGTAGCGGCTCACGGCGGGGGGATCAACGTCAACAGCGAGCCGGGGAAGGGAACGGTTTTTCATCTATTATTTCCCGCGACCCGCGCGGTGGCGGTATCCGAAGCCGCTCTGCAGCCGACAACTCCGCGCGGCAGCGGCCAACGCATTCTTTGCGTGGATGACGAACGCGCCGTTCTGGCGGTCATGACACGGTCGCTGGAGAGACTCGGTTACCAGGTATCCAGCTACAGCGAACCCTCGGACGCATTGAATGAATTTCGTGCCCGGCCGGAAGCATTCAATCTGATTGTCACCGACCTGGGTTTGCGGGGCATGTCCGGCTTGGATTTCGCGCGCGAGGTGCTCCGAATCCGGCCGGGGATGCCGGTCTTGGTTGCTTCGGGGCATTTTGGCGCCGAGGACCAAGAGCGCGCCAAACAGCTCGGCGTCAGCGATTTCATTTTCAAGCCGATGAAGCCGACTGAACTCGGGGGCAAGGTGTCCCGGTTTCTGAAAGGTTGAGACTGGTGATTCGACGCGGAGGCGCGGAGACGCGGAGAAAGGCGGACGGAGAGAAGGATTGGTGGTTTGGAGAGAGAGTGGCTGGAACGGACGCTGAAAGACCCATTGAGCCACGGATGGACACAGATGAACACGGATAAGATGCCAGCGCCGCCCCGGCCGCAACCAAAGGTTGAGACTGGTGATTCGACGTAACGGTGAACCCAGGCGTATTGCGGAGCTGCCGCAGGACAAAGCGGCGAAGGACCTGCCGCCGCCGGCGACGATTGCCGGTGTGGGGCACAGCCATTTCGCGATCACGACTGCTTCACCGCAAGCGCAGGTTTGGTTCGACCAGGGTCTCGCACTGTTGCACTGCTTCTGGGATTTCGAGGCGCTGCGCGCATTCCGGGGAGCGGCGCGGCTAGACCCGGACTGTGCGATGTGCCAGTGGGGCATTTATCGGGCGATGGATTTCGCAGGAAGCGCGGCCGATCAGTTGAAGCCGGTGGTGACCAAAATGAAGGAACTGGCACCGGGAGCTTCCGAGCACGAGCAGCGTTACATCCGGAGCGTGGTGGAGAGCTTCGGAAAGAGGCAATCGACCACCCGGTGGACTTTGGAATCGGGAGGACGCCGATGGAGGCGCGCGGGGGAGCGAGCAACTGGACGAGGACAGGCTAAAGCCTGTCCTACATTGCCGTGCTAGTTTCCGATGGCGATCACCATTTTCTGGGGGGCGGGGGTGCCGTTCAAGGTGAAGGTGAGCGGGACCGTGTCGGCGGCGGCGACGTTGGGCACCACGACATTGAACTGATAGAGTCCCAAGTAGCCGCCGGTCAAGCCGGCGAACGATACGGTGCCGGGCGTTCCGTTGAAGAGCACCTGCACTGCGCCCGAGAGCTGGTTCGACTGGGAAACGATCTGGCCGGCGGGAATATTCGGCGTCACCGGGCCAAAGCCTACGCCATAAAAGATGATCGTGTTGCCCGGCCGGGCGCGCGCCGTGGGCACGCCCGCGGCCACGCTGGGGGGGAGCACGAAGGTGATGTTGTCGGGAAACAGGGCTACCACGTACTGGCCGCCCGACAGGTTGAATACAGCCGGCGCAAGCAGACCGGGTTCAGTGGCATTCACGGTGACGGTGAAGGCTGTGCTGGTTCCGCCGGGGGTGGTGACCACCACTGGTTGCGGCCCAGGCGCGACATTGGAGGGCACCTGTGCGTTCACCTGGGTGGGGCTGACATAGTCGATGAAAGCGGATTGCCCGCCGATGGTGACCGTGGTGGCTCCGAGCGCAGTCGGCGCCGCATTACC
>DATJYW010000358.1:0-15360 GCA_035499435.1 Candidatus Acidiferrales bacterium | reverse complement strand
CTGGAAATGTCCTCGGCGATTTTGATCTCACCCAAGTTCCGTCCAGTCCTCGATCCTGAGTTTGTTCCGGCCTCGTTGTGGAATCGCGCTTTTCATACGGCGGTGAAGGCGTCCGGTGGCGGCGTGCCCCTGGCACTCGCTTTCGAACGCGAGCGCGGGTCAGTCAGCGTGTGCCGGACGGCCGTGCTGCCTCACGAAGGCGGCAACGTCGCGATCAACCAGCGGTACGTCGAGCGGCTGCTCAAGTTCCTGCTCTGGCAGAAAGGCGGCTTCCGCGTGACGGTCGACGGGCCGCCCGCCATTGCGGATTACCTGCGCGGAGTCTACTCGCCCAACGGGACGCGGGCTTTCGACCATCACTTCATGGGCGAGAGTGTCTACGGACAGACCTTCATCGTGGATCACGGCCCGTGTCCCGAAGAGCGCGAGACCGCGGCGCCGCTCGGCCGGCACCTGGAGGGCTTCCGCATCGGGTTCGACCTGGGCGCGAGCGACCGCAAGTGCGCGGCGGTGATTGACGGGAAGGTCGTGTTCAGCGACGAAGTGCCCTGGAGCCCGAGCGTGCAGAGCGATCCGCAGTACCACTTCGACGGCATCCACGATTCGCTGAAGCGCGCGGCCGCGCATCTGCCGCGCGTAGATGCGATCGGAGGAAGCGCGGCGGGAGTGTATGTCGCCAACGAGGTGCGCATCGGATCGCTTTACCGCGGGGTGCCCCGCGATCTGTTCGCATCGCGGGTGCACCGCCTGTTCTTCGAGTTGCAGGCGGCATGGGGCGGCATACCCTTCGACGTGGTGAACGACGGCGAGGTGACCGCCCTGTCCGGCTCGATGGCGCTGAACGACAACGCCGTGCTGGGCGTGGCGATGGGCAGCTCGCTCGCCACCGGGTTCGTGACGCCGCAAGGCAACATCACCACCTGGCTGAACGAGCTGGCCTTCGTGCCGGTGGATTATCGCGAGGACGCGCCGGCGGACGAGTGGTCGGGCGATCCGGGCGTGGGCGCGCAGTATTTCTCGCAGCAGGCTGTGGGGCGATTGCTCAAGCCCGCGGGTATCGACCTCCCCGCCGACATGCCGCTGCCGGTGAAACTGGAGCAGGTGCAAAAGGCGATGGCCGCCGGCGACGAACGTGCGCGCAAGATCTACGATACGATCGGCGTGTACTTCGGGTACAACATCGCGACTTACACCGATTTCTACGATGTGCGCAACCTGCTCGTGCTCGGCCGCGTGATGACCGGAGCGGGCGGCGACCTCATCCTCGCCACCGCCGACCGCGTGCTTAAGGCCGAGTTCCCCGAGATCGCCGAGCGCATCCGCTATCACATCCCGGACGAGAAGGAAAAACGGCACGGCCAGGCCATTGCGGCGGCCAGTCTGCCGGCACTTCGGAAACAGGAGACACAATGATGCAATTTCATAAACCTACCGCGGATTTCTTCGTGCCCAATGGCGCAGCACCCGACGCCGCGCTGGCCCGCACTACGCATATCTGCATCGCGGCCCACCAGGACGATATCGAGATCATGGCGTACCACGGCATCGCGGAATGCTTCGGGCAACCCGACAAGGCGTTCACGGGAGTCGTGGTGACTAACGGAGCAGGCAGTCCTCGCAGCGGTATCTACGGGCGTTACAGCGACGACGAGATGCAGAAAGTGCGGTTGATCGAGCAGCGCAAAGCGGCGTATGTCGGCGAATACGCCTGCCAGATCCAGCTCGGCTTTACCAGCGCGGAAGTCAAGAACCCGAAGGAGACCGCCGTGGTAGAGGACCTGGGGGAGATTCTGCGCGCAGCCCGTCCGGAATACGTCTATCTGCATAACCCGGCCGACAAGCACGACACGCACATCGCGGTCATGACGCGGGCCATCGCGGCGCTGCGCCAAGTGCGCGGCGAGTTCAAGCCGAAGAAGGTTTACGGCTGCGAAGTCTGGCGTGACCTCGACTGGCTGCCGGACGATGTGAAGCAGGTTCTTCCGGCGTCGGCGCGCTCGAATATCGCGGCGGCGTTGGTGGGCGTGTTCGATTCGCAGGTGAGCGGCGGCAAGCGCTACGACCTGGCGACGGCGGGGCGGCGGCTGGCCCACGCGACTTACTACGCGAGCCATGGGACGGACCAGGAATCGGCGATGAATTTTGCGATGGACCTGACGCCACTGATCGAGGATCCGGACCTCGATTTAGCGAAGTATGTCGCGGGACTGGTAGATCTGTTTCGCGCGGATGTGGAGAAGCGGGTGCGGTCGGTGGCCTGATCACGGAACGCGCACGAACCAGACTTCGTTAGGTGACATCCTCTTCTGTAGGGGTGCCGACCCGGCCAGATTGACCGTGGCATCCACTGTTTGCCCGTCGTGATTGAAGACGAACACCAGCCGCTCGGCACCGCTTTCCAGGAGTCGGGCTTCTATTCTGCCACCGGTAACGGTCAGGGGCAGCGCAATGCCGGCCCAATCCAGTAAGCCGGCGTAGAAGCGCTCGGTTTCCCGGCTCGGTGCATTCTCGTACGCTGCGCTGACGTACGACCCGAGCGCCAGCGTTTTTCCCTTGCCGAATGCCGATTCGACGCCAGCGGCATCGCCATTGGCGAAGCGCGCGACCACCCGAGCATGTTCGCCGATGGGCTCCAGCGTCTCCTCGAACCATCGCGCCGGAATGCGGTCGTGGTTAGTCAGCCATTCGATCGTGGTTCGCCCACGCTCGCCGGTCTGGACCGCGGTTTCGCGGCAGCCCATGAGTTCCCACAAGCCCATGCCGGGGATACGCTCGGACGCGGTTCCGCGCTCGTTGCTCCAGCCCAGGCGAGCCTCGGCGACTAAGGCACCGCCGTTGCGCACGTACTCTTTCAGCGGTGCGGCGGCAGCTTCGGGCAGCATCACCGGATACGGCAGAATCACCAGCTTGTACTGCGCGAGCGCACTCAGCTCATTCACGTGCACGTAGTCGATGGGCACATTGCGCGGGAAGAGGGCGCGATACACGCCCAGCAGCGAGTCGCGCTCGATTCCGGCGACCTCGCCCTGCGGCCCGCCGTACGAGGTGGCGCGCTGCCGCCCGCCAAGAAAATGCACCAGGGGATTGTAGATGACGGCTACCTGGGCGCGGGGAGGATGCGCAGCCAGGAAGAGCTTCTGATTATTGTCCACGAAGTGCGCGATCTCGCCAGCGGCACGAGCGCGCTCGGTCACGGTGCCATCGAGCTGGATCATGCCGAACCCGCCGCTCTCGTAGCCGGCGCTCATCGGGTACCAGGCGTAGTAGTTGATGCCCTTGGCGCCGCGGGCGAGCGCGCTCCAGGTCCAGACGCGCAAATCGTCAGCCGTAACTGTGGGGCTCACGTTGAGCGCGATGGTTCCGAAGCCGGCCTGCAGTTCGCCGATGTAGAATCCCTGGCGCCCGTCCGCGTAGCCGAACGAGCGCGTGAAATCGAGCAGCGCAGCGCGCCAGGGAACGTCGCGGTCCACGAAAGAGGAGTGCTTGGGGTAGAACGACGTGCCGTAATAGTCCACCTGGCGAGCCATGGTCCAATCGTCGGACTGCCCCTCCCAGTGGTTCGGCGACGCGAACAGCCCGACGCCCGCCGCGTGGCTAGTGACGATCGTTCCCGGTGCGGCGCTCTTCACCGATTGCCCGCGGTCGCGCAGGTCTTCGCCGAGCTTATCGGCGATAAAGGTCTTCCAGTCGATGTAGTCCGTGTAGGAAAGAATCGTGCTCATGCGGCCGGGCTCGACGTCGTTCCAGTCCGCGAATTGCCGGTACCAGGCCGCGTTCAGGCGGTCGATGGTGCCGTACTTCTTCCTCAGCCAGGCGCGGAAGCGGGCCAGGGTGTTCTTGCAGAAGCAAAACTCCGGGTTGGGGATATAGCTTGGGGTGGCCCAGTTGATGACGTGCGGCTCGCTCCAGAGGTCCCAACCCGCGAAGACCGGGTTGCCTCGCACGTGCCGGGCCAGGGCCGCGTAGAACGCGAGGTCGGCCTGGCGCACGCCGGGGTGGTCGATGCAGTAGCCGGGCGATGACTCCGGCACTACTACCGCACCGTTCGATGAGACGAACAGAGAATCGGGATAACGTATGCCGACCCAGCGCGGCGCGGAGTCCATGTAGACCTGGAGGAACACGTGGAGGCCCTCTTCGCGCGCCAGCTCCAGGATTACGTCAAGGTTCTCGAAATGATATTCGCCCTGTCGCGGTTCCCCGGTGGCCCAGTCGATCCAGGTGCGGATTGTGTTGAAACCCAACGCCTTGATTTGGCGGACGTCTTTGCGCCAAAGCTCTTTCTTCGCGCCGGCATCCGGTTCGAGCATGGGTGCTCGTGCCTTGCCGCCGCCATACCAGACGGCCATAGGAAAGAAGTCGGCCGCGGCGTCACTCGCCGACGCCGCTACCAGCAGGAACGCTACTCGACCCAGGGTAGACACGCGGCACCGTACAATCCGGCCTCGTTGCCCAGAGTGGCTTGCGCGATCGTGGTTTCGTGGGCGGTAGCGCGGAACGTAAACGATCGCTCCTTGGCCACTCGCATCATGTGAGGCGCAAAGAGCTCCCAGGCGGGAAGCATTCCACCGCTCAACAGGTAGAGCGGAAAGTTGAACGTGTTGATCAGAGTAGCCAGGGCAATCCCCAGCGATACGCCGACAATGCGCCAGATGGTCCGCGCCTTCTCGCCGACTTCGCCGTGTTGGGCAGCCAGGTCCGCCACCTCTTTCGAAGAAAGCTCCTCGCCGAGTTGCATCAGGCGCGCCATGGCGGTGACGGCGGTCGCCGATGCGTGCTTTTCGAGGCAGCCCTGATTGCCGCAGCCGCACGGATTACCGTTAGGGACCACGGTCATATGGCCCAGCTCGCCGGCCATGCCGACAAAGCCGCGCAGCACACGCCCGCCGGAAATGATCCCGCCGCCGATACCGGTGCCGAGCGTGAGCAAAACGAGGTCGTCCACGTTCTGCCCGGCGCCCTTCCACTTCTCGCCGAGAGCTGCGGCATTGGCGTCGTTTTCCAGAAACACCGCCGTGCCCAGACGGTGGCTGATCTCATCGCGGATCGGCACCCCTTCCAGGTACGGCAGGTTGTTGGATCCGGTGATCAAGCCCTCCTTCATGCGGATGAACCCGGGGACGCCGATGCCGATGCCGGCCAGCCCGGGGGAGCCATGCGTCTCGCGCAGCTTCGCAATCGCGGCAACGATGTCGCTCAGAACCGCTTCGCGCCCCTCGACGAAATTCGTACAACCCGAGATCTTGTCCAGCATCCGGCCGTTCTTGTCGATCGCGGCCGCGCGCAGATTCGTGCCGCCCAGGTCCATCCCGATGGTGTAATCCGCCATAGAAGCGGAATGATAGCACGCAGCCGCGCGACCCTCAGCGTGCCATCTCGCGTTAGCAGCCTGGCGGTGGTGCTGCCAAATAGGGCTGATAAATTCTTTTTAAGCGGTGTATCGCGTGTCCTATGCTACAAACAAGTAACGAAGGGCCTCCCAATTGATGTCGAACTGTATGGGGGGATAGCCTATGGGAGACCAGCGCTATATTGAGATCCCCGGCAGCAAAACGCACGAGCTCCCGCCCTTGCTCGTGCACCCGGCAGGGGAATCGCCGGCGGATCTGAGTTCGGTGATGGTGGAGGCCGAGGAAATGCTGGCCGACACCGACGCGACGGAGGACGTGGTCGAACAGCGCAAGTTCGACCTAGCCTGCCAGCTCGCCGAGCGCTATCGCGGGCTGCTTTCGAACTGGCTTTGGGGCGACTCCATTCTCGAATGGATCCGCCAGTGTGAGATCACCTTCGAAAATGAAGACACGCTTCGCAAACTGCTCCATCCCGACGTCTGGCCGCACGCCAGCCGGGCCAGCTTTGTCGAGCTATTGCGCGCGAAGGCCTTGCCAATAGGCGGCGTTACGCTCGAGAAGGCGGTGGGGCTGCGGCTGACGTTTCGCCAGCCGCCGCCGATTGACTGTTTTTCCAGCCAGTTTCTGTTTTATTTGGATTCGCCCGTGGCCGATAGCGCCTACCAGACCTGGTCGCACCTGGTGCGGGAAGTGCCCGCCCTGCTGCCGCCGGACCGCTTCCATTTCGACGTGCTGGACGTGACCTAGCGCGACCTAGCGCTATAAACTGGGCATGTTTTCGCCCACCCGCCGCCAACTCCTGGCCGCACCGGCAGCCGCTCTTCTCGCCCGCCGCCTCCGCGCGCTGCCCCTTGCCGATCTCAAGCTCGGCATCACATCCGACGAAATCGACGACGACGTGCTGACTGCCGCTAACCCCAGGCTAGCGAGGTGTTGCGAGCAGCATAGCGCCGCCGCCACCTTTGAGATTGGCGGCGAAGATGATCTGCCCCAGATCGTTGATGGCGACCTGGCTGCTCGCGCCCGTGCCGTAGTCGAAGTCATCCAGGTTGGCGATCGCGGCGCCTCCGTCGATCGCCGTGCCGGTCTTTGCAACCAGCGTTACCGTCCCATTCTTCCAACGGTACAGTCCCTGATCGCCGTTATCGAGCGTTCCCACGAACGCGACCTCCAGGTTGTTGTTCAAATACGCGGTGTTTGGCGACCCGCCGGCCGTGACCAGTTTCCCGCCGCCAGGCATGGGATCGCCCGGCTTTGCCACCGTTGTGGTGGTCCCGTGGGAATACAGGAACACCGCGGTATTACCGGTGCTGTTCTGCGTCAAATCGGAGGTGTGAGACAGTTCGGCGACAAATACCAGATCGCCAAGATCGTTGAGAACCGGCCCGAAAGCAACATAATAGAAATTCCCGTCAATCGGCGATCGTTGGCCTTGATGGGCGATCGAAATCGTGCCACCGGAATGGGCTTTCTTCAGGTAGACGCTCTCGCCGCAGAAAATGCGAAAGCCCTGCTGACCGTGAGAATCGGTGCATGGCTCGTTATAGACATGGGCATCGAAGGCCACGTCGCCGAAGTTATTGATGAAGGGGACCTGCGCATAATCGAAATAGCTGCCGCCCGGGGCGACCGAACCTGGTTCCACCACTGCGCTGATCTGCCCCAGGAGATTTGCGTGATAGATGCCAAATTCGAGCTGGCCTGTCTTGCAGGTAGGGTTCCCCGGACTGGGGGCCTTCGTAGGCACGGTGGAGCAGACCATTCCCGGAAACACCGTCTCGTAAAGGTCGTTCATCTGGGAGTTGAAAGCTGCGCCATAGAATACGCCGCGGCCCGGCGTCGCGGTCACGCCGGGCAGCATCACCGAAACAGGAAGGCCGCTTCCAAGGACCGTGCGATATACGCCGGCGTTCAGGCCAAGAGGTAGCGGAACATCCAGACCGGTCGAGATGAACGTGGTGTCGCCCTGCGCAGTCATCCCAACGGGGCCCAGGGTATACCCGAACTTTGCGCCTCCCGGCAGCCAGTCGCCGGCGGCTCGAACTTTAATCAGGTTCCGGCCTCCAGCCAGAAAAACGCTCTCGCCCCCGGTCTGGATGCTGGGAGCGAACGAGATCTGTCCCTGATTGTTGATGCCCCCGGGTTGAAAGTACTGGTCGAAGGTTACCTGCTCCTCCGATTGCCCCGTTTTGGCAATCGTCTTGAAGGTGTACTGGCTCCCGCCATTGTTGCCTGCCGACATCGCCGCAACCGCAAGCAGTAGGAATGCGGTTTTTGCCAGGGGGAATCCTTGAACGTTCGAAGTGCTTCTCATTGGAATTTCTCCTTCCATCAGGCAACTTCGAAATTTCACCAGGGAACGGCTAGCGTACCGGAGAAAATTCTAAGAGTCCCCTGCCGAAGCACAGGCGCGGCTACAACGGCGCGTTTTAGAGGTGCGCCGCGGAATCGAGGCCCACTTGCCGTATGAGCTGCTGGAAACGAGGTTCGCCACGAAGCGGATCGAAGAGCGCGTCCACCTTCAGCCAAGACAGCATGTCGTCCCGTTCTGCATACGCCTTCTCGAGCCAGTCGATGGCGTCATCGGAATTCATGCCAACGCACACAATCGCAAACAGATATCCGGAAATGTACCGGGAGTGGCTGAGCTCCTTCAATTGCCTCAGCAGACGATCGGCTGCCTGACGGGCACCGAGCCTTGCATGCGCGTAGGCAAGGTATGCCATGGGCTGCGATTGCTGGGGATCCAATTGCCGGGCTCGTTCCAACTCACCAACGGCCTCCGCATACTGCTTGGTGTATAGATAGGCAGCGCCCAACCACGTATGGCCCTCAATAAAGGTGTCATCCGAAGCCGTCACGCTGCGCAACTGCTGGATTGCCAGCGGATATTGGCGGGAAAGGAAATACATCTGTCCCAAGCCCGTCTCTACAAATGCGGACAAGGGATCGAGATCGTGGGCAATCCGCATCTGTTCGACCCCCTCCATTGCGCGGCCGGTCGAGATCATGCTCTGGCCGTACCACAAGTGTGCCATGGCATCGTTCGGATTCAGCTCGATGGCTCGCTTGAATTCTCTATCGGCCTGTTCCCACTGGAACTCATACCAGCCTTGCACCACTCCCATGGAGAAGTGGGCCTCCGCTACGCCGGGGTCGATTTCCAGAGCGCGCGCTGCCGCTGCTTTGGCCTTACTCATGGCTTCGCGTGGTCTGAGATACATGCCGGAAAGTGTAATGTAGCTCTGGGCGAGTCCGGAATATGCGAGGGCGTAATTCGGCTCGATTCCGAGCGCCTGTTGGAACAACTGAATCGCTCGCTGAATGTCCTCCACGGTCGATCGAAAGAGGGCTTGCCGCCCTCTCAGGTAGGTGTCATAGGCGTCGAGATTCACCCGTGGATCGCTGGAGGCTCGCGCCCGGTCTGTTGCCGTCAGCGTGACACGGATTTCCCTGGCAACGGCTGCGGCCACCCGGCTCTGAAAGGCCAGAACGTCCCGCAGCTCCCCTTCATAGCTGCCGCTCCACACCGGCCGGTCCCCGACCGCATCAAACAGCCGCAAAGCCACTCGAACGCGATCGCCGGACCGCAGTACGGACCCTTCCGCAATCGTTCCTACCCGCAGACTGTGCGCGATCTCCGGAAGCCGCCGGCGGGCGCCCTTGTACGCCACGGTGGAAGCGCGTGAAATCACGCGCAAGCCTCGAATCCGCGCCAGCTCCCCGATGAGCGCATCGGTCATGCCGTCGGCGAAGTACTCCTGCCCGGGATCGCCGGACAGGTTTTCCAACGGCAACACCGCGATCGACCGCAGGTTGGCGTCCAAGCCTGGGACGGGTGCGCCCAGGCGGCGCAGCCCCATCCCGAGTGCCAGGGAAAGCAAGGCAATGGCCGTGGCCGCAACCACCGGTAGCCGGTTCCGCCGCAAGAACTTGCGGCCCAGGTACAGCAGGCTTTGCCGGCGCGCCTGAACCGGCAGATCCTCGAGCAGCCGCCTCAGATCTTCGGAGAACTCCTCGACCGACGCATAACGCTGTTCTGGAGCCCGGTGGAGCGCCTTCAGAACGATTCGGTCCAGGTCCGGGTCGAGGTGCTCAGCCGCGCGGCGCCGCTGCCGCCGCTCGCCGTCCGTCTCTTCCACGCCGCCCGAAGAGCACGTCTGGGTGACACGATTGACTTTCTGCCCCGTCAGCAGATCATAGAGCACGGCTCCCAGGGAGTATATATCCGTGGCGACAGTCACCGCTTCGCCCCGCAGTTGCTCCGGGCTGGCGTAGTCCGGCGTCATCAACTGCGCGCCGGTAGCGGTCGCCGTGCCGCCGGCCCCGCCAGGGGGATCGAGCAGCTTGGCAATACCGAAATCCAGCAGCTTCGGAATTCCGTCGGCGGTCACCAGGATGTTCGCGGGCTTGATGTCGCGGTGCACGATCTGCCGCTGATGAGCATAGTGAACCGCCGAGCACACCGCGCGGAACAGCTCCAGCCGCTCGCGTACCGGAAGAGCGGCCGCATATTCGAGCAGCGGGGCGCCTTCCACGTATTCCATGACGAGGTACGGCAAACCGGCGTCGGTGGCGCCGCCATCCAGAAGACGCGCGATGTTGGGGTGTCGCAGTCCCGCGAGGATCTGGCGTTCCGTGCGAAACCGCCGAAGTGCGGTTTCGGTTCCTGCCCCTCGCCTCAGCAGCTTGATCGCCACGGGCATCCGGAAGTCGTCCTCCCGTACCGCATGATAGACGTCACCCATGCCGCCCTTGCCGATCAATCCCGTGATCGCGTACGGGCCGATCCGTTGGCCGGTCATCGAGCAGGTTTCTTCCGGCTCCTCGGGAGGCCGGTGGATGGTTCGGTTGATCACTTCCTGAAAGAGCCGGTCGTGCGGGATATCGGTAGCCAGCAGCGATTCAACCTCGCGGCGTAATTTGGCGTCCCTCCCGCAAGCCCGGTCCAGGAAAGCGGCCCGTTCGGCGGGCGCGAGGTCGGCGGCATGATGGAACAGTTCCTCGACTCGATCCCATCCACTGGCTTCCATGCCGCTCTATCCCCCGCCCGCCAGATGACGGCGCAGCCATGCCTCACCCAGGCGCAGGTCGCGCTTTACCGTGGGAACCGTCAGATCGAGCGCCCCGGCGATCTCTTCGCGGCTCATGCCTCCGAAGTAACGTAGCTCGATGACGTTCGCTTTTCGCTGATCTCGCTCCGCCAGGCGGCTCAGTGCTTCGTCCAGTTCCAACACGTCCGGTGTGCGGTCGAACGCCAGAGGTTCCGCCTGTTCGATCGTCACCGCCACAGCCGCGCCGCCCCGCTTGGCGGCGCTTTGTGCACGGGAGTAGTCGACCAGAACATTGCGCATGAGGCGGGCCGCGATCCCGAAAAAATGCGAGCGGCTTTCCCATTCGATCGTCTGCGTCTGTTCGATCAAACGCAGGTACAACTCGTTGATCAGGGCCGTGGGCTGCAGGGTTTGGTTCGGGCGGCCCCGCAGCAAGCTTCTTCGGGCCAGTGCGTGCAGCTCGCGGTAGACGTGCGGCGTAAGTTGATCCAGAGCACTATGGTTGCCCTGGCTCCACTCGATCAGCAATCGGGTGACTGAGGGAGGGCGGGTCATTCGCGCCCTCCTTCACCCTGCCGGTTCGCCGTCGCTGCTCCTGCCTGGAACCTCCGCACCGTGCACCTCGCTAACACGACTGAATTACGATCTCGTGCGGCTCCGGACTGCCTTTGGGCTGCCAGGATCATAAGATTGTATACGACGCGAATCGAGAAATGCAGTGGTCGATTGGCGTTCTTTCCCCCTCTCTTCCCATGCCTGTGCACTATGTATCATGGATAGTTCGTAGCATGCCTCCAGACGCCACGCCCAACCGCGATCGCCGCTGGCAGTCCCGAAGGTGCCGGCCGTGAACCGCACGCTCGGCGAGCTCACCGCAGCCACGTTCCTGGTGGTAGCCGCCTTGTTTCCCATCGTCAACCCGCTCGGCAACACTCCCATCTTCCTGACACTCACGCGCGGCCTTTCCGGGCCGGGTCGCGCCCGGCTCGCGCGCGCCATCGCAATCAACGGCCTCGTGCTGATGGTCGTATCGATCTTCATCGGCACCCACATACTCGGATTTTTCGGGATTTCGCTCCCCGTTGTGCAGGTAGCTAAGTTCCTCCAGCAGTACAACCTGCATTGGGCGGAAGTGCGCAACATTTGGGGGCCGTACAATACCTCGCAGCCGATGGACAAGATCCGCGAGGCCAATCGCATCCTCGACGAGCACGGCATCAAGGTCTCGATCGAAGGAACCGGATTCTTCAAGATTCCGCTGCCGCCGGAAGGTCCGGAAGGGCAAAAGATCCTGAATAAGCAATGGGAACTGCTGGCCGCTTCCATGGAGCGCGCCAAGGCATTCGGCACCGACAAAATTAGGGTGTTCACGTTTATGCTCGGCCGCGGCGAGACCAAGACCGAGAAGGCGTACGGCCGCATCTGGGAACTTACCAACGAGGCCGCGCGCCGCGCCAAGGGCTTTCGCCTGGCGGTGGAGAACATCGGCGGCGGGTACGTTTCCACAGGCGCGGAGGCGGCGCTGCTGTTCAAGAACGTGAAGGCGGAAAACGTCGGTCTCACCTGGGACCCGAATAACGCCGGCGAGAGCGGCGAGCAGTCCTTCCCCGACGGCTACCGCAAGCTCGATCCGGCGCGGATCTTCCACGTCCACCTGCGCGATTACAAGCATCAGGACGGCAAGGTCGTCTGGACCAGGGTCGGCGACGGCGAGTTCGACAACCTGGGCCAGATTCGCGCCATGCTCAAAGACGGCTACAAGGGCACCTTTACCCTGGAGACGCACTGGCGCGATCCGAAGGGCAAGATGTATTCGAGCGAGCAGAGCCTGAAATCGCTACTCGACGTGGTTGCGAAGGTGTAGAGAGAGCCTGCGCAGGCCCTCGGCAAACATCGCGGAATCCACGCCCATGCCGACCCGGAAGTGATCCGGCATCTCGAAGAACCGCCCGGGCACCGCTGAGGTCTCCCGCTCGGCACGCAGGCCGGCCAGGAACTCCTCGACGCCGCCCTGCAAGAGGCGCAGGAAGCAGGTGGTGCCATAGCCGGTTCGCACCGCCGAGACGCGGGTCTCACGGTCCAGGAACTCTGCCAGCGCCATGCGGTCGGCTTCGACGACCTTCCGGGCGCGCTCCCGCACTACATCCAGGTGCTCGAAAACCGCCATGCTGAGCAGTTCTCCGGGATGTACCGGCGTGGCGGCGAACAGGTCGTTCAACCGCCACATGGCGCGCGCGAGATCCGGATCCGCCAGCACCCACCCGCAGCGCAATCCGCTGACGCCACAGACCTTCGTCAAGCTGCTCGTGATCACGAATTGCGGGCCGAGGTGAAACGCCGTGCGCGGTGAATTCTCGTAGACCGCATCGAGGTAGACCTCGTCCACCAACACCCGCGGGCCGAGCGCTCCCAGCTCGCGGAGGGTCGCTTCGGGAGTCAGGGCGCTGGACGGATTGTGCAGGTTCGTCACCACGATCAGCCGCGTCTTCGAAGTGAGCGCGCGGCGAACCTCCTCCACGTCGATGGCATAGCCGTTTTCTTCCCGCCGGCAGAAGCGCTTTACCTCCGCGCCGATATACTCCAGAGCGTCGATCAGCAGGCCGTAGGTGGGATGCTCGATCAGCACCTCGTCCCCGGGGTCGAGCAGCGTGGCGAAGGCCAGGTAGTTTGCCATGGAGGTTCCGGCCGCCGTGACAACGCACTCGGGATCGACGCCGTGGCGCGCCGCGATGGCCTGTTTCAGCGGTCCGTAGCCGTAGCTGTTGTCGCCATTGATCTCCAGCGCCGGTATCGACGGGAGCTCTCCCAGAGGAAACGATCCCACGCCGCTGGTCGCGAGATTGAACCGGGCGCGGCTCTGGGTCTTCGCCCAGTGCATGTAATCCGAATGTTTGTGTCTCATCTTCGCAATCGCCTGCTCCATAGCAAATAGACCGGAACTCCTGTCAGAATGATCCCCCATCCGCGGGCGCTGTTGGCGGGATCGGTGACCACGGTGCTCGCCACAATGCCCGCGCACGCCAGCACGAAGACCGCGGTGGTGTAGGGGTGACCCGGCGACGGGTTGCCGCCCCGGCTGCCTTTCAGCAGAAACAGCCCGGCCGCGGTCAGCCCGAACGAAATGAAATCGACGCTAACCACGTAGTTGAGAATCTGCTCGTACCCGCCGGACCAGGCGATGGCGGTGGAAGCGACCCCTTGTAGCACGATCGCCGTGACGGGCGCGCCGGTACGCGGGTGCAGCCGGCCCACGCGCTCGAAGAACAAGCCGTCGCGGGCCATGGCATTGTAGACGCGCGGCGCGGTGAGCATGCCCTGGCTCAGAAATCCGAGAGTCGAAACCGCGATACCCATCGCGATCCACCATGCGCCGCGCTCGCCCATCGCGGCACGCATCACCGCCGACGCCGGCGTCCGGGTCGCGGCGAGCCCGTCCGGCCCGAGCACCTTGACGCACACGAAATTGACGCTGAGGTAGAGCACCACCACACCGCTTACACCGAGGATGAGACCGCGCGCGAGATCGCGCCGCGGATTCCGCATCTCTGCGGCCACGAACGTTGCGGTCTGCCAGCCGCCATAAGCGAAAGCGACCGGAATGGCGGCCGCGCCGATCGCGACTGCCAGCCCGAGCGACAACGGCGCGCCCACGAGCGGTAACGGGTGAATTGTCCCTCCGCCGAGCGCAAGTCCGGCCACTACCATTGCCGCGATGGCGGCGGTTTTGGTCAGCATGAGCGCGCTCTGAACATTGCTGCCGGCGCGCGCGCCGAAGCAGTTGATCACGGTCAGGCCAAGCAGTGCCGTAGCGGCAATGGCGTTGTCGCTCCACGCCGTGCCGGTAATTTCCCGCCAGTAGCGCGCGAAGGTGACCGCCACCGCCGCCATCCCGCCGGTCTGCGTGACCAGCATCAGGACCCAGCCGTAGAGGAACGCCACGGAGGGATGGTACGCCTCTCGCAGGTACAAATACTGGCCGCCGGCGCCCGGTAGTCGCGTGGCAAGCTCCGCCCAGATGAACGCGCCCAGCATGGCCAGCACTCCTCCCGCGAGCCAGACCCCGAGAATCAGAAATGGCGTGTGCACCCGCTGCGCCACGACGCTCGGATTCATGAACACGCCGCTGCCCACGATCCCGCCCATGACGATCATGGTGGCGTCGAACACTCCGAGCTGGCGCCTGGCGTCCAAGTCTGTCAGCCTAGCAGCAGGCCGGGAACGTTCACAACCGGCGCAGTATGGCAAACTGGAAATGACGGATGCCTGACTTCTGCACCTGCGGGGCACAACTCGTCCCCGACGCTCTCTTTTGTCACAAATGCGGTAGACCCTTACGCGAAATCGTAACGGCGGAACCGGAATCGACTGCTTCGGTGCCGATAGTGACCGTGGTGCCCGCGCCGCCGCCGGTGAATTTCCATAACCGGATGGCCGTCCGAGTGGCCGCCCTGATGGCCGTAATGGCCACCCTGCTATTCTTCCTGCCTTACCTGAACTGGCTGGCGGCGGGCTTCTTCGCCGCGCTGCTCTACCGCCGCCGCACCGGTTACCTGCTGAGCCTGGAATCGGGCGTGCGTTTGGGTTGGATCACCGGCGTGTTGATGTTCGTGATCGTCACCATTTTGCTGACTGCGACCGTCGCCTTGGTCACGGCATCAGGGGGCTTTTCTGCGCTGCCTCCCGAGGTGAGGAACGCGCTCGATCCCAGGTTTCAGGAAGCCATGAAAACGCTGCAAAGCGGGCCGGCCATCGCGGAGCTGTTGGTGATGTTGTTCATGTTCATCACCCTGCTCAGCATGGCCGGAGGCGCGCTCGGGGCCAAACTCAGCGGCCGTGGCCAAGGACCGGTGGTCTGAATCCCTCAATCAGCGTCGAACGGCGGGCGCCGCCTGCTCCGCCGGCTTGTGCGAATAGCGCTTGACTGCGGCCACCCCAGCGAAGATGATGATCATCGC
>DATJYW010000357.1:0-5471 GCA_035499435.1 Candidatus Acidiferrales bacterium | reverse complement strand
AGCTCGCTGGGCGTGTTGGTTCCGACCGGTGCGGCTCCGCAAAAGGTGACGGCTTACGTGCCGAACGGAAGCTGGTGCTGCAGCAGCGGAACGGGCGTGCAGGCGGTGGACATCGAGAACGGATCGGGGAAGACGTCGATTTCTACCCGATATTACGTGAACTCGTGTTCCTCGAACCCGGCGACGGGCCAGACGGTCTGTGTGGGCAACAACACCGACGTGTACCTGATTTCGGGAACCGCTCTGACCAATACGCTGACCAGCGGAGCCACGCACTCTGCCAACTTTTCCGGGGGCAGTTGCCAAAACTGCGGCGTCGCCATCAATGCCTTGACGAACAAGGCAGTGATCGCCGGAGGGTTTGGTGCTTCGGACGGAGTGCAGATGCTGGATCTGAACACCAACACTTTCCTTCCACCTTTCGGGATGTCGCACACCGTTTCGGAAGACATCTCGATCGATCCGACCCGTAACCTGATTCTTTCGCCGGGTGAAGATTACGACTACACGATTCTACAGATTCAATCCGACGGGGTTACCTTGAAGGAGTTTTCGCTGCCGAACTATCCCATTTACAACGATTCTGCTGCGGAAGACTGCGCCACTGGAATTGCCTTGTCCGGATCGGAAATCGCGGACCAACTCTGGATTGAGGACCTGACCCAGGCGGTATTCACGCCCGGAACACCCTACGGCACTTACACGGCCGCCGGCGCGGTCTTCAACTGGACGACCAATTACTACTTTTCCGCCGCCTTCAGCGGCTTGAGCGTGGCTCCAGGTTCCAGCCACCTGGGTGTGGTAACCGGCGAGTTCGGCGGCAACTCTTTCGGCGTGTATCAGTTGCCCGCGACGAGCGGCTCTGGTACGCCGACGCTTGTGGACTATGCCTCGGCTTTGATTCCGAACTCGGCGCTTTGCGGTACCTGGAGCGCGGGATACGATCCGCACACGGTTACCGCGTACACCAGTCCCAACGACGGAAAGGCATACGCCTTGTTTGCCAATTACAACGCCAGTTGCCTCGTGCGAATTGACCTGGCTGCCGTATTGGCGGCTCCGCGGGGCGGCTCGGGATTGGCTGCACACGACGTCTCGGCGGCCAATTTCCCTGCCGGCGCGGCGACATTCTATCTGACCCACTAAATAAGGAGAATTTGAACTCACGCCTTCGGGCCCCGGGCGACTGTCGGACAGTCGCCTGGGGTTACTTGTCTCTTAGAGACCTAACCTACGCGCTTCTTGCGCGCGGCGATCAATTCTTCGATGTTGACCAGCTCGGTCGGGTAGTCGCCGGTGTAACACGCATAGCAATATTCGTGCTTTGCGTCATCGGCGACCGCCTTGCGCAGGGACGCGATGGAGAGGTATCCGACCGAATCGGCTTCCACAAAGCGGCGGATCTCTTCCACGTTGTGATTGGAGGCGATCAGCTCGGAGCGAGTGGGGGTATCGACGCCGTAGAAGCACGGCGAGATGGTCGGCGGGCAGGAGATGCGCAGATGTACTTCGCGCGCGCCGGCCTGCCGGACCATGCGTACGATTTTGCGGCTGGTGGTGCCGCGGACGATGGAATCGTCGACCAGCACCACGCGCTGGCCCTGAAGCAGGTAGCGGACGGGATTGAGCTTGAGCTTGACTCCGAAATCGCGGATGGCCTGGGAGGGCTCGATGAAGGTGCGGCCGACGTAGTGGTTGCGGATGAGGGCTTGGCGGAAGGGCAGTCCGGATTCGGAAGAATAGCCGATGGCGGCGGCCACACCGGAATCGGGGACGGGCACCACGAGGTCGGCATCGGCGGGACACTCGCGAGCCAGCAGGCGTCCGAGGTTTTCGCGGGATTCCTCCACCGCCCGGCCGAAGACCATAGAGTCCGGGCGGGCGAAGTAGACGTGCTCGAAGACGCACTGGGCGCGGTTCTGCGCGGGGGCGTAGCGTTCGCGGGTCATGCCTTCGGGGCCGACGATGATCATCTCGCCGGGATCGACATCGTGCAGGTAAACCGCGCCGATCAAGTCGAACGCGCAGGTCTCGCTGGCGAAAACGTAGCACTTGCGGCCGCCGGAGACTTCCATTTCGCCGACCGCCAACGGGCGGAAACCGTGCGGGTCGCGCGCCACGATAACGCGGTCCTCGGCGAGGAAGACCAGCGAGAAGGCGCCTTCGAGCTGGAGCAGGGCGTCGCGCAGTGCGCCGGCCAGAGTGCGCTCGCTCGAGTGGGCCACCAGATGAAGCACGACCTCGGTATCGCTGGAGGCCTGGAAGATCGCGCCGCGGCGCTCGAGCTGGGCGCGCAGCTCGCTGGCATTGGTGATGTTGCCGTTGTGGGCGATGGCCACCTTACCTTTGTTGCAGGCGACCGAAAAGGGCTGGGCGTTGAGCAGCACCGTGTCGCCGGCGGTGGAATACCGCGTGTGGCCGATGGCGAGCTCGCCGGGCAGTTCGGCGAGCACGTCGCTGGTGAAGATGTCGGCCACATGGCCCATCGACTTGTGGGAGTGTACCTCCACGCCGTCGGAGGTGCAGATGCCGGCGCTCTCCTGGCCGCGGTGCTGAAGGGCGTAGAGTCCGAGATATGCCAGCTTGGAGGCTTCCGGATGGCCGTAGATGGCGACCACGCCGCACTCCTCGTGGAACTTATCGAACATGGGTTTCCAGTGCCTCCTTGTAGGCGGATCGGAGTGCCGCGATCTCCCAGGAGCCCAGCGTATTGCCGCGCTGCCGGATTTCCATCCCCTTCTCTATCGTAACGCCCACGATCGACGCCTTGACGCCATGCCGGGCGGCGATTTCACAGACCTCTTTTGGATGCGCAGTGGAGAGCAGCACCCGGGATGGACCTTCGTGGAAGGCCATCATTTCGGGGCGGAGGTCGCTAGGGATGTCGACCTGCGCGCCGATTTCGGCCGGACCGAAGCAGCACTCGGCAAGCGCCACCGCGAGGCCGCCATCGGAAAGATCGTGCGCGGATTCGGCCAGCCCGGCTACGACGATTTCGCGAATGGCGGCTTGGACGCGTTTTTCGTGATCCAGATCGATCGCAGGCGGAAGCCCCCAGAGTTGCTTCTCGATCTCCTTGGCGTACTCGGTGCTGCCGAAGCGGGCCTCGTCGCAGCTTCCGATGCCGCCGAGCAGGATCACGCTGCGGCCCGCGTTTTTGAACGGCACGGTGACGGGCGCGGCGGTTTTCAACAGGCCGACGATGCCAATGACCGGCGTGGGGTAGATGCCTTCACCGAGGGTTTCGTTATAGAGGCTGACATTGCCGCCGGTGATGGGCGTCTCGAAGAAGCGACAGGCGTCACCCATCCCCTCGACGGCATCGACGAGCTGGGCCATGATCTCGGGGCGCTCGGGATTGCCGAAGTTGAGGCAATTGGTGGCAGCGACTGGAGTGGCGCCGACCACCGAGAGATTGCGGCAGCACTCTGCCACCGCGAGCTGCGCGCCCTCGCGAGGCGAGAGATAGCAGTACCGGCCGTTGCCATCCAGCGACATGGCCACGCTGGTGCCGGTCTCCTTCACGCGGACGATGGCGGCATCCGTCTGCTCGGGATGGGTGAGGGTGTTAGTGCGCACCTGGTAATCGTATTGCTCCCAGATCCAGCGCTTGGAGCAGATGTCGGGCGCGGCGAGGAGCGTGGGGAGCGCGGTCTGGATGTCGGCAGGTTTGCGCGTGGAGGCGGGCAGGTCGGGAACCCGAGCCACGTGCGGGCGGGCATAAAGAGGGGCCTCGTCGGCCAGCTCGCGATTCGGAATCTCGGCCACGACCTGTCCGTGATGGCGAACGCGCAGCTTGCCGTCGTTGGTGACGATGCCGATCTCGGACGCCTCCAGCCCCCACTTCCGGAAGACGTCGAAGACTTCCTGTTCGCGGCCCTTGTCGGCGACCAGCAGCATGCGCTCCTGGCTTTCGCTGAGCATGATCTCGTAGGGCGTCATGCCGGTCTCGCGCTGGGGGACGCGGTCGAGCTCGATCTCGATGCCGACTTCGCCGCGGCTTCCCATCTCGCAGGTGGAGCAGGTGAGACCGGCGGCTCCCATATCCTGAATGCCGACGATGGCGCCGGTCTGCATGGCTTCCAGGCAGGCTTCGAGAAGCAGCTTCTCCATGAAGGGGTCGCCCACCTGGACGTTGGGGCGCTTCTGCTTGGATTCCTCGGTGAATTCGGCGGAAGCCATGGAAGCGCCGTGGATGCCGTCGCGTCCCGTGCGCGCGCCGACATAGATCACCGGATTGCCCGTTCCCGCCGCCTTGGCGTAGAAGACATCCTCTTTCCGGCAGACGCCGAGTGCGAAGACGTTCACCAGAGGATTGCCGTCGTAGCAGGGCTCGAAGATGCACTCCCCGCCAACAGTGGGCACGCCGAAGCAGTTGCCGTAGTGGGCGATGCCGGCGACGACGCCGCCCAGAATGCGGCGGTTGCGCGCGCCGGTTTGCGGATCGTCGAGGCGGCCGAAGCGGAGGGAATCCATGACCGCGATGGGGCGCGCGCCCATGGTGAAGATGTCCCTCAGGATGCCGCCGACTCCGGTGGCCGCGCCCTGGAACGGCTCGATGAAACTGGGGTGGTTGTGCGATTCGATCTTGAATGCGATCACGTAGCCGCCGCCGATATCGATGATGCCGGCGTTCTCACCCGGGCCCTGCACCACGAGCTTGCCGCGCGTGGGCAGCTTCTTGAGATGAAGGCGCGAGCTCTTGTAAGAGCAGTGCTCGCTCCACATGACGCTGAAGATGCCGAGCTCGGTGTAGCTCGGCTCGCGGCCCAGGATATCGACGATCTTCTGGTATTCGGCGGGGGTGAGCTGATGTTGGGCGATGATCTCCGGCGAGAAGGCCGCCGTGCTCATGCGTGCACCGCCACGCGCAGCATCGACTCGAATACGACGAGGCCGTCGCTCGAGCCCATCAATGGCTCGGTGGCGCGCTCGGGATGCGGCATCATGCCCATCACGTTGCGCTCGCGGCTGAGGATGCCGGCGATTTCGCGCATGGAGCCGTTGGCGTCATCGATGTAGCGGAAGGCGACGCGGTCTTCGGCCTCAAGCTCGTCGAGCGTCCGCTCGTCGGCCACGTAGCAGCCCTCACCGTGAGCGATGGGCATGCGGTAGATACGTCCCGGTTCGGCGGCGGAGGTGAAGGGCGAATTGGTGGTACCGGCGCGCAGGCGCAGTTCGCGGCAGATGAACTTCAGGCCGCGGTTGCGGACCAACGCGCCCGGCAGCAGGCCGGCTTCCACCAGGATCTGGAACCCGTTGCAGACGCCGAGGACCAGGCCGCCATCGGCCGCGAACTTCTTGACGGCCTGCATAACAGGCGAGAATCGCGCGATGGCCCCTGTCCTCAGATAGTCGCCATAAGCAAACCCGCCCGGGACAAGCACGGCATCCACGCCCTGAAGATCCGCGGAGTCATGCCAGAGAAAGGTCACCGGCTGATGAGCAATTTCGGCGATCACATTGTAGGT
>DATJYW010000356.1:0-13937 GCA_035499435.1 Candidatus Acidiferrales bacterium | reverse complement strand
TCATTCCTTTCGCCTCACCGTGCGCTTGGAGCCAGGAAGCTCGCCAGGTCGTCGTGCAGTTTCACAATCGCCTTGGAGTCGAGGTAGGGCATCTGCCCCGCTTCCAGGTGACTCACCGTGATGTTGTGAGCGCGCACTTCGGGCGAAACGTTCAAGTGAGCCAGGGTATGCTCCGTCGCGTAGAATGGAGCGTTCAGGTCGAAGTAGTTCACCGCCACAAACAGGCGGAGGTTCGGCTTGCGGGCGAATGCCGTAGACAGGCTGGCGCTGTCGTTCCCGTTGGAGGTGAATCCGCTGACGCCGCCGCTCATGAGGTAGAAGATTCCGTTGCCGGCTTTGAATGTAAGTTCCCTGCGCAGGTAGTCCTCGTAAGCCGTCAGGAAGCCTCCGGAGAGGTTGCTCAGGTTGAAGTCGATCGGCTCCACCGGCACCGGGCCAAAGCCTCCGCGGCCGCCGCGCCCTCCTCCGGGCGTCGTCGGCACAAAGCCCGTCACCCGCGCGTCCGAGTACGAAAGGCCCCGCTGCTGATCGCGCATCAGCTCGCTGTTGAACCTCTCCAGCGTCACGCGCAGGTCGTTGCTCACCAGGAATCCTTTGGAGAATCCGGTCAATCGCGCCAGGTCGGCAATTGCCTTGGTGCGTTCCTCGGCCGTCATGCGGTCCCCCTTGTAGAGCGCATGCAGGTATTCGCGCGAAGCGAATTGCCGCGCCTGGCCGGCAATCTGTTCCGATCCCATGCGGTTCAGCTCGGGCCCGAGTTTCTTGTGGTGCCACGCGGTCATGACGATACTTGGCAGCAAGGTGATGTATCGCGCATCGCCCGCCTCCGCATCCGGGTTCATGGTCATCGATAGCAGCACGACGCCATGCACCGGGACCTGATGCTCCAGAAGATAGTTGGCCAGGTTCGCTGCGCGTCCCGTGGCCAGGTCTTCGCCGGCCACGAAGAGCCGCGACGATCTGCGGTCGTAGCGGTTGATGAAGCTGCGCACGAACTCGCCCAGGGACGCCGTATCGGCGGCGGTATTCCAGAATGCCGGACCGCGATCGGGACGCTCCGGTCTGCTGAAGGCCGTGCCGATGGGATTCACAAAAACCAGGTCCGCCTGTGCCAGCAGCGTGCTTGGATTGTCGGCCCACCCGTACGAGGGGGCCTCCGTGTCACTCATGGGCTTCATTCGCTTGGGCCCCAGGCCGCCCAGGTCCTGCCATGCCGCGGAAACACCCGGAGCGCCGCCCAGGAAGAACACCAAAGCCCGGGTCGATGGGTCGGTCACCTCTTCCTTTGCGTAGAACGTGTAAAAGAGGCGTCCTTCCGATTGCCCGGTCGTGGCGTTGTAGAGCGGCAGGTAGCCGGCCCGGGTCGTGTACGCTAGCGCCTGCCCATTGATGGAGATCTTCTGGTGAGTTTCGGCCGGTGCGGCGTCGGTGAAGCTCGGACCGGCGCCTGCCGCGGGATCGAAAGTGTAAAAATCGAGAGCGCCGGTCGCGCCCCGGCCGCCCGCGTTCCCGGTGGTTCCAGTCTGCTGCCCTCCTGGTTGAGCACCGGGGACGCCCCGGCCCTGCCGTCCTCCTTGAGCCGGCGCAAAAAATGGGATCGCCAACAGGCACACCGCGACGCTGATCGACCGATATCGTTTCATGTTCCTCTTTCCTTGGTTCGCAAAAGAGGTATTGTACAAGGGCCGCACCGGACGTGCGCATGGGTTTTTGTAGGGCAGGCCTCCCGGCCTGCCCAGCGCCGCAGGGGCGTTCCGACCGAGGTACTCAGACGCAGGGGCCGGCGTCCGGCCCACCAAGGCGCTGAATCAGTTCACGCGCTTGCGCGCCGATACCAGGGACATGCGCGGCGCCAGAGCTAACACCCCGGGATTCCTTGCCGCGCTCTCCATTTCCGTAACCGTGCGCTGCAACTCCTCCGAAGTAATCAAACCGGCCTCGACGAATGCGGGCCCGGCCTCCTCCACGCTCCATTTCAAGAGGAGGCCGGTTGATCCGGCTCGCTCTGAAGGCTGATGGACGTTCACGTTCGTGATTGTGAAACCCGCATCTGCGACGAGATGCCACAGGCGGTTGCCAACAGAATAGTCCACGCCGCGAGTCGGTGCCAGCCGGCTGAACAACTCCCCGAATACGTCGAGGGGTGTTGGCGGAACACTGCACGCAGAGGCCAGGTCTCCGTCCTCCACTACCAGGATCCCTCCCGGTTTCAGGATGCGCCACATCTCTCCGAGACACACAGCCGGATCCTTCAAATGGAGCAGCAAGAACCGGCAATAGGCAAGATCGAACTGGTTTGCGGCCAGTCCCGTCTTGCAGGCGTCGGCCGCCATGAACCTTACATTCGTAAATCCCTCGGCCGCGGACAAGCGGCCGGCTTCTTCGATCTGTGCATTGTGCAAATCGATCCCCGTAACGCTGCCCGACGGACCGACCAGTGCCGCAAGCAACCGGGTCGTGGCGCCTGGGCCGCAGCCGAAGTCGGCAACGGTCATCCCCTCTGAGATTCCGGCATCGACAAGGACCTGCTGGCCCATGGGCGAGTAGATTTCGTGCAGCACCTTGAGCCGCCCGACAGCGTCGGCTCCGGTCGCCAGTGCGTAGGCGGCAGGCCCAAATGGATTCGTTCGTGACATACACCCTCCGAAATGGTCATTCTCTTTTTCACGCGCAAAACAACGTGAAAATCGAAAGGCGTATGACGAATCGATATCGAATTTTACAAGTTACGGCGTTGGCACACTGAACAACCCGCCCAAAGATCGTCCCTCGGTTCCGGATTGGATGGAGCCAGGTGTCAGTCATTTTCCCTTGTGATGCGTGCCAGCCACCCGATGATTCCCTCGGGCCCTAGGTTGGTTTCGAGCTTCTTCATCTCGATCGAGTCGATCCGCCAGCCCTCACGGAAACTCTGCCGGATCTCCTGCTGGCTCACACGCCGAGGGCCGAAGTCGCCGGGCTGATGGTCGCTGAAGCACAACATGAAGTAACGCGCGCCGGGCCGTGTCGCCACTTTGAGTCCTCCGACATACGCCGCCCGATCTTCGTCGCTGAAAACGTGGAACAAGCCGCTGTCGAGCACCGTATCGAACTGCTCGCCCATCGAGGCCAGGTCGAGCGCGTTGTGGACCAGGAAGCGAACGTTCAGCCCGCGCTCCCGAGCTTTGCGTTTCGCGATTTCGATGGCCGCGGGAGAGCTGTCGACGCCGGTGGCTTCCAGGCCGCGCTGCGCCGCCATCAACGCGTGCTCGCCGGTGCCGCAGCCGATATCCAGGACGCGCCCGCGCAACTCCCCGTTATCGGCGAGGGCCTGGAAGGCGTGCTGCGGCCTGCCGATATCCCACGGAGGTGTCCCGGCGTACATCTCGTTAAACTCTCTGGCTGTATGCAGGCTTCGACGAGGAGATTCGCTCATAGGTAGATTTTGACGCGGTGCTGGCATTGCCGCCAGCCCGTTTTTCACCGTGGCGTGATTTCACGGTCTCTTGCGCAGTACGGCATAACCCCGCTCGTCGGCGGATATAAGCCGCTGGAAATTCCACAGGTCGTCAAAGCTCTCCCTGGGGATCTCGACCTGCCGGGTGAGATAGTGCCGCTCGTAATGGAGAGTATTGCCTCTCATTTCCACCTTGCTGGTGTATCTCGCGAACGGGTAGTCCGACGTGACGGGACGAGGCAGCTCGTCCACCTCATACTCCGCGGGCAGCTCGATATCGAAGATGTCGCTCTCTACGGAGTTGGATGCGAGGCTTACGGAATAGCGTCGGTCCTTCTTTTCGCCCAGCACGAGGCCCTTCTGCCCCAGCACGCGCGGCCGCAGCAGCAGCATGGGGCCGGTGGTCTTCCCGTAGTTCGGCGCGCTAAATATGTAGGTCAGCGTGAGATCCTCCAGACCGTTGAGATTATCGATCAGGCCGCTCGTCAAGTGGAACTGTCCGATCGAACGTCCGACGAAGTCTTCGAGGATCTTAGCTTGCGTTTGTCCTTCCGCAAGGCGATATACACGGCGCGTCTCGGCCGCAAAGCGGCCCCAGCGTATCTCCTTCACAGTGCCGGAGAGCGAGCCGTCCGCAAGGAGCTTGAGCGCACCGGTGCGGATCAGGCGGCACGCCGATGGCGAGTGAACCGGCAGCCGCAACAGCTCGCCGCCATCCTCCCTGACCAGGAGGCCGTACGCACCCTGTTCGGAATCCGGCAAAGTTCCGAGAGGCGTCAGATCGTCGGTCGGATCGAATACGACGAGATCTCCGAGCACCGGATGCTGCACCAGCGCAAAAACGGCTTCATCACCCGCGGGGCGGCGAATGGCAAGCACCACGTGGTCGAAGTTCAGGACAGAGGCGAAATCCGGGTTTACCGCGCCACGTTCGCTATCGACAAGCAGATAGTAGGACTCAATACCAACCTGCTTCAGCATGGCTTTAAGGAGAGTGACTTTGTCTTTACAATCGCCATACCGGTTGGCAAGCACGTCGGCGGCCGCATGGGGCTGGTGGCTGCCGATGCCGATGGGAATAGCCACGTATCGAATCTCTTTTTGCACGAAAGCAGAGAGCGCTTCGAGTCTCTTCCAGGGAGTGGTGGCGCCGGCAACCACCTGAGAGGTGATGCTCGCGAGAGAAGGTGTCGCGGACAGTCGCGGCGCAGCCAGCGAGCCGTACCACGCGCCTACGTCCCTCCAGTTGGCTTGATTCTTCACAACACTGGGATCCTTGGCGAAATAGCTCAGGCCCATCTGGGAAGCAACGGCCCTCCAGGCCGGCATCAGGTCTTCAGGTTCGATACCCGGCAGGTTGTCCAGCTCCCAGCTCCACTGATTGGCGGCGGCCACGGGCTCCTTAGCCGTGAAATTGCGCCATACCGGCTTGAACTCCCATCCTGTCGGAAGCTGCAGAACCAGGCGAGCCTTACGCACGGGTATCCTCTGCTGAAAGTCCCACTCGTACTGCGGCAGGAAGGGCCGGTTCCGCTGCTCATATTCGAATCCGGCGATGCTTCCAGGGTCGGTGGCCGGGACAGAGAGGATCTTGCGGCGCACATCCGAGTAGAGGGACTCTCGCGAAAGGCCGGTTTCCACCGCGTCCTTCTCCTTCACTTCGTATTCCGCCTGGCCCGCGGGAAAGCACCAGGCCCGGAGAAACGTGAGGCGGGTATCCGGGTCGTAAGCGACGCTGAAACGGCCGTACTGGCTGCCTTCGCGGCGCAGGATTTTGAAAGCCACGCGCCGGTTGGTTTTGATGTCGCCGTTTTCCTTCACCGAGATGACGCGCTCGTCCAGAAGGATGACGGCGTCGGTTTTGGCCGGATACGAAGGCAAGGGTGCGGAGACGAGAGCCCGCAGCCAGTCCGGCGCCGCTGCCCGGGCGGAGCTGGATGCCAGGAGCGCGGCTGTCAGAATCGCAAAGCCTGCGGAGATCATGTCAGTTCCCATCCCGTGCGGGCCTGTGCACCAGGGCGATGTTCTCGTCGCCGACCCGGACATCGCTGAAGAATTCACGGACCGGACGCGGGTCCGGATAGAAAATGGCATTGATGGCCAGCCTGCGCTTGGTGTGCAGCACGCCTGGCAGCTTCTCCCAGGAGCTTTGGTAGCTGGCTTTCGGCATTTCCCTGGATACGGGCGCCGGCAACTCCTCGGTATCCGTCCCTGCGGGCAGGCGGATAGTGGTATCGTCGTCTTCCTCCCACGCGTACTTGAAATAGAAGGCGAACATCCGGTTGGCGTGTTGCGTCGCGTCCTGCAAGAGATGGTGTGTGCGGAAGGCAGTCACGGGCACCATCAAACGCCGCGGTGTGACCGTGGCGAAATCCGGGATCTCCACCGAGAAGTCGGCCGTCAGGGATTCGAGCGAGTCCTCCCAGCCGCTCATCTTGAGTAACTTGACGCGCGCCCCGTCAATCACCCACGCCTTGAGGGCGCCTTCCAGTTCTTCCCGCTTCGTGGCCTCATCGAAGTCTCCTTCTTTGGCCTGCTTCCGCCATAGGATGGCATCCTGGCCGTCGAACGAGACGGTGACCGTTCCCCAGAGTCGTCCGGCGCTATCCAAATCGAACACGGACTTTCGCAGGATGCTTCCACCCCATTCGTGCCGGTTGGGAATCGAAATGAACTCGTAAGACGTGGCAGCCGGCCGCGAATCCGCGCTCCGTAGACGAACACCGGTAACTCCCGTGCTGTCCCAGTCGAGCATTCCGTACCGCAAAGTGGGCACGGCAGGGTCGAGAAAAATGTCCTCCGCACCGCCTCCCTGCTTCGGCAGCGTGACCGCCGCCAGGACTCCGTTGAACTGGCGTCTGTCGGGCAGGTTGCGGTGAAAAACGCCCTGATTGCGGCCGGCATACCTCACGAAGCTGGCGTCGAAGCCGGCGGCACGGGCGAGGGCCACGAAAAGCAGATCGATCTCGGCGCCGACCCCGTACCCCCGTGCCCAAACATCCCGGACGTTCTTGTTCTCCTTGATCTCCTGGCGCTTCAACTCCTGTGAGGTCCGTCCGCCTTCGTGGCTGAGATTTCGCAGTTGCTGAACGCGTGCGTAGATTTTGCGTAGCTTTTGGTCCGAGGAATCCGACGCTCCCACGATGGAGGCGGCCGCGTCCGCCAGGTCCTTGGGTTTCCCCAGGAACCTTTCGGCGGCCTCCGCCCACGCTTGAAACGTGTCCGTCCAGTAGGTCTCGATATTAGAGCCGGGACCTTCATAGTAGAACTCGAAACGGGGCATGAGCTCCCGTTCGGGTAAGGTGTATTCTTCCGATTCGAGAGCCGGGACGTTATCGAGTTCCAAGGTTGCGCTGCCATCCGCGTTCCACTTCGGCAGGACACCATCTCGTACGTTCATATCTGCCGCGCGGAGCGAGACCCCTTCGATCTTTGCCGGTTTGATGGAGAAACGGGCGTGCAGCGTGTAGAGTTCGTGTTGCAGATGCCAGGAGGCGTCACCGACCTCCTTTCGTTTTATGGTGTAGCGATATTCGAGAATGCTTCCGACCTGCACATCCGGCAGGGTGAAGGTCTTTGCCAGGTAGCGGAACTTCCTCGCGCGGACAATAGTTTTTTCGTAGACGGCCCCGTCGAAGGCCTGCTCTTTGCCGTCCGGCTGCACGGTTCTGGCGCGCAGGTCGGCGATTTCCGTCGAACCCTTGACGAAGGGGATTTCGATATTAGCTTGCTCGCGGCCTTCCTCCGTAAGAATCTTGATCCGCAGATGCGCTTCGGCCGTTTTCTTCTGGTCGTCGAAAGCCAGCGAACGGTACAGAAGGATTGCGTTCCTGCGCAGTCCGCGGGGAGCCCGAGTCAACTGGAGTTCATCCGCGGGAATCACGGGCCATTGCTGTGAGATGAGAATCGCCGGCGCGAAGAAGGCGGATAGAAACAGAAACGTAGGTTTCATAAGCCCCGCTTTGCCGGCAGGCCTTGATCCCCTTCACCCTTGATCCTGCGGGCCTCAGGTGAGAGAAAGCATATCACGCGCATCGCCCGGGCGGCCGATATTTCCGGTACCCGCAGTCCGTTCACAGTCACTTTCCACTGAAAACAAACCACTTACTCTCCGCTCTCTTGGACCCCCGCGCTATCATGGAACTATGAGGGCCTTATCTTGAACCCCATGACTATTCGTCGCTCCATCCCCGCGCCCCTCACGCCGCCCCCCTCCGCCCTCGAAAACTGCGGATTACAAAACGAACCTAGAAGTCTTTTGTTATCAACAAAGCCCCTCAAGAACGAACCTACGCCACCCCGCCATCCCGCCCGCCCCCGGCTGTATACTGGTTCCACGATGCACCTCAGAGGAGCCCTGTGCGCTCTGCTTGTCCTCACGGCCCGCGGCCACGCACAAGTCCAGTTCAATCGCGATATCCGGCCCATCATGTCCGAAACCTGCTTCCGCTGCCACGGTCCGGACAAGAGTTCCCGCATGGCCGGCATGCGCCTGGATATCCGCGACGAAGCTCTCAAGCCCACCGCCCGCGGCGTCACCCCCATCGTCCCCGGCGACCCTGACAAGAGTGCCATCATCCAGCGAATCTTCGCCGCCGGCCCGCGCATCATGCCGCCCGCCTTCGCCCACAAGGAGCTGACCCAGGCGCAGAAGGAAACCATCCGACGCTGGGTCGCCGAAGGCGCCAAATACGAAGGCCACTGGGCCTACCAGCCCATCCGCCGCCCCGAGCTCCCCCCCGGCGTCAACCCCATCGACTACTTCATTGGCGAGCGCCTCTCCCGCGAAGGCCTCCACTTCTCCCCCGAGGCCGATCGCCGCACCCTGATCCGCCGGGTCACCCTCGATCTCACCGGCCTACCGCCCACGCCCGAAGAGGTCGCCGCGTTCGTCAAGGACGGCGACTACGATAAGCTCGTCGACCGACTCATGGCCTCGCCCCGCTACGCCGAACAGCAGGCCATGCACTGGCTCGACGCCGTCCGCTACGCCGATACCTGCGGCTTCCATGGCGACAACGCCTTCCCCGCCTGGCCCTATCGCGATTACGTCCTGCGCGCCTTCCGCGACAACAAGCCCTTCGATCAGTTCACCCGCGAGCAGCTCGCCGGCGACCTCATCCCCAACGCAACGCCCGAGCAGAAAGTCGCCTCCGCCTACAACCGCCTCACCCGCACCTCCGCCGAAGGCGGCCTTCAGCCCAAGGAGTACCTCGCCAAGTACGCCGCCGATCGCGTCCGCACCACCGTCGCCATCTGGATGGGCAGCACCCTCGGCTGCGCAGAGTGCCACGACCATAAGTTCGACCCCTTCACCTCGCGCGACTTCTACTCCATGAAGGCCTTCTTCGCCGATATCAAGGAGACCGGCCTCGTCCCCGACCGCGGCAAGAATGCGTGGGGCTCCCAGATCGCTCTGCCCTCGCCCGAGCAGCACGCCCGCCTGGACGCGCTCAACCAGCAGCTCGCCGCCGCTCGCGCGAAACTCGACGCCAAAATGAAGAGCCTCGAGCCCGCCCGCGCTGAGTGGGAAAAGCAGCTCCTCGCCCGCTTCGAATCCGGCGATCTCGCCTGGACCGTCCAGCATCCCACCTCCGCGAAGTCCGCCAACGGTGCCGTGCTCACCATTCACAACGACGACCCCGTCGATTTCACCAGCTACGATGGCGGCAACCTCAGCGCCTTCCGCAAGCCCGGCAACGGCGTGATCATCGTCAGTGGCCCCAACTCCGATAACGAAACCTACACCGTCACCATGCAGCCCGGCGCCGGCACCTGGCGCGCGCTCGGCCTCGAGGTCGTCCAGGACGAGAGCCTCCCCGGCCTCCGCGTCTCGCGCGGCGCCGACCGCCTCATCGTCAACGAGCTCGAAGCCGAGCTCGATGGCCGCAAACTTTCCTTCTCCGCCGCCTCCGCCAACCTCAGCAACCAGTCCGAGCAATACATGCCCATCGCCGCCGTCGATGGCGACCCCAAGACCGGCTGGGCGGTCAGCGCCTACAACGAGACCACCGAAGTACAACTCGTGCTGCGCTTCGCCGAGCCGCTCGTCACCCGCTCCGGCGAAACCCTCACCGTCCGCATCCACCACGATTCCGAATTCCGCCGCTCCACGCTCGGCCGCTTCCGCCTCGCGCTTTCCGCCAGCGAGTTCCCCGCGCCCAATCCCGCGAAAGGCAAGGAGCTCTCCGAATCCACCCTGAAAGCCCTGCGCGCCCCGGAAAAGGACCGCACCGAAGCCCAGAAGAAGACCGTCGCCGCGCTCTACCAGTGGATGGCGCCCGAAGAGGCCACCGAAGTCGCGCGCACCGAAATGACCGTCGCTCGCCTCGAGGCCGAAATCCCGCACTCCGTCGTCACCGAGGCCGTCGCCCCCACGGAAACCCGCATCCTCCCGCGCGCCAACTGGATGGACGAGACCGGCGACATCGTGCAGCCCGCCATCCCCGCCTTCCTCGGCAAACTCGAAACCGGCGACCGCCGCGCCACCCGCCTCGACCTCGCCAACTGGCTCGTCTCCCCCGATAACCCGCTCACCGCGCGCGTCTACGTCAACCGCACCTGGCGCGAGTTCTTCGGCATCGGCCTCTCCAAGGTCCTCGACGACCTCGGCTCGCAGGGCGAATGGCCCACTCATCCCGAGCTGCTCGACTGGCTCGCCTCCGAGTTCAAATCCAACTGGGACGTCAAGCATCTCATCCGCACCATCGTCACCAGCCGCACCTACCGCCAGTCCTCCATGAGCACGCCCGAGCTCGACGAGCGCGATCCCGACAACCGCCTGCTCGCCCGCCAGAGCCGCTTCCGCGTCGACGCCGAGGTTGTCCGCGACATCGCTCTCGATGTCTCCGGTCTCATGCAGGAGAAGTTCGGCGGCCCGAGCGCCAAGCCGTATCAGCCCGATGGCTATCTGGCCACGCTCAACTTCCCCAAGCGCGAATACTCGGCCAGCCACGGCGCAGATCTCTACCGCCGCGGCGTCTACACCTTCTGGCAGCGCAGCTTCCTCCATCCCAGCCTGCTCACCTTCGACGCGCCCACCCGCGAAGAGTGCGCCGTCAACCGCGTCAATTCCAACACCCCGCTCCAGGCCCTCGTCCTTCTCAACGATCCTATCTACGTGGAAGCCGCGCGTGTCTTCGCGCAGAACATCCTCCATCACGACATTGATTGGGGCTTCCAGCGCGCCCTTTCCCGTCCGCCCTCCGCCGAAGAGGCCCGCATCCTGAACGGCCTGTATCAGAAGAGTCTGGCCGAATTTCGCCGCTCGCCCGAGAACGCGCGGCAGCTCATCCACGAAGGCGAATCGCCCGTGCCCGTGGACCTCAAGCCCCCGGAGCTGGCCGCCATGACCACAGTCGCCCGCGCCATTTTGAACTCGCATGAAACCATCACCCGAAACTAGCGATTGCCCCACCTGTTCCCGCCGTACCTTCCTCGGCAACGGCATGGCCGGCCTCGGCGGATTGTTCACCCTCCGCTCCCTTATGGGCCAGACCAAAAGCGGCCTCCACTTCCCGGCCAAAGCCAAGCGCGTCATCTTCCTCTACCAGGCCGGCGGCCCGTCGCATCTCGAGACCTTCGACAACAAACCCAAGCTCGCCGAAATGCACGACAAAGACATGCCGGAAAGCCTCACCAAGGGCCAGCAGATCGCGCAGCTTCAAGGCAAGAAGTTGACCTGCTTTGGCCCGCAATACGGCTTCAAGCGCTTCGGCAAGTCCGGCCAGGAGATCTGCGAGCTCTTCCCCCAAATCGGCAGCGTCGCCGATGATATCTGCATCATCCGCTCCATGTACGGCGAGCAGATCAATCACGACCCGGCGCACACCGTGATGAACACCGGCTCCATCCTCGCCGGCCGCCCCAGCATGGGCTCATGGGTCGTCTACGGCCTCGGTGCCGAGACCAAAGATCTCCCCGGATTCGTCGTCCTCCTCTCCGCCGGCAGGGGCGGCCAGATGCAGCCCATCGCCGCGCGCCAGTGGTCCGCCGGCCTCTTGCCCAGCAAGTTCCAGGGCGTCAAGCTGAACTCCATCGGCGACCCGGTCCTCTACATCCAGAACCCGCGCGGCTTGAGCAACACGCTCCAGAAGGAATCCATCGACGCCATCGCCGCGCTCGACCGCGCGCAGTATGCCACGCTCAAGGACCCCGAGATCCTCACCCGCATCGCCCAGTACGAGATGGCGTTCCAGATGCAAGCCAGCGTCCCCGGCCTGGTCGACATGAGCAAAGAGCCCCAGCACATCCTCGACGATTACGGCGCCCATCCCGGCGATGGATCGTTCGCATCGAACTGCCTGCTCGCGCGCCGTCTCGCCGAGCGCGGCGTCCGCTTCATCCAGCTCTACCACCGCGATTGGGATCATCACACTGAAGTAAAGAGCGGCATTGCCCTCAAGGCCGAAGAGGTCGACCGTCCCACCGCCGCGCTCATCCGCGACCTGAAGCAGCGCGGCATGTTCGACGACACCCTGATCATCTGGGGCGGCGAGTTCGGCCGCACTCCCATGTCGCAAGGCGGCAACGGCCGCGATCATCACATCAAGGGCTTCTCCTACATGGTTGCCGGCGGCGGCATCAAAGGCGGCATCACCTACGGCTCTACCGACGACCTCGGCTACGCCGCGGCGGAAAACCCCGTCAGCATCCACGATTTCCACGCGACCATGCTGTACCTGCTCGGCGTCGATCACAAGCGTCTGGCCGTAAAATTCCAAGGCCTGGATGTCCGCCTGACCGGCATCTCCGGCGACGTCGTCAAGGAGATCTTGGTAGGGTAGGCCTCCTGGCCTGCCCCGCGCCGCAGGCGCGTGTGGGTTATCCGCGTTCCCTGTAATACCGAATCAAATCCAGTGCTGGCGGCACATATCCCAGCGTCCGCAAAAACCCGGAGACCTGTCCGCGATGGTGCGTCCCATGATTCACCACGTGCATCACAATCTCCCAAGCCGGCGATTCGTACGGATTCCCCTTCATGTCCCGGTAGCTGATCACCGCCGAAGGATCCTGTAGCGTCGCGGCCCACTCCTGCCAGCGATTCAGCACCCCTGGCCACTGCCGCTGCAGCGCCGGCAGCGACCGGTCTTCATCGGTAACGAAGGCCGCAGGCGGCTCGCCCAGCACCCGCCGAACCCATATCCGGTCGCCCGCGAACGTGTGCACCAGCGTGCCCAGAATCGAGCGGTCGGCCGTCTGGAAATCGTGGTTCAAGTGTTCCAAGGGAATCTGTTCCACCGCGCGCATCAGCCGCTCGTCGGCCCACGCCGTGTACGCAAGATGAGATTGCAGCACTTCGCAGGACACAGACATGAACTTATCTTCTCACCACCGTCTTGATGTTCAGGAACTCGCGCAGCCCCCACGCACTCAGCTCGCGCCCGTACCCCGACGCCTTCACGCCGCCGAACGGCAGCCGTGGGTCGCTGGCCACCATCGCGTTGACGAACACCATCCCGCTCTCGATGCCCTCGATGAACCGCTCTTGCTCGCCCGCGTCGCGCGTCCACACGCTGGCGCCCAGCCCGAACGGCGTGTCGTTGGCGACCCGGATAGCGTCGTCCACGCCGCGCGCGCGATACAGCACCGCGACCGGCCCGAACAGCTCCTCCCGAAACTCGGCAGGCATGTCGGCAAGCACCGTCGGCGCGTAGTAGTTGCCGGGCCGGTCGAGCCGGTGGCCGCCCGTGAGCACCCGTGCGCCCGACCGGCGCACCTGCGCGTCCAGTTCTTCCAGGATCGCCGCCGTGGCCAGCGGCCCAAGCTGCGTAGTCTCGTCCATCGGATCGCCGATCCGGATCTGCTGCATGCCCGACACGAAGCGGCTTTCGAAGTCACCGGCGATCCGCTCGTCCACGATGAACCGCTTGGCCGCAATGCACGATTGTCCGTTATTGATGCACCGCGCCTGCACCGCCGTGCGCGCGGCGGCATCGAGATCCGCGCTGGGCATCACAACGAACGGATCGCTCCCGCCCAGCTCCAGCACGGTCTTCTTGATCTCGCTCCCGGCCTCGGCCGCGACCTGCCTGCCCGCGGGCTCGCTGCCGGTGAGCGTCGCCGCCTTCACGCGCGGATCGCGAATCACGCGCTCGACCGCGCCCGGCCCGATCATCAGCGTCTGAAACACGTCGCCGGGGAATCCGGCGCGCCGGATGACCTCCTCGATGGCCAGCGCGCACTGTGGCACGTTGGAAGCGTGCTTGAGCAGCCCGACATTGCCCGCCATCAGCGCGGGCGCGGCAAACCGGAAGACCTGCCAGAAGGGAAAGTTCCACGGCATCACCGCCAACACCGGCCCGATCGGCTGGTAATGGATGAAGCTGTCCGAGGTCACCGGCTCATCGGCCAGCAGGCTTGCGCCGTGCTCGACGTAATACCGGCACGCCAGCGCGCACTTGGCCGCCTCCTGCCGCGCCGCCTCGATGGGCTTGCCCATCTCCAGCGTCATGATGCGGCCGAACGCATCCTTCTCGGACTCGAGAATCTCCGCGGCACG
>DATJYW010000355.1:0-22696 GCA_035499435.1 Candidatus Acidiferrales bacterium | reverse complement strand
TCTCCAGGCGGAGCGCGGTCCGAAGACAGAGGTCGTCGATCTCCACGGCCGTACCGTGCTGCCGGGCCTCGTGGACGCGCACGTGCACGCGCTCGAAGCCGGCCTCAGCGAGTTTCGCGCCCCGCTCCCGCCGCTCGATTCCTACGCGGCCGTGCAGGAGTACATTCGCAAACAGGCGTTGCAGGTGCCCAAAGGCTCATGGATCCTGGTCCCGCGCACGTTTCCCACGAGGCTCAAAGAAATGCGCATGCCCACGCGCGACGTCCTCGATATCGACCAGGATCATCCTGTGCTCTTCGACGCCAGTTACGTGGTCATTCTGAACTCCTACGCGCTCCGGCTCTGCGGCATCGATCGCCGTACACCCAACCCACCCGGCGGCGAAATTGTAAAGGACGCCAATGGCGAGCCCAACGGCATCCTCAAGAACGCGCAGTCGCTCGTCAAGGGATTGGATCGCGCCGCACACTTTACCGAGGCCGAGAAGCTGGACGCCCTGGAGCAACAACTCAAACGCTACCTTGCCGCCGGCCTGACCACGGTCGGCGACCGGGCGGTCAACGCCGAGCAGATCGACCTCTACCAGAAACTGAAGGCTGCCGGCCGTCTGCCCATTCGCGCGGTCCTCACCTGGCGCCCCGATGGCGCGCAGCCCGCCGCCGCACTCCAGCAGCAGATCGAGTCCGCGCCCTACACCACCAACACCGGAGACTCCTGGCTCAAGTTCGGCACCTTCAAGCTCACGCTCGATGGCGGCATGACCATCGGCACCGCCTACCAGCGGTATCCGTACGGCCCCTTCGGCAAACAACTCTACGGCAAGACCGACCCCGATGACCGCGGCCAGCTCTTCATCCCGCCCGATAAACTCCTCGCCGTCATGCGCACGGCACGCAACCGCGGATGGCAGCTCACCACCCACGACCAGGGCGGCGGTGCCGTCGATACCTTCCTGGACACGCTGCAAGCGCTCGACCGCGAGAAGCCCATCGCGCCCACCCGCTCGCACCTGATGCACGCCAGCTTTCAGAGCCCGGAGGCGATCGCCCGCATGAAGAAGATGGGGATCCTCGCCGACGTGCAGGCAGCCTGGCTCTATCTGGACGCGCCCGCGCTCGAACAGGTCTTCGGTTATGAAGGAATGCGCTACTTCTATCCGCTCCGCTCTTACATCGATGCCGGGGTGATCATCGCCGCCGGAAGCGATCACATGATCGGTCACGACAAGAACACCGCCGTGAACCCGTACAACCCGTTTCTGAGCATGTGGACCGAGGTGACGCGGCTGACGAATCGCGGCAAAGTCATCCACCCCGAGGAACGGATCACGCGCGCCGAAGCGTTGAAATCGCACACCCTTTGGGCGGCTTGGCTACAGTTCGCCGAGAAGGAGCGCGGCTCGATCGAAGCCGGAAAGCTCGCCGACATGGTAGTCATCGACCGCGACTTCCTGACCTGCCCCGAAGCCCAGATCAAGGATATCCAACCCCTCATAGTCATCCTCAACGGGCGCATCGTGAGTGGCAAGCCGTAGGCTCATGCGCGCTGCGGTACGATGTTGCTGAGGTCGCAAAGCGATTTATGGAAGTAACCCGACGCAACTTTCTTCTTTCCGCCGCCCTGAGCGCGGTGGCTGCGGAAATCGACGCTCAGACGGGCATGCCGATGCGGACTCTGGGCCAAACCGGGCAGAAGGTTTCCTTGCTGGCATTCGGCGGGGGCAGCCGCTTTCTCGCCTACAAGGACCGCGAGAAGGGTCTGGCGGCGTTGGATCGGGCGCTGAAGGGCGGCATCAACTACGTCGATACCGCTGCCTCCTACGGCGACGGCCAGAGCGAGCAGTGGATCGGCGAGTTCCTGAAGACGCACAAGAAGGACTTCTTCCTGGTGACCAAGATCGGCGGCAATCGCAGCTACGACGATGCCATGCGGATCATCGAGCGCTCGCTGAAAAACCTCGGCGTCAACCAGGTGGACCTGATGCACATTCACGCGCTCGGCAACGAGCAGGACCTGGCGGCCATCGAAGCTCCCAACGGACAGCTCAAAGCAATGCAGCGGGCCAAAGAGCAGAAGATGACGCGTTTCATCGGCATTACCTGCCACGAGAACCCCCAAGTATTGAAGCAGGCTTTGACGCGTCACGATTTCGACTCCACCCAGATGGCTCTCAACATCGCGCAGATCGGCAATGCTGCGCCATCCAACAAGCCGGGCGAAGGCATGACCGGCGCGTCGGGCTTCGAAGCCGTGGCCATGCCGGTGGCAGTGCAGAAGAAGATGGGCCTGACGGCTATGAAAGTCTTCGCGCAGGAAAAGCTGATCGGACAAGCGCCGCCCGAAATGCTCCTTCGCTACGCCATGTCTCTGCCGGTGGCCGCGACTACGGTGGGCATGCCAGAGATCGCGCACCTCGACTTCAACCTCGCGGTCGCGAAGCGCTTCCAACCGCTTTCGCCAGCCGACATGAAGTCGCTTCCGGAAAGCGTCTCGACGAAAATGCGCGCCGCCATAGACCGCTTCTTCGCCGATCACGTGGACTGCTGACGAGCTACCGAACCGGCCGCTGCGCGAATTCCGCCATGGCCCGCACATTTTGCGCCGGCGTGCCTCTGGGAATCTCGCAGCCGGCGCCCACGATGTAAGCCGGACCCGCCGCACGCCGGCTTCTTGCAATCCGGCCGTCAGGCGCTGTTCGTACGGCCACACAAACTCGCGGTAGAGGCGCGGCCCGATGAGCGAAGCCGCCGGGTCGCCGATGCCGATGACGTCGGCGCCCGCTTCCACCGCTCCGGAGAGACCGCGCAAGTGATTTATGGCGCGCCGCCCGACCTGCACGAGCGCGTGGCCGAGGTGTTGGATTCGCTGCCTGACTGGCGGGCGCACCAAGACCGCCCGCGTCGGGCAAACCGCACCGTGGCCGGCTGCGGCCCAACCGCGAAACCGAGTGCTTCCTACGTCGTCATCGCTGCCGCCGTCAAGGGCGGGCTAGGATTTCGCGCGCCTGCGCTTAGCCTGCCAATGCACGATGACACAGAGGCATGCGATCACGATTAGAAAGAAAATCGCTCCAGTCCAGAACTCCATCAGTCTGAAGTCTAAGCGTGCCCCCTCGACCGCACAAGTCTACTTGAGTCGACAGGAATCCGCTTGCTAAAGGCTACGGCTGTTGACAAAGAAGCTCTTAGAACCCGCCGAATCCCGCGCCGGCTGTGAAGACCTTGGGCCGGGGCGGTTCCGCCTGAACTTCCCGCTCCGCCATCGCAAACTCGGCCTGCAGCATCGGTGATGCGGCCGCCCATGGAAGCCGGTCCGATGCTGCCGTACTCGAGGCGCTCGAACAGCGCGGAATTCAGATCGGCGCTCCACAGCCCAAGCGAAAACGAGGCGGCGGCCGCCAAAGCTCGACAGATCATCGATACCCCCTGCGGGTTGGTAGAGTACCATCTTTTCTTGAGCGCCAGCACCTGGTTTCGCAAGCGCCGGATGGCGCGATTCGCGCGCGAGTTCGCCATCAGCGCGGAGACCACCATATTAGATGTCGGCGGAGCGCCCGATACCTGGCATCTGCTCGGGGTGCGCCCGCGGGTCACGCTGCTCAACACTCCGCGCACGCGAGAGGAGATGTCGGCCGCGCCGGCCTGGGTGGCTGGGGACGGCCGCGCGCTCCCTTTCCGCGACGGCGCCTTCGATATCGTGTTCAGCAATTCGGTGATCGAGCACGTGGGCGATGCAGAAAGCCAGAGGCGATTCGCGCGCGAGGCGATGCGCGTCGGCCGGGCCTATTGGGTTCAGACCCCGAATCGCTGGTTTCCGGTCGAGCAACACTTGTTAACGCCGTTCGTGCACTGGCTCCCCAGAGCTGTGCAGCGGCGCGTCGTGCCGCGCTTCAGTGTCTGGCGCTTCGTGGTCAATCCGAGTCCCGACCGGCGGGAGTTCTACCTCCGGCACTACCTGGACGATGTCCGTCTCCTCGACGCCGCCGATCTGGCCGTGCTCTTCCCCGGCGCACGTCTCATCCGTGAGCGATTCCTGGGCTGGACCAAGTCTCTAATCGTCAGCTCCGGACCGTAAGCTCGATAATTTTTCAATCGAAAATCCCGACAGCGGCATCAAAATTTGCAGTTAGAATGTAGGCTTGAACCGGAGGAGGAAAGTCTTTACAAAGACCGGTTGATTGGTGTGCCCGCTCCCGGGCAACTCGCTACTGCCGTCGGTTACTAACGGGGATTCCTTATTTTCTGTGGAGAGTACCCAATGACAGTCGCTGGACGAAAAATTGTTCTTGCAGCAAGCGACTCGGAATCGAGCGAATACCTGCGCAGCACCTGGCGCCAGATGTTGTTGGCCACTTTGCCGGCGCGCTACGCAAAATACATGGGTGCGGACTGGAGCAGCACCAACGATGTCGCATCCGACGGGCAGGCCAAGTATGTACCCAACGGCTTGCGCGTAGTAGAGGCGCTGCTGCTCAAGGATTTCCCCGCCGAGGAGATCGCGGTCTGTTATGCCGATCAGTTGGACCGCTTTGTCGGGGATGAGACGCGGGTCGTGGGGATTCACGCCCACAACCCGCTTGGCATTACCTTTGCGACCGACGTCTACGCCGGACTTTACGGGCGGCAGTGCGAGCCAATCAATGCCGCCGAGTTTCGACGCCTGATCACGCATCCGGTGCTGCGCCGCCACAAGCACCACCTGAAACTGATCGTGGGCGGCCCGGGCTCCTGGCAGATCGAGCACAAGAATCTCCAGGACGAATGGCAGATCGACTGCATCGTGGATGGCGAGGCCGAAGACCTGGTGCGTCCGCTGTTTCAGGCCGCCGCCGCGGGCGCGGATATCCCGCGCAAGCTGGAAGGCCACAGTCCGGAGCTGGAGAGCATTCCGCCGATCCGCCACCGCTCGACGTTCGGTGTGGTGGAGATCACGCGTGGGTGCGGGCGGGGGTGCCAGTTCTGTTCGGTGGCGCTGCGCTCGGGGAAGAGCATTCCGCTGGAGCAGATCGTGGAGAACGTGCGCACGCAGGTGGCCGAGGGCGCCGACTCGATCATGCTGACGACGGAAGACCTGTTCCTCTACGAGCAGGGGCCGCGGTTCCAGACCAACGTGCCGGCACTCAAGCGGCTGTTCGAGTCGGTGGCCGCGGTGAACGGCGTGGAGTACGTCGGACTCACGCACGGCACGATCGCGCCGGCGGTGGTGAATCCGGCGGTGATCGAGGAGCTTTCGCCGGTGGCAGTGGGGATGAGCGTGAACCGGCACGAGGCCTCGACCCACCCCGACAAGCGCTACGCCATGATGTTCGTGGGCCTGGAGACGGGGTCGGTGCGGCTGTTTAAGCAGTTCATGAAGGGCAAGTCGTATCCGTTCCGTCCCGAGCAGTGGCCCGACGTGGTGCTCAAAGGCATGGAGACCATGAACCGGCACAACTGGTTCCCCATGTGCACGTTCATCCTGGGCTTGCCGGGCGAGAGGCCGGAGGATACCCGCGAATCGTTAGACCTGCTCTTCGCGCTCAAAGACGCGAAATGGTGCGTAATTCCGACGCTGTTCGTGCCGCTGGAGGACACCCGGCTGGAGAAGAAGAAGAGTGCGCGTGTGGTGGAGCTGACCGACCTTCAGTGGGAATTTTTCTTCACGTGCTGGCGCTACAACCTGGATTTCTTCCGCAAGAGTGCACGGGTTCAGTGGAAGTACAACCTGGGGATTCCGTTCTATTACTACCTGCTGGGAAGGCGCCTGTTCGGCGACGTGATGAAGTACCCGCTGCTGCGGCTGGGGCACTTTCCGGAGCGCTGGCTGCGGCGCCGCCTCTACCTGGATTTCAGCGGACGCGCGGCGCCGCGCTACCGGGTGCCGCACCACGTACACATTCCGGAGCACGGCGGACGGCCGGAACTGCCGATTCTGGAAGTCTGAGGCGCTGCGGGGAGATGCTGAAGCCTGTCTACGACGCGAGCTCGTAGAGGTATTCAACTTGTGAGCGGACCGCTCCGTCCAAGCCGAGCACTTTCGGGTTGGACGATTCGATGACCAGGTATTCGTCGGGCGCGTGGGCGCCGTTTCCGTGGCCGAGACCAAAGTGTCCCGCCGGGAGCTCGAGCGGCTCGCCTGTGAACACGTAGCCGGGCCAGGAGCCGGCGAGGCGCGGCCAGAAGACCGGATCGTAGCCGTTGCGCCGGTAGACGGCGGCCTGAGCTTTGACGAGGGTGGAATCGGCGGGAGTGGTGGTCGGGTCGTAGCCGCCGGTCATGTTGACTTCGATATCGCCGAATCCGCGTTTGGCCAGGTGCGCCTTGAGAGCGGCGAGGGCCCCCGCGGCGGTCATGTCGGGCACGAGGCGGAGATCGAGCTTGGCGACGGCACGGTGCGGGAGGATGGTCTTGCCGCCGGGGCCGGTGTATCCGCCGGCCAGGCCTTCGATGTTGACCGTGGGGCGGCCGGCGAGCAGCTCGAGCGACTCCAGGTAATCCACGTCGTGAACCCAGTGCTCGACGCCGGCCTGGCGCTTGGCGGCCTCCTCGCTGGTGCGCCGCGCGGCTTCGCGGATGAGCGCCTTTTCCTCGGAGTTGAGCGGACGCGCTTTTTCGGCGAAACCCTCGATTGCCGGCGTGTGGCCGTCCGGACCGACCAGGGTGGCCAAGGCTTGCACCAGATGCCAGGCTGGGCTATCGACACGGGCCTCCTGGCTGGAGTGGAGGTCCTGCTTGGGCCCGCGGTGCCAGCGTTCGCCGCTGGAGACGAGTTCCAGTTCGACGACACCTTTGGCTCCGAGATTGATGGTCACAGTGCCGTCGAGGGCTTGCATCGGCATGGGCATGTACACACCGGCGCACTTGCGGAGCGCGGGCAGGACCTCGGGCTTCCGGATCACTTGCGGGAAGTGCGGCGAGCCGATCTCTTCTTCGCCCTCGGCCACGAAGACGAGGTTCACCGGCAGTCGGCGGCCGGCGGCGCGGATGGCGTGAAGCGCGGCAAGCCAGGTGGCTTCGGGACCCTTCTGGTTCACGGCGCCGCGGCCTATCAGGACTTTGCCGAGACCGGGACGATCCACGAGGCGCGCCTCGAACGGGGGCGAGGACCATTCCGAGGGGTCGGCCTGCTTCACGTCGTACATGAAGTAAATGCCGTAGGTCCGCGGCGCGCCGGCATCGAGCACGGCGAAGACCCCCGGATGGCCGGCGGTCGGGACTTTGGCGACGTTGGCGAAGCCGGCATCGCGGAGTAGGCGCATCATGTGATCGCAACCTTCGTTCATGCCGCGGTTCTCGGCGGCGATCGAGGGCTGGCGGATCCAGTCCTGGAGCCGGCGCACGGATTCGTCGTGGCGCTTCTCGATCTCGGTCTGGATAGCTTTCAGGTCGGCCGGATCGGCGGCGGCGCGGCGGACGGCGGCGAGAGCCGAGGCGGCGAGAAAGGCACGGCGGGAGAACGATGGCATGTTTCCTCTGACGGCAACGAATATACGCGGTGGGGCCGCGGCCGGTCAAGAGGGCGGCGGGCCTACGGCCCTGGGCAGGTCGGGAACCTGCCCCACATGTACGATAGAGCAATGGCTCTTTCGGCGGGAATCCGGCTTGGTCCTTACGAAATCGTGGCGCCGCTGGGCGCGGGTGGGATGGGCGAGGTGTATCGCGCGCATGATACGCGGCTGGGACGCGACGTGGCGGTCAAGGTGCTGCCGGCGTCGTTCGCGGCGGACGCGGAGCGGCTGCGGCGGTTCGAGCAGGAAGCGCGCGCCACCGGGATGCTGAACCATCCGAACATCCTGGCGCTCTACGACGTGGGCACCTTCGAGCAATCGCCGTACTTGGTGACGGAGCTGCTCGAAGGGCGGACGCTGCGCGAGGAAATGCCCCTGCCGAAGAGGAAGGTGCTCGATTACGCGCGGCAGATCGCGAACGGCCTGGCCGCCGCGCACGCCAAGGGCGTGACGCATCGCGATCTCAAGCCGGACAATCTGTTCATCACCAGGGACGGGCGCGCGAAGATTCTGGACTTCGGACTGGCGAAGGTTGAGGCGGAAGTGCGTGACGCCGATTCGACGCGCACAGCGGCTACAACGCCGGGCATGGTGATGGGGACGGTTGGCTACACGTCGCCCGAACAGGCGCGCGGCGGACTGGCGGATCACCGGTCGGACATCTTCAGCTTCGGAGTCGTGCTGTACGAGATGCTGAGCGGTGCGCGGGCGTTCCAGCGCGATTCGGTGGTGGAGAGCCTGAACGCGATCCTCAAGGAAGATCCGCCGCCCCTGGCCGACCCGGCGCTGGATCGCGTGGTGCGCCGGTGCATGGAGAAATCGCCGGATCAGCGCTTTCAATCGGCGAGCGACCTGGCGTTCGCAATCGAGGCGCTGAGCGGGCCGATGTCGGCGGCGATACCGGCAGCCCAGGCCGGTGCGGCCGCTCCGGCGGCGCGCGGAAGAGGTAAACTCATCGCCGCCGCCGCCGCGGTGGTACTGGCGCTGGGGGGCGGTGCGGCGGCCGGCACGTGGTGGCAGGCGCGCCAGGACGCGCGGGCGCCGGTGTGGACTGGCGAACAGCTCACCGGCTCCGGAATCGCCTATGGGCCGCGCATCTCACCGGACGGCCGAACGCTGGCGTTCATCAGCGTCGAGGGGACGCAGAGCCAGGTGGCTATCATGCATCCGGGCTCGATCAACTGGACCGTGCTGACGCACGGCGCCGGCGAGATCGATCACGTGTGCTGGTCGCGCGACGGGACGAAGATCTATTTCGGACGCCGCGACGGTATCTACAGCATTCCCGCGCTGGGCGGCGACGAACGGCTGATGCTGGAGCACGCCAGTTTTCCCGAAGTTCTGCCGGACGGCAGCTTCCTAATGCATCGCACCGACGCGCAGGGTAGACAGCAGCTTCATCGCGTGCGGCCGGAGTCCGGGCAGATCGAGCCACTGGATGCGGAGGTGTTCGGGCGCACGCATGCACTGCCGGATGGCCGCCAAGTGGTGTTTGTCGGCAGGAAGCTGTCGGACGCGAAAGCGAAGATCGATGTGCAGGCGTTCGACCTGACGACGGGCGCGATGCGTCTGCTGGCGCCGGCGTTGCACTTCAGCTCGGGGGCCGCGGCGATCGCGCCGGGAGGCCGCAGCCTGTTCGTAGTTTTGAGCGCGGGCGACATCGGTCAGCTCGCCGAAATTGGGCTGGACGGAACGGTGTTGAAAAGGCTCGTGACGCTGAGCAAGCAGGTGTGGTACATAGACGCCGGGACCGATGGGAGCATCTACGTGGACCAGGTGGACCGGCCGTTCGACGTTCTGCGCTGCCCGGTGAGCGGCGGCGTGCCGGAACGGCTGGCGGAGACCGCGCTCGGAATGTCGGCCATGCCGCTGCCGGACGGCCGCGCGGTATTCAGCTCTTCGGTGGCCAATCACGCTGCAATCCTGGTGGCGCAAGCAGGCAAGAGCCCGACGCCCTTTGTGGAAACGGAAGCGGAGACACGCTCGCCGCTGGCCCTGTTGGGCAGGGACCGGGTGGTATTCAGGCTGAGGGCCGGGAACGGATATATTGTTGCGATCTGCAACGCGGCGGACGGGCGGATTGTGCGGCGGCTGGAGGGGACGCGAGGCATTGACATGACCAGCATCGCGGGCTCGGCCGACGGCAAGACGATCTACTACACGTCGAACAGCGCGCTGTGGGCGATGCCGGCGGAAGGCGGCGAGGCGCGCCAGATCGGACTCGCGGCGATGGTGGCGGCGCATCCGAACGGGCAGGAATTGGTGTTGATGCGCCAGGTGGGCAGCGCGATGCGTCTCTTCCGGCTGCCGCTGAACGGCGGCGCGGAGCAGGAGATCCCGTGGGCAAGCCCGCTGGTGCTGAACGCCTCGCTCTCGCCGGCGGCGGTGCGCGCCGATGGACGGATCGCGGTCACGGTATTGCAGCCCGATTCGTGGTGGGACGAGCTGGGGGTGCTCGATCCGGCGACCGGGAAAGTTGACAAGCTGACCGTGCCGTATTCGGGCGACGCATTTCTGACGGCATGGACCGCGGACGGCAAGCTGATGGCGAGCGGACAGCAGATGCAGGGGTCGGTGTGGCGGTTTGAGACGAAGTAGGCGCGGCTGTCAGGGAGCGGTGGGCGCGGGCGGCATGACCCGCTCGGCCATGGCGAACTTCAGCGCGTCGATTCCCTGCCCCGTCACGCTCGATATCTCGAAGAACTCCAGCCCGCGTGCGCGGGCCAGGTCGCGGAGCGCCGCGATGCGCGCGCCATCCTGGGCCGCGTCGATTTTCGAGGCCACCAGGATCATGGGCTTGGCGGCGAGGTCCTGGCTGAAGCTGGCCAGCTCCTGCAGGATGATTTCGAAGTCGCGGACCGGGTCGCGGCCGGTGGCGTCGGAAACGTCTACCAGGTGTACGAGGAGGCGCGTGCGCTCGATGTGGCGCAGAAACTGAATTCCGAGACCAGCGCCAGTGTGAGCCCCTTCGATGAGACCCGGGATATCGGCGACGACAAACGATCGGAAATTGGGAAGCTGTACGACCCCGAGGTGAGGTTCGAGCGTGGTGAACGGATAATCGGCGATCTTGGGACGCGCCGCGGAGATGCGCGAGATCAGGGTGCTCTTGCCGGCGTTGGGGAAGCCGACCAGGCCGGCATCGGCGAGCAGCTTGAGTTCCAGGCGGAGACGCTTTTCCTCGCCGGGACGGCCGGGCTCGTGCTCGGTCGGAGCCTGGTGGGTAGAGGTGGCGAAGCGGGCATTGCCGCGTCCGCCGCGCCCGCCGCGGGCCACGGTGAAGGTCTCGCCGGGCTTGGTGAAATCGTAGAGGCGCTCGCCGGTCGCGTCGTCGTAGACCACGGTGCCGACGGGCACCTGGACTTCCCGGGATGCGCCGTCGGCGCCGGTGCGGTTGGAGCCTTCGCCGTGGCGCCCGCGTTCGGCCTTGTGCTCGGGATTGAAGCGGAATTGCAGGAGCGTGTTGGCGTGCTCGGTGGACGTGAGGATGACGTCGCCGCCGCGTCCGCCATCGCCGCCGCTGGGGCCGCCGCGGGGGACGTATTTCTCGCGCCGGAACGCAAGACAGCCGTTACCGCCGTCGCCGGCTTTCACCAGGATACGAACTTCGTCGATGAACAAAGCGGGGGACTACTCGGAGGGTACGATGTTGGCGAACTTGCCCATGCGGCCGCGATCTCTGAATTCCACCACGCCGGTCACTTTGGCGAACAGGGAATCGTCCTTGGCCCAGCCCACGTTGAGGCCGGGCTTGATTTTGGTGCCGCGCTGGCGCACGATGATGCTGCCGCCGGGAACGAGCTGGCCGCCGAACACCTTGACACCCAGGCGCTGGGAGTTGGAATCGCGGCCGTTTTTGGAGCTGCCTAAACCTTTTTTATGAGCCATAGGTCACCTATGCCAGGATCTCGCCGACCTGCAATTCGGTGTAGGCCTGGCGATGTCCAATGGTTTTTTTGTACTGCTTCTTGCGTTTGAATTTGAAGACCAGCACTTTGGGGGCGCGGTCGTTGCCGACGATGGTAGCCTTCACCCGCGCGTTGTCGCTGTGGATGAGATCGCCGCCGTCGCCGAATGTGGCCTTGGCGGGAAGCTCGATTTCGGAGCCGACGTCGCCGGCCAGTTTTTCGACGCGGATCACATCACCGGGCGTGACCCGATACTGCTTACCGCCTGTTTCGATAATCGCGTGCATGGCAAAACCTCAGGTTGTTAGCGGGATCAGCGCCAGGAGACCGTATCCGACCTGGACACCGGAGCACACGGAGTGCGTTGGAACCGCTGGAGTAAAGAACCAGTGTACTACAGGGGTGCGGAGGGATTCAAATCAAGGCGGCGCTCTCGCCGGGGGCCAGGGCGCGGGCTCCGCGCTCGGCGGCATGGGCCTGCATCGGCGGCGGCAGGGCGAGCATGAATTCGCGATAATCGGCCAGGGCGCGGCGGTAGTTTTCTTCGGCCGTGGCAACATCCCGGCGTGCGTCGTGCCATGTGCCGGCGTCCGCATTGTTCGCCGCTTCGGCTGTCAACGCCTTGGTGAGCCGCTCACCGGCAGTTTCCAGTTCCAGGAGCAGCAGCTCCATCTCGAGTTTTCTGACGGAAAGGTTAACCTTACCCGAAGCCGGCAGCTCGGCTCCGGTGTGTTGAAGAGATTCCACCAGCAACTGTTCGCGTCGCAGCGCACGGCGGCGGTCGTCGAGGCGGCGCGCCACCCTGTGGGCAAGAACAAGAGAACCGAAAACGCATGTTGCCGATATTTCAATCAACATCAAAGAATTCCCTCGCAATTTCATTTCTAATGCCAGGAATCTTTACATAATAGTCATGGCAGTACCGGGATAGTAATGGCGAGGATATGAACCGTCATGCTAGCTTTACGGCTCGAGAACGATGCGCTCTTCGGTGGCGGCCTCCACGGCGCGCCGCGTAAACGGCATCTGGTGGTAGCGGCCTGCCGCCCAATCGGCGAGCAGATCGCCGTAGTGCTTGCTGGAGGGGTCGCCGCTTTCGCCGGGGACGTTGGTCATAACGCTGCGGTCCCAGTCGCCGACGTCGAGGATCTCGCGCCAGCTTGCGCCGTTGGTCTGGCGGAAGTTGGCACCGCTGGTGGCGTTGACGGTATTGGCATCGCCGGGGCGGGCCACCGGGCCCAGTCGCCATGCGGCGTTGCCGGTGGGGTGCTCGAGGGTCAGCCGGTGGAGTTTGCCCCACTGCCAGCCCGCGGGATCGCTGCCGAATTGGGCGGCCGCGCGATCCAGGGCGGTTTCGAGCGCCTTCTGGACCTGATCGGGGGCGATATCTCCCTGCGGCAGGAGGCTGCTCCACATTTCGTAGATCAGCGCCGGGCGTGAATCCATGCGCAGGGCGCCGTCCCAGGCCTTGATCTCAGCGACGTATTCGGCGCCACGGGCGCCGGGGGCCTGCGTCCAGCGGGCGATCATTTTCTGGAAGCGGCGTGCGGCGAGCGATACCACGTCCTGCTGCATGGCGATGAAATCGGCGATATCGAACTTTCTGCCTGTGCCCAGCATCTCGCGGATGCGGTCGATTCGGTTGGGCACGGCCCAGCCGTCGTAACCGAGTTCGATGGAGTATCCCGGCGGCAGGATGTTGTGATTGGCGGTGGCGATGTAGTGCCGCGGCGGATTGAATTCGAAGGGCAGCTCGCCGCTCTTGCGGAAGCCCTGCCATTCGTACCGGCCCTCCGCGCCGGGGACGGGCAGAAGTCCGTGCCAGCCTTCGCGGATGGGGGTTAGGCCGCCGACCTGCCATCCAATGTTGCCCTTGACGTCGGCGTACACCAGATTTTCGCTGGGCACGCGGTAGCGATCCATGGCGGCGCGAAACTCCTGCCAGTTGGCGGCGCGGGCGAGCGCGATCCCGGCCAGGTAGCCCGCGGTGCCGGGCTCGCTTCCCACCCAGCGCAGTGCGTAGGCCAGGTGGCGCGCGGGGTCCTGGTAGATCACCGGGCCGTGGAGGGTGTAGCGCAGGGTAATGTTCTGCTCGGACTGGCCTTTTACGGCGAGCGTCTGGCGGGCGGTCTCGAACTTCTTCCAGGCGCCGCGATATCGGTACTCGTCGGGATTGTCCGGGTTGACGGTCTCGACATAAAGGTCCTGCTGGTCGGTGCCGACGATGGTGAACCCGAAGGCGATGTTTTCGTTGTGGCCGAGCGCGATGGCGGGGAGTGCCGGCTCACCGGAGCCGATCGCGTTCCAGCCGGGCGCCACCAGGTGCACGGTCTTGCGCAGCGACGGCAGTTGGACGGGCCGGTGCGGATCGTTGGCGAGCAAGGGGCGTCCGGTGACCGTCATGGTGCCATCGACGACCCAGTTGTTGCTTCCCTGCTCGGTGGTGAGGCGCACCGCGCCGGTGACTTCGCGATAGGCGCCCAGGATGTCGCTGGTGATCGCCGAAAGATCGAGTCCCGCTGGAACCTCAAGGGGAACGGCGGGCTCGAGGCGGATGCCGCGGGCGGCGCGCTCCAATCCCAGCCGCTGGATGTCGAGGGCATGCTGGACCTCGCCGTTCAGATTGCGCGTCATAGTGAGGCCGGCCAGGCGGCTCAGGCAATCCTCGGGCGCCCACAGGCCGGGCGCGTATCCGGCGAGGGCGAACTCGGCCGGCAATTGGCCGTGGAGTCCCTTGATGTAGGCGTTGATGCCGTCGGTGAAGGCGGCGACGATGGCGTGGGCATCGGAGCCGTAGGCCGCCCATTCGGCGTTCCAATCGCCGTGGAAATTCACGGCACGGGCGAGTTGGTCACGAGCGATTGCGCGCGGCCCGAGAATCTCGGCGAGCTTTCCCGTGCCGGCGCGGCGCCAGAGGTCGATCTGAAAGAGGCGGTCGGTGGCGGTGATGTAGCCCTGGGCGAAGAAGAGATCGTGGGCGTTGGCGGCGTAGATGTGGGGGACGCCCCAGCGGTCGCGGAGGATTTCGACCTGCGCCCCCAGGCCCGGGACGTGGATTTCGGCGGCGGATGCGAGCGCCGCACAGGCCAGAAGAAGAGCCGGTGGACGAAACATCAGATCAAGATATCACGCGCCTTCGGTGCGGCCTAACGGATCGAGCGCGGCGGCGTAGCAACCCAGCTTCTTGAGCAGCGCGGCAGCCTGGCACTGCTCCTCCGGCGTCAGACCGGTCGAAGCGCGTTCCATGGCGGCAACGTGTTCCGCGAAGACTCTTTCGGCCAGCTCGCGTCCTTCGCCGGTGAGGTGCACGACCCGGGCGCGACGGTCTTCGCGGTCATTGGAGCGCTCCACCAAGCCGCGGCTTTCGAGCCGGTCCACGGCGGCGGTGATGGAGCCGCTGCTGAGGCGCACCAGCCTGCCGATCGTATTGACGGGCAGCGGCCCCTTATGGAGGAGCACTTCCAGGGCGGCGAAATCGGAGAAGCCGAGTCCAAAGGAGCGGACTTGGGCTTCGGCGTGGGCACGAAGCGCCGCGTGGGCTTTGAGCAGGATCAGCCACAGGTGAACGCCAGAATGCATGGGGACCCCGGCATGTATCTTATCATCCATTATCTTGATGTGGAGGGAAAACCTTCCCACGGAATGTCTCGCAGTACAGGAGAGCCCCTGCCACTCTGCGTAAGTGTATGACATTACGTGCTCCGGTTTACGAAAAAAAAGGCTTAAAATCGTCCTGTTTCGGGTAAAGTATAACTAGATTTGGACATGCGAAACGCACAAAGCATGCTTCCGAGCGGCCGCAGGAGCGGTTCCTTGGAATTGGCTCGCGTACTGCTCGTGCATGGCGAACTTGCACCCCGGCTGGCTTTACAGACCATCCTGCAGGCGGGCGGATATTCAGTGGATGTGGCCGCGTCGCCGGCGGAGGCCTTATCGAAGCTGGATGAAGGCCAGTACGAACTGGTTCTCAGCGACGCTCGCTTCGATTCGACCAACCAATTGGGGCGTAATGTTTTAGCCTACGCACGGGTGAAGGAATACCGGCCTGCGACGGCGCTAGTGAGCGCGGACCACTTCCTGCGCCAGAGGCCCGGGCGCAGCAAGCACCGGATCTCCATTTACACGGAGAACCTGCCTAACCTATTGGAAGAAGTGGCCGAACTAATCGGGATGCGGGCTATGCGCCGCTACCGGACAGCAGTATAAGGCGGGCCCTTACCTGCCGTGCCCGCCACCCCCGCCTCCATGACCGGCGGAAGCCGCGCCTGCCGAGCCCGATGAAGTAGTGCCCGAAGAGGCTGCGGCACTCGCCGAAGAGACACCAGAGCTGACAGGCGCGGACATCGCGCCCGAATAGCCTCCGGACGTCTGGCCCATTCCGTTGTATCCGCCATAGGAGGGAGCGCCGACTCCGTAGCCGCCGCGGTTGTAGCTGGGAGGCGGCGGCGCGTAGAACGCGCGCATCACGTTGTACGGGCTGTAGAACCGGTAACCGTAGGGGCTATAGATGTTGCCGCCGCAGGGGATGTAGGTGATCATGCCGTACCATGGATTCCACCGCCAGCCGCCGCAGGGGTTGTAGCAAGGATTGCCGTAGACGCTGCCCACCGGGTTGGCGAAGTTTGCGGCGCCGCCGCAGCCATAATCGTGTACCTGTTTGGCGGAGGAGGGGTTGGCCATGGCGTTAAGCTCGGCACGCCGTTTGGACCACCGGTCGAGGGCATCGAGGTTATCCTTGTCGAACTTCTCCGGCGTCGTCGAGGTGGCATCCAGCGCCAGCATCTTTCCAGCGCCGACCAGAACGGCCTGATTGCCTTTTTGTACGGTGGCCACGCCGTCGAAGACCTTGATCCGGTTCTGGTCGACATCGAAGCGGAAGAGGCCGCGCTTGTTGATCAGAACGGTGGAGTCCTTGGCAACGATGGTGAGGTTGTTGTCCTTCTGGATCTCATCCGCCTCCACCACATGGGAGCCATTAAGCAGCTCCATGCGCGTGTCGATCAGGCGCGTGGTGAGCATCTTCATCGACGACTGCTCGCCCATGCGGAGCATAACTCCCATGGTGAGCAGCACTTCGCAGCGGCCTTCTTCGGTGCGCAGGAGCGCGTTCTCCTTCACGTCCGGGAAACTGGTCGCGGTGGGTTCCACGGGCTGATCGCCCATCATGACCGTTCCCTCGGCGTAGGAGACCAGGCCGGACTTGGCGGAAATCACGGGTTGCGCCGCGGCTGGGAACGAGCCCAGTGCGAGCAGCATCGCGGCCAGAAGCACCACCCAGGCAGGTTTCATAACCACCTCACTCTACTCCAGCTATAGCTTGATCATATCGCAAGACAATGTCAACCCTATGGGTATTGTATCTTTAGGGCTGAGGGGATCCGCTACGGGCTAGTTCTTACCGGACGGCGGATCGAGCGACAGGTACCGGGCGCGGCCGGGCTCCGGCTCCGCCTTGGAGGCCACGTCGATTTGCATGCGCTGGTAATTAGTTCCGGGGGCATAGACCGGCCATTGGGGCAGCCCCGGACCGTTCGGGTTTCCGGTTTTCACGAAGTTTACGAAGTACGCCTGCATGACTTCGGAGACCTTGTAATCGGCGGGCTCCCAGGCGTACCTCGGATCGAGCTTCAGGTTGCCCATGGCGTACTGAATCTCGGCGGAATGCGCCGCTCCACGGGGCGGGGCCGGCGGACCGCCGCGGCCAGGCGCCGCCGGCGCCGCACTCTCGGCGGTCTGGTTCATCGGCCTGTATTTCGGCCGGATGCGGGTATAGAAATAGCGGTAGACCGGCTTGCCGCCGGTTTTCATTTGCAGTTCGGTCCATTTCCAGGTGCCGAGGCTGATGAACCGCGCACACGCCAGGTGGGTGGCGGCCTCGATCGCTTCATCCGGCGTCTTGGGCGTGTATACGGCGAGAATGGAGTCGGCCCGGTCTCCGTAGAGTTTGCGGACGGCGGCGGCGAAGTTCTCGGGCGTCGGCTCAGCCTGGCCGAGCACGACGCGGGCCGGCATTTCCTCCGAATTCGATCCGGCCAGGAGCGGGACTTTCGCTTGCTCGCCGGCCTCGAGGATCTCCACCAGAGGTTTGGGGAGGAAGTAGCCATCGAGGTTCGGGCTGAAGCGGATTCCCGGGCCGCCCTTTCCCAGAACTTCCTGGATCTGCTCCGCCGGCATGGCGCGCAGGGCCGAAAGCGTGGTCGCCCCCGCAGAGGCTCCGAACTTGACGCCGTCCTGTTCGGTGTCGGCAAGAGGGCGCGGGGGAAGCGTGGAGATCAGCGCGCCGCTCTCGCCGATGGCGCCGGCGATGAGGTTGCGCGACAGGGGCGAACCCATGAGCGCGCTGACCGAGATCGAGCCCGCCGATTCGCCCGCGATGGTGACTCGGGCCGGGTCGCCGCCGAAGGCCGCAATGTTGCGCTTCACCCAGGCGAGCGCGGCCGCCTGGTCCAGAAGGCCGTAATTGCCGGAAGCGTGGTGCGGCGACTCTTTGGTCAACTCGGGATGGGAGAAGAAGCCGAAGACGTTGAGGCGGTAGTTGACCGAAACGGCGACCATGCCTTTCGAGGCCATGCTCGCGCCGTCGTAACGGGGCTCGGAGCCGTCGCCGTTCTGGAATCCTCCGCCGAAGATGTAGACCAGCACCGGCAAACGTTCACGATCGGATTTGGCTGAAGTCCATACGTTCAGGTAGAGGCAATCTTCGCTCATGCCGTTGCTGCGGAACCAGTAGTCGGCATTGGGCGTGGTCCGCTGCATGCAGCGCGGGCCGAACTGGTCGGCGTTGCGCACGCCGGCCCAGTTTTTGACAGGCTGAGGCTCTTTCCAGCGCAGATCTCCCACGGGCGGCTGGCCGAAGGGGATGCCCTTGAAGGCGCGAACGCCGGCCTCGGGCGGCGTGGTGGACTCGAGAACTCCGTTGTCGATCTTGACGCGATCGGCGGCCATACCAAAGACGGCGGTGAGGGCAAAGCAAGAAATCCAACGTGGGAGTCTCATAGGGTTGATTTTATCCGCGGTAAGTGCCGCTGGCAAACCGGGGTCTGACCCCGGGTTGCAGTCCGGTTTGCCTACAGGCGCACGATCTTCGTGGACAGCACGCCTTTCAGCGCATTGCGCGTATCCACGATCAGCGGCGCACGCTCCACCAGCGCGCGATAGTCGAACGCGGCGTGGTCGGTGATGATTACCGCACAATCACAATCGGCGGCGGCCGTTTCGGGTAGCGACTTCAGCTCCGTGCCGCCGAGATCGAGCACCGGAACGTGCGGATCGCTGTAGGTCAGAACGCCGCCGCGGCGCTCGAGCAGCAGCATCACGTCGAGTGCCGGCGATTCGCGCAGGTCTTCGATATTGCGCTTGTAAGCCACGCCCATCACGTGAATCCGCGAGCCCTTGACCGGTTTGCCGTCGTCGTTGAGGGCTGTCTGCACCTTCTCGGCGACGAAGTGCGGCATGTGGCCGTTGATGTAGCCCGCCAGCTCGATGAACCTGGCTTCGATGCCCGCCTGCTTGGTTTTCCAGGAAAGATAAAAGGGATCGATCGGGATGCAGTGTCCGCCGAGGCCCGGCCCCGGATAGAACGGCAGGAAGCCGAACGGCTTGGTGGCTGCCGCGTCGATCACTTCCCAGACGTTGATGCCCATACGGTCGCACATGAGCGCGATCTCGTTGACGAGGCCGATATTGATCATGCGGAAAGTATTCTCGAGCAGCTTGACCATCTCGGCCACTTGCGTGCTGCCTACCGGGACCACCGTCTCCAGCGCCTGCCCGTAGAACAGCCGGCCCATTTCGGTGCAGGCGGGTGTACAGCCGCCTACGACTTTCGGAATGTTGGCGGTCTGGTACTTGGGATTACCCGGATCCACGCGCTCCGGCGAGAAGCACAGGAAAAAGTCGCGCCCGACTTCGAGGCCTTCCTGGGCCAGCATGGGAAGCACCAATTCGTCGGTGGTTCCGGGGTAGGTAGTGGATTCGAGAATCACCAGCATTCCGGGGTGAAAGTAGCGGGCGATCTGCTGGCACGCATCCACGATGAAGCTCATGTCGGGGTCCTTGGTCTTGCGCAGCGGAGTGGGCACGCAGATGTTGATGGTGTCCAGTTCGGCGACGGCCGCGAAGTCGGTGGTGGCCGCGAGCTTCCCCGATTCGACGAGCGGGGCGAGAGTGGCCGTGGGAACGTCGCCCACGTAGGAATCGCCAGCGTTCACGCGGCGGGTTTTTTCCTGGCTGACATCGATTCCCGTGACGCGGAATCCGGCCTTGGCGAACTCGACCGCCAGCGGCAGCCCGACATACCCGAGGCCTACGATGCCCACACGCGCGGTGCGGGCACCGATCTTCGCCGCCAGATTCTGAGCAATGCCGGCCGGAGTGGGTACAACTTGAGGTTCGCTCATCAACGGTATTTTCGCACGTGCTGCTGGTGAGAGGCTCACATGAAGAATTCGCCAGAGGCGATAATCTCTGCCGGACCCGTGAGGAAGATGTCGGTTTCGAAGCGAAGGTCGATCGGGCCGGCGGGCGTGCGGACCCGCACGGGAGAGTCGACCATGCCGCGCGCCCTTGCCATGGCCGCGGCTCCCGTCGATCCCGTGCCGCTGCTCATGGTTTCGCCGGCGCCGCGCTCCCAGAAACGGACGTCGATGGTGTGCCGGCCAACCGGTTTGACGAAACTGACATTGGTGCGGTTGGGGAAGTGCGGATGGCGCTCGATCTCGGCGCCCATGGCGCGCCAGTCGAAATCGAAATTCTCCACGGGCACGGCGCATTGCGGATTGCCGACCCATACCAGCGACACGTCGCGCGGGCCGGCGGAGAGGGGCAGGGGAAAACGCTCGGCCTGGATTTCGGCACGGCCCATGTTCATTTCGAAGGTGAAGGCTTGGCCCCGGCGATCCAGGAGGCGTAGTGTTTTTACCCCTGCGCCGGTGCGGATGCGGATGACGTCGCGGCCGGGCAGGTCGGAAACCTGCCCCACCAGGAACGCCGCGGCACAGCGCGTGCCGTTGCCGCTGATTTCGGCCCGGCTGCCGTCGGAATTGTAGAGCTGAATGGCGCCGTCCGCCTCGGCTTCGGACGCGGGATCGACCAGCATCCAGCCGTCGGCGCCGATTCCGGTGTGACGGTCACAGATGGCGCGTGCGATGGCGGCGTGATCCGCGTCGGGCGCCTGCGCGCGCCACGTCAACAGAAAATCGTTGCGCGCTCCGTGGGCCTTGGTAAACGGGACCTTCATTCGTGGACCGGCTCGACTACGACCGCGGTGCCGTAGGCCAGAACCTCGGTCACCCCATTCATGATCTCGGTGGCATCGTAGCGGGCACCGATGATGGCGTTCGCGCCCAACTCGCCGGCATGCTGGATCATCAGGTCGAAGGCCTCGCTCCGCGTGTGCTCGCAGAGGTTGCTGAAGAGGCTGATGTTGCCGCCCACGATGGTCTGGAGGCCCGCGCCAATCGTGCCCACGATCGAGCGCGAACGCACCACGATTCCCCGGACGACGCCGAGGTTGCGCTGGATCCGGTGACCCGGAAGATCGAACGCGGTAGTAACAGCTTCATGAGGTACCACGGTGGCTCCTTATCGCCGGTAGATCTCGATCACCGGCGCATCTTTCACGATAATCGTTTTCTCCAGTCGGTATTCCCTGCCCCGCAGCCCGGCGCGCATAGCCGCGGTCTGCGCCTCGCCGCCGCCCATGCTGACAATCCACTCTTCGTGCAGGAAAAGCTCGGGGCGCAGGACGGTAGCGTCGAATGGAAGACCGTTGTCGATGCCGAAGGTCTCGCGCAGGGGAATGCCCGCCTGGCGATAGATGCCGGCGAGGTCGCCGACACCTGTCAAGATGCCGGTGCCGGGGACGTAGAGGGGCTGGAGGTAGGCGGCGGCTTCGCGAATCCAGGCACGGCGCGCCTCCGAATTGACGCGCGACTCTTCCCACGTGATCCAGTTCGAGGGTGACGGGCGCAGGAGCCAGGGTGCGATCGAGGCCAGCACCAGGGCTCCCGCGATCCAGGGCCGCGCGCGCAGAGGCAGCACGGCAACGATCGCCGACGCGGCCAGCGCCAGCAGAGGGAGCACCGCCATGCCGTAGCGGCTGTTGTAATACGAGAATGGCTTGAGCGTGGGAAGAAAGATCGGCGTGCCGCCGGAGGAGTGCATGCTCCAGATGTAGAAGATGCCGGGGAGGGCGAGCAGCAACAGGCTCCAGAACGCGCGGCGGCAGAGCGCGGCGAGTAAGCCAACCAGCGCCAGGAGCGGCAGGCACGCTCCGGCGCAGAGCTGGGCGGCGGTGCGGTAGTAGAGGAAGGCGAGCTGCCAATCGCGATTTCCGGGGTAGTCGGCGCCGTGCTGGATGGCGCGCGGACTCCACGGGCCGCGGTAGAAGGCGAGGGCGTCGCCCGTGAGCCACCAGTGGTGGAAGAGCCAGTAGAGCGGGCCAAGCGCGGCGATGAATCCAAAGAGGAGCGCGACCGGGATGCGGCGCCGGGCGGTGATCAGGAAGTAGGCGCAGACGAACGGCAACACGAACCAGCCTTCGTAGCGCGTGAGGGTGCCCATGCAGGCGGCGATTCCCGCGCCGATCACGGAGCCCCATCCTTGAGTCTGGCGGAAGCGCACGGTGAAGTAGAGCAAGGCCAGCAGACAGGCGCTGAACAGCGACTCCGTCATGGGAATCGACTGCATGTAGAGCACGTTGGGATTGAGGGTCCAGAGCGCCGTGGCGGCAAGCGCGGCAGTGTTGTCGGCGAAGATGCGGCGCGCGGCGGCGAACAGGAAACAGCCGGCGACGACGAACGCCGCGGCGGAGGGAATGGCGCCCGCGAGTCCGCTGGTCCACAGGGAATCGGTGCGCGCCAGGGGGATCATGGCCCAGTGGAGCAGGGGCAGCCAGACGGTGCCGATCTGATCGTAGCCGGGAGTGCGGGAATCGACGATGCGGCGCGCGATGTTGAGGTGCGCCTCGGCATCCCCGTAGTAGCAGAGGTAGCCGCGGTAGTAGAAGAAGGCAACCGAGACCGCGCTTATCAGCGCCAGCGCCGCTGGACAGGCTAAAGCCTGTCCCACGGGGCGTCTAGAACTCGGTGCAGTCTTTGAACTCGCGATAGCGCGCCTCGATTTCTTCGCGGGTGAGCGTGCGGAAGCGGTCGACGCCGAAGCTCTCGCAGCAGAAGCTGCCCATCACGCTGCCGTAGATGACTGCGCGGCGCAGCTCGTCAAGATCGACCTGGCCCTGATTCGGCGCCAGGCCGCGGCCGGCGAGATAGCCGATGAAGCCGCCGGCGAAACAATCGCCGGC
>DATJYW010000354.1:0-34569 GCA_035499435.1 Candidatus Acidiferrales bacterium | reverse complement strand
ACCGCGCGCCGCCTGAACCCGTTGCTGGCCGCGCCCCATTTCCAGCTTTACGGACTCTACCGGCAAACGAACCGGCCGCAGGAGGCCGCCGAAGAGCTTCGTGTTTTTCAAGAACTGAAGAAGCAGCAGGAAGGGGCGGCCGTTCCCGAGGACATGGAGTGGAGCTTCTACGCCGAAATCTTCGATCCGCTCGACGCGCCGTCCATGCCGCCGCCAAGTGCGCCTGTATATCGCAGCGAGCGTATCAGCGGCGGTTTCGACGCGGGCACGCCGGGTGTCGCGGCGATCGCGCTGGATGGCGGACCGCGTCCGAGCCTTGTGGCGTGGTCAGGTGGGCGTGTGGACGTGTTTCGCAACGGCAAAACTCTGGTCGCGGATTCAGGGCTTGAGGGCCTGCACAACGTGGTCTGGATCACGCCTGGGGATTTCGACAACGATGGGTTCCCCGATCTCTGCGTGATTACCACCCAGGGGGCGGCTCTGTACCGGAACGACAACGGGAAATTCCGCAAGCACGCGGATCTTGCGGCGGGGTTTTTCCGACAGGCGCTCTGGCTGGATTTCGATCACGATTACGACCTGGATCTCTTCTTGCTGGGGGACGAATCGAAACTGCTCCGCAACAACGGCAGCGCGGGTTTCAGCGATGAGACGAAGCGCTTCCCGTTCGTCGCCGGGCACGCGTTGAGCGCAACCCGCTTCGACCTGGAGCCGGACACACCGGGCTTCGACCTGGTGGTTTCTTACCAGGGTCACCCGGGCGTGCTGTATCGCGACCGGCTGGCGGGGGCGTATGAAGCCGTCCCCATGGCCGCGTTGCCGGCAGGCGCAGCGGATCTCACAGCCCGGGATGAAAATCACGACGGGCGCACGGACCTTCGGGCAGCGCGCCCGGGAGTTCTGCTGTTCAACAGGCCCGGCGGGTTCGAACGCGTCGGCGCCTTCGTGCCCACGGACGGCGCGATCGAGATGGCGGATTTCGACACCAACGGACGGCTGGCGCGTGCGCGGATCGCCGGCGGGACGCTGTTTCTGGACCACGACACCGCTGCCGATTATGGGAATTGGATCGAGATTGCGCTCACTGGCGTGAAGAACCTGAAATCCGCGGTGGGCGCGAAGGTCGAAGTAAAGGCCGGCGTGGTCTACGAGAAGCAGACCTATGAAGGCGTGCCGCTGGTGTTCCGCCTGGTCGGACAAAAAGAAATCGAGACGGTCCGCATCACCTGGCCGAACGGCCTGATCCAGAACGAGCTGAATCAGCCGGTCGATAAGGTGGCGGCGATCAAGGAAGCGCCGCGCCTGTCGGGCTCGTGCCCCATGGTCTTCACGTGGAACGGAGAGCGGTTCGTGTTCATCACGGACGTGTTGGGCGTCGCGCCGCTGGGGGCGAGTTCCGGCGACGGGCGATTCTTCCCCGTGGACCACGATGAATACGTCTCGATACCGGGTAATCATCTGCGCGAACGAGATGGCGCGTATGAAGTGCGGATGACCGAGGAGCTGCACGAGGTTTCCTACCTGGACCAGATCAAGCTGCTGGCGCTGGATCATCCGATACGCATGGAGATCGTCACCAACGAGAAATTCAAGTCGCCCCCGTTCCCGGAGTTCCGCTTGTTCGGAGTGGAACAGCGGGTTTATCCGAGGCGTGCCCTGGACGACCGCGGCAACAATGTGCTTGCGGCGCTTCGGCAACGCGATTTCACTTATCCCGATGCATTCCGGAGGAACTCCGCAGGCGTGGCGGAGATGCACCATTTGGATCTGGATTTTGGCGGCGCCGCGGCTTCTAATCATGCGGTTCTGGTGCTTCACGGCTGGGTGGATTGGGCCGATGGAAGCACATTCCTTTCGGCGATGCAGGAGCAGCGTGATCTAGTGTTCCCCTACCTTCAGGTGAAAGACGCGGAGGGCAACTGGAAGACGGTGATCGAGGACATGGGCATTCCGTCGGGTAAGCCGAAGACCATGGCCGTCGACCTTGCCGGTAAGTTTCTCTCTGCGTCGCGGGAAGTCCGGATCGTGACGAACCTGTGCGTCTATTGGGACGAGATTTACTTGATTGAAAGCGATGCTGCGACGGACAGCCGGCTGACCGCTGCGGGACTGCTTTCCGCGGATCTGCACTTCCGCGGGTTTTCCAAGGCGAAGATAGACCCCGAGCGTAAACAGCCGGAGCAATTTGACTATCGGACCGTGAGCGGGACATCCATGTGGAATCCGACGGCGGGCAATTACACGCGGTATGGGGCAGTAGAGGATCTAATGCAGGAGGCCGATGATCGGCTGGTGATCATGGGGTCGGGCGACGAGGTAAGCCTTCGTTTCAACGCCAATGGTCTGCCGCCGCTGCCTGCCGGATGGAAGCGCGATTTCCTGCTGCTTGTGGACGGGTGGGCCAAGGATGCCGACGCCAACACGGCTTTCTCCCAGACGGTGGCGCCGCTGCCCTTTCACGGGATGAGCAGCTATCCGTACCCAGCGGGGGAGAAGTATCCGGAGGACGCCCTCCATCGGGAGTACGTGAGAGAGTTCAACACGCGGCCGGCACTCCGGCTGATTCGTCCGCTGCGCGGAGGTACCGAATGAGACGGGCAGCAAAGTATGGACTGGTGCTGCTGATCGTCAACAGCGCCTATCTCGCGGCTTTCGCGCAGGCCAGCATCTTCTATGAAGCCAACGTGCTGCTGCACCTGGGGCTGGGTTTGGCGCTGGCGGTGGCGGCCATCGGCTGGTTGCATCGGTATCCCCGGGAGTGCGGCGCGTTCATCGCATCGGCGGCCGCGGCGATGTATCTCGTATTCCGCGGCAACCTGGTGGAGCACCGTTGGGCCCTGGCGCTGCACATCTTGCTGGCGCTGGCGGCCCTTATGATCATCGGCCTGCGATACCGGATAGCCTTCGTGGGCGTAGCCTGCGTGCTGGCCGGACTGGCGCTGGCGGTGGTGAACCGGCCTCACCAGCGCATCGAGAACCCTCCGACGGCGCCCCTTTCCATGGACGAAGAGGGCGCGGGCGCCAAATCGCCCTTCGCGCCGTCATCCGCGCAGACCAATACCGGAAATATCATCCCCTCGAACTTTTTCATGGATTCGGAGGCCTGCGGCCAGTGCCACAAGGATATCTACGAGCAGTGGAAGAGTTCGATGCACCACTTCGCCTCGTTCAACAACCAATTCTACCGGAAGTCGATCGAGTACATGCAGGACGTCGCGGGCACGCGGCCCAGCAAATGGTGCGCGGGGTGCCACGACCACGCGGTCTTCTTCAATGGCCGCTTTGACCGGCCGATTCGCGAGCAAATCGACACTCCGGAGGCGCAGGCCGGGCTGGGCTGCATGTCGTGCCACGCGATTGTCCACGTGGGCAGCTCCATGGGCAACGCCGATTTCCGCGTGGAGTATCCGCCGCTGCATGAGCTCGCCTCCAGCCACAACCGCTATATCCGCGCGCTGGATTACTTCCTGACCTATCTGAACCCGAAGCCGCACAAGCGCACCTTTCTCAAGCCGTTCATGGCCGACCAGAGCGCCGAGTTCTGTGCCGCGTGCCACAAGGTCCACCTGGATTTTCCCGTGAACAACTACCGCTGGCTGCGCGGCTTCAACGATTACGATAACTGGCAGGCCAGCGGTGTCTCGGGGCAGGGCGCGCGATCGTTCTACTATCCGGCCAAATCGCAGACTTGCGCGGATTGCCACATGCCCCTGACTCCCTCGCGGGATCCCGGGAATCGCGACGGCAAGGTGCACTCGCACCGGTTCGCCGCGGCAAATACCGCCGTGCCATACGCCAATCAGGATCCGGTGCAGTTGCGGGCGGCTGAGGAGTTTCTAAAATCCGGATTCATCACCGTGGACATTTTCGCGGTCTCGCCGGCGACAGAAACGGGCGGACAGCCGATGCGGCGGCGCAGCGACGCGGTGCAGGCGAGCTCGACATTCGCGGTCGGCGAAGAAGCCGAGCAGAACGTGGCAGCGGTGCTGCGGGACGTCGGCAAGGTGGCGGCTCCGGTGGACGCGTCGGGCGTGCGGCTGGAGCAGGGAAGTACCGCCCGCGTCGACGTGGTGGTTCGCACCAGGAAAATCGGCCATTTCTTTCCAGGCGGCACGGTAGACGCGTTCGACACCTGGCTCGAATTGCAGGCCCAGGACGGTGCAGGCCGCACGATCTTCTGGAGCGGTGGAGTGACCGATGGCGGGAAGGGGCCGGTCGATCCCGGCGCACACTTCTATAAGTCGTATCAGCTCGATGGGGAAGGCAATGCCATCAACAAGCGGAATGCGTGGCAGGCGCGCAGCCTGCTCTACGTGCGCCTGATTCCGCCGGGCGCGGCCGACACGGCGCACTTCCTGGTCAAGATTCCGAAGGGCGCGATGGGGCCCATCCGTTTCACGGCGAAACTGAATTACCGGAAATTCTCCTGGTATTATACGCAGTTCTCCTATGCAGGCAAGCCGAAGCCGGGTCAGAACCCTGCCCTATTGGGCCTGAATCACAACGGGATGGAGTATGACTTCAGTCCGGAATTGATTCCAGCAAATGTCTCGGGGAAGATCCGCGGACGCACTCCCGACCTGCCGGTGATCACCCTGGCACAGGCGAGTGCATCGGTGCCGCTCGGGACTACGGTGTGGACCCCGGTAGTCAGAAAGCAGGATCGGGAGCGCTGGAACGATTGGGGCATCGGGCTGCTGTTGCAGGGCGATCTCAAGGGCGCCGAGTACGCGTTTCGGCGCGTGACCGAAGCAGAGCCGCAATACGCCGATGGCTGGCTCAACGTGGGCCGCGCGCTGGTGCAGGAAGGCGAGACCGAAGCGGCGCGTCCGTTCGTGGAGAAGGCGCTGGCTTTGGAACCCAACCTGGCACGCGGACACTTCTTCCTGGCGATGATCCAAAAAGCGGCCGGCGATTACGATGGCGCGCTGCGCAGCCTGCGGCGGACGGAGCAGCAGTACCCGCGCGATCGGGTGACCACCAACCAGATCGGCCGGATCCTGTTCTTGAAACGCCAATACGGAGATGCCGCGCAGGCCTTGCGGAAGACCCTCGCCGTGGATCCCGAGGACGTGCAGGCGCACTACACGCTGATGCTCTGCTATCGCGGGCTGGGGCGGATGGACGCCGCCGGGCGCGAGCAGAAGCTCTTCCAACGCTTCAAGGCGGATGAGGCGTCGCAGGCGATCACGGCGAAGCAGCGGCTTTTGAGCCCCGAGGACAACAATGAGAGGCAATCGATTCACGATCACGTCAGCGCTCCTATTGCTGACAGCGCCGGCGATCTTCGAGCTTCGCGCCGTTGACGAGCCGGTGCGGTTCACCGATGTCACCGCGGCCGCCGGCATGCATTTCGCGCACAACTCGGGACGCGCCGGCAAGAAATGGCTACCTGAAACCATGGGCGCCGGGTGCGCGTTCTTCGACGCCGACGGCGACGGCTGGCTGGATATTCTGCTGATCAACGGCAAGGATTGGACACCGCGCGGACGGCGTACCACCGCGGCTCTGTACCGCAACAACCACGACGGCACGTTCACAGACATCACGCGCGGCAGCGGGCTGGATGTCGAGATCTACGGCCTCGGCGTGGCGATCGGCGACTACGACAACGACGGCCGCGACGACGTCTACATCACCACCCTCGGCGGCGACCGCCTGTTCCACAACGAAGGCGGCGGGCACTTCCGCGACGTGACGCGCGAAGCGGGCATCAAGAACGAGGCGTTCGGCGCGAGCGCCGCATGGTTCGATTACGACCGCGACGGCAAGCTCGATCTTTTTGTCGCCAACTATGTCCAGTGGACCGCCGCGGGCGACCTCTGGTGCTCGATCGACGGAGCGACGAAGTCTTACTGTACGCCGGAGTCGTACAAGGGCTCGGCGCCGAAGCTGTTTCACAATCTGGGCGGCGGTAAGTTCGAAGACGTGACTGCCAAGGCCGGCCTGGCGGATGCGACCAGCAAATCGCTGGGGGTGGCGGTGCTGGATTACAATAGCGACGGCTGGCCCGACCTGTTCGTCTCCAACGATACGCAGCCGAACAAACTCTACCGCAATCTCCACGACGGGCGCTTCAAGGAGGAAGGGTTAGCCGCCGGAGTGGCCTTCGGGGAAGACGGCGTAGCGCGCGGCGCCATGGGGGTGGATGCGACCGACTACGATCGCTGCGGCCGCCCGCATCTCATCGTCGGCAATTTTTCCAACCAGATGCTGGGCCTGTATCATAACGAAGGCAACGGTCTGTTCGTAGACGAAGCGCCGCAGTCAACCGTGGGGCGCGCCAGCCTGCTGACGCTCACCTTCGGTCTCTTTTTCTTCGATTACGATCTGGATGGCTACCCCGACATCCTGGCGGCCAACGGACACATTGAAGAGGAAATCGGGCGGGTGCAGCCGAAGATCCAATACGCGGAGTTGCCGCTGCTGTTGCACAATGCGGGCCGGGGGAAATTCGACCCAATGAGCGCGTTCACCAGGCCAATGGTGGCGCGTGGGATGGCCTACGGCGATTTCGACCGCGACGGCGATCTTGACGTGCTGTTTACCACCAACCACGGTCCGGCATACTTGTACCGCAATGACGGAGGTAACCGCAATCACTGGTTGCAGCTCAAACTCGAAGGTACCAAAAGCAATCGGAGCGCCCTTGGCGCCGTCGTACGCGTGACCAGCGCCGCAGGCACGCAGTGGCAGACGGTCCACAGCGGATCGAGCTATTGCTCGGCGAGCGATCTGGCCTTGACCTTCGGGCTCGGCAAAGACGCCTCGGCGTCCGCCGTCGAAATCGAATGGCCCAGCGGGGGCAAACAGAAGCTCTCCAACGTGCAAGCCAATCAACGCCTGATAATCAAAGAAGAATGAACGACATCCTGGCCCTGTCCGGCCTGGCGCAGGGCCGTCTGATTCGCGAGGGCGAAGTGTCTTCGTCCGAACTGGTGGAAGCGCATCTGGAGCGGATCGATTGCGTCAACCCGATGCTGAACGCCGCGGTCGACGTGCTGCGCGAGACGGCGTGCCGCGAGGCGCGGGCGGCGGACGAGCGGCGCCGGCGTGGGGAGACCTTGGGGCCATTCGATGGCGTTCCGTTCTCCGTCAAGGATTCAATCGAGGTTGCCGGATGCGTGTGCACCGCGGGAACCATAGGCTTCCAGAACGCGCCGCCCTCACCCCGGGACGCCACGCTGGTCGCCCGGCTGCGCGCCGCGGGCGCGATCCCAGTCGCCCGGACCAATCTTCCCGATTTGCTGTTCGCCTTTGAAAGCGATAATCTGTTTCGCGGCCGTACCAACAATCCATACGACCTCAGCCGCACTGCCGGGGGGTCCAGCGGCGGAGAGGCGGCGCTGATTGCTGCCTGCGGATCTCCGTTTGGTCTCGGAAGCGACGCAGCCGGCAGCGTCCGTGTGCCAGCCCATTATTGCGGAATTACGAGCATCAAACCGACCTCGGGCCGGTTGCCGCGCACCGGGCACGTTCCTCCTCATGGAGGGTGGATCGAGACACTCTGGCAGATCGGCCCGATGGCGCGGCGTGTCGAGGATCTGCTCGCGCTGATGCAGATCCTCGTCGGCCCGGATGGTGAGGATCACACCGTGGTTCCCATGCCGTATGGAGGCCAGCCGGACGTCCGGCGCATCGCGTTTTTCACGGATAACGGGATTGCGCCGCCTGCTCCAGAGACCGTGGAACTCGTGCGCAAGGCCGCGGGCGCGCTGGCGGAAGCGGGTTTCATCGTCGAAGAGCGGCGTCCGCCCGCACTCGACCAAAGCTATGACCTGGAAATGAAGCTGCTAGGACCCGACGGCGGCGATAGCCTCCGCGAGTTCCTGCGAGCGATCGGGAGCACGAGGACGCATCCGCTGCTCGAAGGCTGGATCACCAAACTCGAGCCCTACCGGACAACCGTTGCCGGCTTCAGCGAGTACTGGGCCCAGCTCGACCACTTCCGTGCGGGCATGTCCGTGTTCCTCAACGACTTCGACGCGATCCTTTCGCCGGTATCCTCTGGCCCGGCCCTGCCGCACGGAACATCCATCGAGGACGCAAATTTCCGCGGCTTCAGCTACACCATGACCTATAACCTGACCGGCTGGCCGGCGGCTGTAGTGCGGTGTGGCGCATCCGCCGAGGGCCTGCCCATCGGAGTGCAGGTTGCCGCTGCGCCGTGGCGAGAGGATGTTGCAGTGGAGATCGCACAGCGGCTTGAAGGCACGTTTGGCGGGTGGCAGGCTGCGCCCTAGCTCGCTATCTGGATTCGTCGATCACTTCGATCGCATTCACGCAGGCATAATTCCGTGTCGGCGCTAGGGCGATATTCAGTTTGCCCTGCGCGTCCGGTTCCAGACCGTGAGCGGTGAACGCGGTCGCGCGTCCGGCGCCTTTGGCTTCCTTGAAAACGTCAAAGCCGTGGCGCAGCACCACCCCGTTGCAGAGAATATCGAACACGCGGCTACCGACCCCTCCGCCGGGCGGTGTGCCGGGGCCAAACCAGGCCTCGGCGGCGTAGATGGTCATCCCATATCGTCCCGGAGGAACCGGGACGACATAACGGAGGTTCCCAAAGCGTTCGCCTCGGAAGAGCTCGGAATCGGGAGCATCCTCGACCGGCTTGGTTCGCAGGACCGTTTGCCCTCCGCGCGCGTACCGGTCCGGCTCCCAGACGCGCCCCTGCTTGTCGGTGTAGGCGCGGTCGAGCGCGACCATCCGGACGGGCTTGAACTTGCCCGCGACCCCTGGAGTGATTTCGATGGCGCACAGTAGCGGCGGATTGGTGAAGGGCTCGAACCGAAGATGGAGCTTCCCGTCCGGCGCAGCCGAAATATCCTTGAACGCGCGGACGTCGGCGGTGCTCGGACCGGCTTCGCTGATCACGTCGAACTCGTGCAGCACCTCGCGGCCGTTGATGTGCACGTTGAAGACGCGGCTCGACTCACCTCCGCCGGCCACGTTGTTCTCACCGTACAGGGTCTCGGCGAAGTGAAGTCGCAGCTCATACACTCCCGGAGCCAGCGGAATCGCATATTCAAAGGCCCCTTCACGGCGGCTCTGATAGATCCGCGGCTCGCGTGTGCCGAAGATCGGGTGATCGACGGTTTCGAAAACGTGCCCGCCCTGAAAATAACGGTCCGAGTGCCAGACCCGTCCCAGCCGGTCAGTGTAGTCGCTGCCTAGATGTCCCGCCAGGATACGAACCTCGTCCGCGCCGGCAGCGAGCGGCGGCGAGTTGGCTGAGGGAGTCGTCGTGGCCCTCAATGCCTTTCCGATTGGTGCCTTCCACAACGCAATAGCGGTCGTACAGAAAACCAGAAGGAGCACGGCCGCGACGGTCAAGCCCCGATAAGTCCGGGCGGGCGGAATCGTCACACCCGCTGGAACCGCAAACACCGTTCCGTTGGTCGATTCTGGCTCCAGATGGGACTTTGCCGGAGCGCCATTCGCGGTCGCTTCTTCCTGCGCCACAAGGGCTATGGGACTCAGGCTCGGTGTGGTAGCGCCACGCACCAGGAACTGCGGCGCGTACTGACCGGGTGGCATATCGATCCGCATCGGGTGCTCCGCACCCTCCGCATCGTAATACTCGCGCAGCCGTTTGCGCAGCCGATGGGCCTCCACCCGCACAATCGAGTCCCGCTTCTGGTCGAAGTCGGGCGGACGCCCCAGCGCATCCACCGCGATGTTGTATTCCTTGATCTGTTCGGCTGTCCCCTCGAAGTACTTCGTGCACACGTATGTCAGGAGCAATGCCAGATTCGGCGCTCGATGAAAGATCCCTGATCCCAAGATCCGTTCCAGCTCACGTCGTTCTTGCGCGAAGTCGGCTGACGTCTGCATGGATGTCGCCCCCTGAGGCGGATTTGATGGCAAGTATACACACGCGGCGAAGCAATCTTCAAGTCCGATTCTTAACGTCGAGAGTTCCGTTAACACTTGCGCAGCGCCAGCGTTAACGCGGCGCTGCCACCCTTCGCGGCCTCTCTTACGGCATTCTGAGGTTTGGACTTCCGAAGTATGGCTATGGCTCTATCCGAATGGTTGCAGTTACTTCCGCCGTGGAGGGGCCCTGGTGGGATATCGCACGAACATCGTAGCTGCCGGGAGGGATCGAGGCCGCCGGGATGGTCATCACGTAGGGAATCCGCCCCTGCGGATCGGCGTCGGGGAGAAGCATCGGCACCTTGGTGAGGCTCTTTCCGGACTGGAGGAATTCGATTTCGACGCCGGGCTTGCCCGCTATGGCAGGATCCTGGTAGACGGTGAAGAAGAGGCGCAACATCGCGTTGGCGTCCTTCTTGACAACCGTGTCCAGCGTGGGCGTGATCAGCCCGCCCTGGAAAACAAAGGGATCGTTCGGGTCCGTTCCTTTCGCATTCGGCGTGTAGGAGCGCACCACGGCTAGCGACGAAATGCCTACCCCTGGGCTGGTGGCCGGCACGGCGAAGTCCGTACGCTGAACTCCCGCCTTATTGCTGTGGCGGTCCATGACCACGCTCTCCAAAGTATATTTGCCGGCGGGCAGAGTGACCGTCATCTTGTCCAGAAAATTCCCGCCCTTAAGCTGCTCCGGGGTCACCACGAAAGACCGGTCACGCGACAGCTTTTCGACGACCTCGCCCTTCGCGTCCTTGACCAGCGCCAGCAGCGAGCAGTGCACGCTTTGCGAATTCTTCCCGGAATCCGCTACTGGCTGTAGCTCATGCAGCGGTACTTCGACCAGCACCAGGACCGAGGTCCCCTGCGGCCGCGCCTCGAGCCGCAGACCTCCCGCGCGGAACTTCACATCGTCGGCCGGTTTGCCATCGGAGAGCATCTGCAACAAGGCCACTTCGAAGGGCTGTACGCCTGCACCGCGGATGTCGGGAGGCAGGGCGAAGTATCCGTTGCGCGCATGAATCACCAGGTCTTTGCGGTTGGCGGTCACCGAGAGCTTGCGGAAACTGCCGTCGTAGTTCTGAATTCCGGGGTTGTAAGACAGCTCGTAGTAGCTGCTGATCTCCTCGTTGACGTGGTGCAGCGGAACTCGCAGGTCGTTGCTATCGCCGATCAGGAAGCCACCAGTGGATTCGGCAAGGTCGCGGATGGCCTCCTGCACGTTCGAGCGGGCGGAGACCTCGGCGTTATCGGACGACATCACCTGGTCCTTGGTGACCGGACCCTCAGTCTGGGTCATCGTGGTGGCGCTGGCGCGGGCGGCGCCTCTCAGTTGACTCGTGGCGGCGGCCGTTTGCGCTCCCACCATCACGCCGCGGGTATCGATGGAATAGAAGGTGACATTGGAGCGGTTCGCGGTGCTAATAAGGCTACGGAAGGGAGCGTCCAGCTCCGGCCCGCGGTACATGCCCCAGGTGAAATAGACGATCGACTTGCGGCCGGGCATGCGGCGTTGCCCTTCGACGAGCGCGCGCAACGCCGAAAGCGTCAGCCTCGTGCCTTGGTTGGCGGCGGCGGCGTCCATGCGCAGCATGTCGAGCATGATGGAGGCGAGCCGGGCCTGCAGGGCCTGGTCACCGTTGGACACGGTCTGGCTCGCGGTTGCGCTGGCGGCGGCGAGTAGGTCGGAATCCTGGACGCCTCCGTTCTGGCCGCCGAGGTTGCGCTTCAATTCGGCCTGGATAGCCTCCGATTCGGATGCCATGGTGGGTCCGCCAAGTCCTTCCGTGGCCCGCTCGATGGCCTTGGTGAGCGCCGCTTTGTCGGTGGTGAACTGCTGCAGCACCAACAATTGGGCGCTGATCACCACCACGGAGTAGAAGACATTGGTCCCTTGGCCGCCCTGGACGAGGTCGAGCGCGGCCGAGCGGGCGAGCTTGCGCTGGCTGGCCTCATTCATGGATTCGAAAGCCAATGTCACCAAGCGCACCTGCCGCAGCGGATCCAGCGTGGTCTTCGCGCCGCCGCTCGCGATGGCTTCCGACCCGGCGACCAGCCGGAATCCGGTCAGGGTTTGTTTGGCTCCGCTGTCGAACACGTTGAGGTCGGACGGCTTGAGGTCGGTCACCGGCTTGCCCTTCTTGTCGCGGACGATCAGGTCGAGCAAGACTTCTTCGGCAGTGGTTCGAAACGTGGGTGCCTGCGGATTCGCCGGCTGCTGCGCGGGTATAGGCCAGGGCAACAGCGCGGCCGTCGCAAGGGAGGTAAGCCGAAGCCACCGGGTTGTCATAACGCCTCCATTACTTCGCCAGATCCTGCAGGCGCTTGAACTCAGCCAGTTCGCGCGCCGCTTCCTCTTTTCTTCCCAGCCGCGAGTATGCGGATGCGAGGTTGTAACGGGCCTCCACGCTGGCGGGTGCCAGCTTGACTGCCTGCTCGAGTTCAAACGCAGCCCGCGCAGGATCTTCTCTGGCCAGCATAACTCTGCCCAGAGCGACGTGCGCCGAGTAGTCGCCGGCGGCGGCTTTGACGGCCCGTTCGGCATATTCCAGGGCAGGCACGGTCTCTTCGCGCTTCAGATAGATTGTGGCCAAGCCGACCAGCGCAGGAATATGGTCGGGAGCCAGAGCCAGAGCTTTCTTGATCTCCTCGATGCCGCGATCGGTATCCTGCGTATTCAGGTAAGCGCCGAACCGGAAGTGGACGTTGGGCTCGGCGGGATACTGCTGCACCAACTCTTCGAATTTCCGGATGGCGTCTTTGGAATCGAATTCCATGGCGGTGGCCATGGCATCCCCGAGCTTGAAGACCAGCTCGCGGTCGGCTTCCGGCACCTCGGGCGGGAGCAGTGGGCGGCGCAAACCAGCGATGCCGGCCGCGGCGACAATCTCGGGCGACTTGTGATCGACCCGGGTGAGCTCGGTGAGCATGGCGACAGCCTTTTCGAAACTGCCGGTTTTGGTAAGGACCAGCGCATAGTGAAGCCTGGCGGCGTGCGCCAGTTCAGGCGGCTCCTGAAACCTTGAGCGCTCGACCTGGATCAGGCACTCCACGGCGGCGTCGTAGCGGCGTAGCTTGTATTCGCAAAGGCCCGCCATGGTCCACGCCGGCGCGCTATCCGGTTTCAACGCGCCGAGCCGGCGGAAGGTGGCGGCGCACTCGGTGTAGCGGTCGAGATCGTAGGTAATGGAGCCGAGATTCCAGAGTCCCTCGTCCCAGTCGGGCTTGAGTTTGAGGGCCTGCCGGTACAGGCTCACCGCCTTTTCCAGTTGCCGACCGTCGCGCGCGGCATCGGCCTGGCGGGCGAGTGCCTGGAACGTTGGCGGAGCCGTCTGGCTGGGTGCCGGGCGGACGCCGGCGAGAAAAGCGAGCATCCAAACGGATACCGGGAAGCCTCGCATCTACCGTTCATCGTACACCTCAGCCCCGCGGGACGCATCGGAGGTGTACGTCCCGCAGGGCTGCGGGTCATCAGAAGAAGAACTTCAGCGCCATTTGGACGACGCGATGCCCCTGCTTCTGTGTCACAGAGCCGAACAATGGCGTGTTGACCTTGAGGGTGTTGGGATCGAAGCCTAGGGTAAGGTTGCTTCCGTTGAACGACCACAACGGGTGATTCAGGAAGTTGTAGCCATTGAACCGGATCTGGATCTTCTTCGCTTCCTTGATTTGAAAATTCTTGAAGAGGCCCATGTCCCAGTTGAAGAAGGCCGGGCCATAGATGGCCGGCAGAACGGTGGGACCGTTCTGCCCGACGCCGGTCGGCAGCGTGAAGCAATTCGGATTGATGTACTGATTGGTTCCGAGGCCAGACGCCGGATTGCAGGTCAGCACCGGGTTGAGCGCGATATCGGTGGTCCCCAGCAGAGAGGCGTTGCTGATGTTGAAGGTCGTACCGGGGATTTTCGCAGCGTTGGTCTGCAAATTGAAGTTGGCGCCATTCCCGATATTTTGAAATCCCGAGAGGTTCGCGCCGCTCTGCGCCTGCACGATGCCCGAGACCTGCCAGCCGTTCACGAATCCGCCGGCCAGCTTGTCTTTCACCGGATTGCCCAGCTCTATCGAATACGCAATGTTGAAGATGTGGGTGCGGTTGGACGGCAAAACACCGTAGTTGTTATCCAGGTTGAACTGGTCATGGAAGCTGACAAGACCCATCGCCTTGCCGAAGGTGTAATTCATGTTGATTGTGTATCTGCCCTTGGTTCGGATCCAGGTCAGTTGCAGGGCGTTATAGTTCGAGTAGGCGTTGTTTGTAGCCAGGTAGAGGTCCGAGAATCCCTTGAGCGGACGGAAATTATCCGCCGTCAGAGAGTTGGGATCGACGCCTCCGTTGTTCTTGGCGAGCATGGAACCTACGGGGACCAGATTGATGTTCAGGGTATTGAATCCCGCGCTGCCGCCATTGCCGGAACTCGGAATATCGCGGGTCATGTTGCCGACATAAGCGACTTCGAGCAGGCTCGACCAAGGCAACCGCTGCGAAACCGTAAAGCTGTAGCTATCCGTGTGGGCCTGCCGGTCATCTTTGCTGTCCACGGCGGACGGGCTGGAGGCCTGGTCGGCGACATTCAGCGTGTCGAGATTCCTGGCCAGCACCGGCACGCCATTGACGTTGGCGCCGAGGTTGCGCGATACGACTCCGGCCGAGACATCCAGGCCGTTGGTGAACTGGCCGGCGTGGTAGTAGTATCGGCCCCATCCGCCGCGCAGAACGGTCTTGCCTGATCCTAAGACGTCGTAGGCGACGCCAAAGCGAGGCTGATAGAAGAGCGCCCGGGTCGGAAAGCCGCCCAGCGGCACGGCCGGATTGCGCTTGTTCCATTCGAATCCGCAATATTGCAGCGGAGTGCAACTCGAGCTGTATTTTGAGTAATCGAAGATGGAGTAACCGTAGCCTAACCGGTCATACCAAGGTTGGAAGTGGGTGAAGCGCAGGCCGTATTCCACAGTCAATCTGCGATTGACTTTCCACGAATCCTGCACGAAGCCTTCATACGTGTTGTAGGCGATATCGTTGATGCGGTTGAAACTGGTCTCCTGGTAGCTGTTCAGAATACCGAGCAGCTCGTCGGCATAGGCGCTGCCGGTGCTATTCGGATTGCCCACGTTGAATTCCAGGAAGCCATTGGTGTAGTTGTTGGCCGGCTGCGCGTTGCGGATCCACTCCCAGAAGAAGCCGCCCTTAATGGTGTGGGTCCCCCACACCTTGGTCATGGTATCGCTGAAACTGGGCATGTACTTGTTCGCGTACAGCCCCTGGGAAGGTCCGCCGGCTTCGAAACCGCCCGGATTGAAGATCAAAGCCGCTTCGCCGCCGCCCCATCCGCCGAACGCGGGAATCTGGGCAACACCGTTCTTGAACAGGCCCTTGTAGTTGTAGCCGACCTTGCTGCGATCAACTTTCGAAGGATCCTCGAAGACATTCGGGAACCCGATGAACGTGTAGCCAAAGACAAACTCGTTGGTCATGCTGGGGCTAAACACGTGGGTCAAAGACGCGGAGACAGAGTCGGAGCGATTCTTTCCTTCAACCGGCGTGGGGTAGGGAACCTGGCCGCCATTGCGCCACCACAGGCCGACCGGGAACAACTGAGTCTCGCGTTGCAGGTTGTAGCGAACGAACAGCTTGGTATTATCGCTGATGCTGTAATCAACTCGCGCCATCCACTGAGTGTTGTTCTGGTTGAAGGTTTCGGCCTGCACGTAGTTGAATCCGCCCGTGGAATTTGAATCGGCGTTCGGCTGCGGAAAAAGCTTCATCATGGCCTGCGTGTTGGGGTCGATCAGGTTGGACGGGATGATGCCACCCGGAAAGGTCGCCTGGTTGACCTGTCCGGGAGGTCCGCCGGAAGCGGTGATGTTCCCGAGTTTGCTCAACTCAGCCGGCGAGAAATTGCCGTTGATCATGCCTGGGGTGGCCACGGTAGCGCGCAGCAGGCCGGTATCGAGCACCTGGTAGAAGTATTCGTAGCCGGTGAAAAAGAACAGCTTGTTACGGTTCTTGTTGAATTTGGTGCCCGGAATCAGGACGGGTCCACCGATTGTGCCGCCCGGATAGTAGTATTTGTTTTCCGGCCGGGGCTGGCCGTTGGCGTTGAACTGGGCATCGTTGGCGTTTAACGCATAGTTGCGGGCATAAATGAAAGCGGAACCGTGGAAGTCGTGGCCGCCGGACTTGGAGACCGACGTAATCACGGCGGGTCCTTTCTGGTTTTCGGCGCTGAAATTCGAGGTCAGCACCTTGAATTCTTCCACCATGTCCGAATTCGGATTCACCGGAGTGTCACAGTTGCAGCCCGGATCTGAGACGTGCGCACCATCGGCGGTGATGTCGAGCGAGTTGCCCGGCAGACCGTTGTAAGAAAAGGCATTATTGAGCGGGCTCTGGCTGCCGGCATCGCCGTTGGCATTGATGCCTATGGTTTCGCCGGTATAGTTGGCTTTGTTCGACGTGCCGTTCGCGATGCCGAAGCCCGGCATAATCTTGATGAACTCGGCGGCGTTGCTACCGGTTTGCACGTAGCTCTGGAGTTCCTTGGTTGTCAGGGTCGCGGATTTCTCGCCGGAGTCGACGGGAGCGATCTGGTCGACAAGACCCGTGACTTCGACCGCTTGGGAAGTGGAACCGACCTGAAGCGATACGTCGAGGTTGCGCTTCTCCCCGCCGCCAAGGGCGATACCCAGCGCCTTATACGTAACAAAGCCCTTAGCCTCAACCGCGATGGTGTACGTCCCTACCGGAACGGAGGCAAAAGTGAAGTACCCGTCATTGTTGGTCTGGGTTTCACGCTGGGAACCTGACTGTGCGTCGGTCAGGGTGACTTTGGCCTTGGCGACGACAGCAGTCGAAGGGTCAGTCACGATCCCGGTCAGAGTGGCGTAGATACCTTGAGCCGACAGGTTGGCTGCCAGAAGGACAGCCAGCGCCATGCCAGCTATCAACTTGGTGCAGCCAGCCCTCCACAAGCTTTGAATTTCTCTCATTTGGACCCATCCCTCCGAGGTTCCACCGTAGTATAAAAGCACTACCCGCGTGACGAACTACAAATTTTCCATCTTTGGGTTAACAAGCCCTTTGGAACCTTAGCATTAACGAATATAGGGGTAGTCGTATTAGGAAGGGGCCAAAAAATGCTGTCGAGTAATTCTGCACGTGCCCCGCAAAGCCGTGAATGTACTAGGTTGACGAAAGTAGACCAACTAGTACCGGGCAATGCCTGGTCCACAGGTGACCTTATATACGACGAATGGCTTGCGGTCCGAACGTTAACCGTTGAACGTGAAAAACCTCAACGTTACCGCAGTGTTAACGGTCGGTTCTGCTTGAATCCGAATGACTTGCAGCCAACTAGGGTGTCCGGTGGCCGTGTTGATGATAGAATCCTTCTCCGGGGTATTCCAGTCTGTCCGTGTATCGTCTCGGGTTCGTTTTGCTGATCTCGGCACTAAGGGCGCAAACGCCACCACCCGTTTGCGCGCTGGAGCGGGCAATCCAACTTCATCAAGCCGGCGATTATGCGGCGGCGGCGCGCGAGTATCGCGCCTGCGTCGCGATCGATCCGAATCGTGCCGAGACGCGGTCGAATCTTGGCGCCGTTTTGGTGAAGCTGGGCCGGTACGAAGACGCGATCGAGCAGTACGGGGAGGCGCTTAAGATCGCGGCTCCGGAAATTGTGCCTCAACTCCGCTTCAATCTTGCCTTGGCCTATTACAAGTCCTTCCAGATCAACGAAGCGGCCCTGGAACTGGCGGCACTTCAGAAAACACGACCTTCCGATTTGAACCTTGCGCTCCTGCTGGCCGACTGCCGCCTTCGGACCGGCGAGTTTCGCCGTGCAATCGACCTGCTGCTGCCTTTCGAGGCTGCGCAGCCGGACCAGCCGGCGCTGGATTATGTGCTCGGGATGGCCCTCATTCGCGATGGACGGGTCGCCGAAGGGCAGTTGCGGGTCGACCGGATTCTGGGCCGTGGAGAATCCGCGGAGGGACACTTCCTGCTGGGGAGCGCGCTTTTCACCGCTGGGAATTATCCGGCCGCAGTGAAGGAATTCTCGAAGGCCGAGGCTCTGAGTGCCGATCTCCCATCGCTTCAGTCTTACTACGGCCAAGCTCTGCTGTTCAGCGGTGATGCCGACGGGGCAATCGAGGCTTTCCACAAGGAACTCGCCGCGAACCCGAACGATTTCGACGCCAATTTTCAACTGGCATCGATCCTGGCGAATCGCGGGAAGCCAGAGGAGGCGCGCCCACTGCTCGAGCGTGCGGTGCAGGTCCGCCCCGGTTCGAAGGAGGCTCGCACAGCCCTCACCAATGGCTTTCCGGTAGCCAAGGCTCAGGGCGATGAGGGTGTTGCCCCCGGATCCGCAGCGCCGGCGATTGCGGGCCTGGATCTGGCGCACCTTTCCCGGCCTACGGTCCTGGTGTTCGGCAGCTACACCTGCCCGAAATTGCGCAGCTCCGCCGCCGAATTGAAGAGGATTTCGGAGCAGTATCGCGACCGGATCGAATTCCGCCTCGTGTACATCCGCGAAGCGCACGCGGCAGACGGCTCCGGTACGCAGTGGCAGAGCACCATTAACGAACGAGACGGAGCGGTGCTCGCGCCTGCGCGCGATCTCGCCGAAAAGCGCCAGCACGCGAACCTCTGCGTTCGCAAGCTCAACCTGCCGTGGCCGGCTGTCGTGGACGGCATGGATGGCCTCGCCGAAGCCGCCTACCAAGCCTGGCCGAGCCGCGTGTACGTTGTGGATCTGGGAGGCCGCGTCGTATTCAATAGCCGGCTGGGTGAGCTCGACTTCCACGCGGCCGACCTGGAGGCTGCGCTTCGTGAGATCCTGGCAAAGAGGTCATCGGATGCGCGCCCGCATTAGGACGGTCTGCGTGGTTGCGGGCCTGGCATCCCTACTGGCGGCACAAACTCCACCTTCCGGCGAGGCAATCCTGCGCCACGCAATCCAGCTTCATCAGGGAGGCGATGTCGAAGGCGCGGTTCGCGAATACCGGGCCTACCTCGAGCAGAACCCGGATAGCGTTATGGCCCGATCCAACCTGGGCGCGGCGCTCGCCAGGCTCGGCCGATACGAAGAAGCCATCGGCGAATACACGCAGGCCCTCAAGAAGGATCCCGGCAACCTGCCGGTCCGGATGAACCTGGCGTTGGCGTACTATAAGACAGCGCAGATCACGGTGGCGGCGGAGCATCTGGCGGCGGTGGTCTCAAAGCAGCCCGGCAACCGGCAGGCGGTTTTCCTGCTTGCGGACTGCGCTTTGCAGCTCGGTGAAAACCAGAAAGTGATCGAGCTGCTGGCTCCGCTCGAGAAGGAATCGCCCGACGACAAATCCCTGATCTACCTGCTGGGCACCGCCTACGTCCGCGACAAGCAGCCCGCGCTCGGGCAGGCGCTGGTAGATCGCATCCTGCGAGACGGCGATTCGGCAGAGGCCCGGCTGCTGCTGGGCACCACGAAGATGAACGCACAGGAATTTGCCGATGCCCTGGCCGACCTGAAGAAAGCGGTCGAGCTCGATCCGCGGCTCCCGGACGTCTATTCGTATTATGGGCTGGCCCTGTTGTCGACCGGCGATATGGCCGGCGCTGCGGATGCCTTTCGTAAAGAGCTGGAGTCGAATCCGAACGATTTTGTGTCCAACCTTCAATTGGGCGTAGTCCTGAAACAGGATCAGAACTTCGATCAGGCGCGAAGTTATTTCGACAAGGCGCTGCGAGTCCGCCCTGGCGATCCGGGGGTGCGCTATCAGTTGGCAACGCTCGACCTGATGACAGGCAAGCTCGATACAGCCTGCGCCCAGTTGGAACAGTTGACCAGGGAGACGCCGAACTTCGTGGAGGCGCACGTTTCGCTCGCCACGGTCTACTACCGGCTGAAACGCAAGGCGGATGGCGACCGGGAGCGGGAACTGGTGCTGAAGCTCAACGCCGAGAAGCAGGCGGCTCAACCGGGCGCCAAGATTCCATGAGGCCTGCGTGCTGGATATTCGTGCTGGCCGTCTGCGCGGCGGCAGCGCCGTCGGACGATCGCGATTGCGCGCCATGCCATCGCGAGATCGCGGCGCGGTTCCGTGCCACGCCGATGGCGAGGGCCCTGGCGCCGGTGTCGGAGTGCGAGATCCTGCAGAAGAATCGGGAGCTGATCTTTCATGACGAGGGATACGAATCACGGATCGCGCGCGATGGCGACCGCAGCATTCTGACCGTGAAGGGCGGCGGAGAGAACCTTACCGCGACGCTCTTATGGGCGTTCGGCCGGGGACAGGCAGGCCAAACCTACGTCTTCCAAATCGATGGAGTTTACTATGAAAGCCGGATCAGCTTCTATAACGCGCTGCACGGAGTCGACCTGACCATGGGAGCGCGGCCCGGCAAGCCGAGAAGCATGGAAGAGGCCGCCGGGCACCGCCTGGGTCCGCGCGACGCGTTGGAATGTTTTGGGTGCCATTCGAGTGGAGCGGTGAGCGGAGGCCGGCTGCACCTCGAAACCATCGCCCCCGGCGTCGGCTGCGAATCCTGCCACGGTCCGGCATCGCGTCACGTGCAGGCGGTGCGTGCGGGGGACGTCGCCGGCGCGAAGATGACGAAGCTTGCCGGGTCGACCACCGAAGAGATCTCGGAGCTTTGCGGCCGATGCCATCGCACGTGGTCGCAGATCTCGACCAGCGGTCCGCGCGGCGTGCTGAACGTGCGCTTTCAGCCCTACCGGCTCACCAACAGCAAATGCTACAACGTGTCGGACGCGCGTATCCGCTGTATCGCCTGCCACGACCCGCACGGACCGCTGGAGACAGTGGCTTCGAGCTACGATAGCCGGTGCGTCGCGTGCCACTCGGCCAAGGCCGGTGGCAAGATGTGCGCGGTCGCCAAACAGAACTGCGTCACCTGCCACATGCCGAAAATCGAGCTTCCCGGCGCTCACGCGCGCTTCACCGATCACCAGATCCGTATCGCACGCGCCGGCGATCCTTATCCGAATTGAACATGGGCAACCGAGTATCCAGTTTCCTGAGCCGCCGGCAGTTTCTGGCCGCGGGAGCCGCAGGGCTGGCGATGCGCCACCCGTTCGCGGCAGAACCTCGTCCTCTGTTCGAAGAGATTCCGCCCGAGTTGAGCGGCATCCGCTGGGTTCACGACAATGCCGCCTCGGCCGATCGCTATCTGCCGGAAACCATGGGGCCGGGATGCGCCTTCCTCGATTACGATAATGACGGCTGGATGGACATCTACCTGGTGAACAGCGGCCCGTGCGATTTCTACAAGCCGGCGAAGCCGATCCGCAGCGCGCTGTACAAGAACAATCGCGATGGCACGTTCACGGATGTCACCGAAGAAGCGCGCGTGCCGGGTGGGACCTTCGGCATGGGAGTTGCAGCCGGGGACTATGACAACGACGGCTACCCGGACATGTTCGTCACCGCCTACGGACGCCCGATTCTCTACCACAACAATGGCAACGGCACCTTCACCGACGTGAGCGAAAAGGCCGGGCTTAGCGCCAAAGTATTTGAAGGCCACTGGACCACGAGTGCCGTCTGGTTCGATTTCGACAACGACGGCCGCCTGGACCTGTTCGTGTGCAGCTTCGTCGATTACGGCACCAGCAGCCACTTTTCATGCGGCGACAACAAGATGGGCCGCAAGTTCTATTGCATTCCGCGCGTCTTCAAGCCGACAGCGAGCCTGCTCTTCCACAACAACGGCGACGGCACCTTCACCGAGGTCAGCAAGGGCACCGACATCGAAAAGGCGCTGGGCAAGGGCCTGGGCGTGGTGGCCACGGACATCAACAACGACGGGCGCATGGACCTGTTCGTCGCCAACGATACGGTGCAGAATTTCCTGTTCGTGAACCGCGGGCCGAACGCGAGCGGCAGGACGATGTGGGAGGAGATCGCGCTTTCGGCTGAGGTCGGATTCAGCGAGGATGGACGCGCGCGGTCTGGCATGGGTGTCGACGCGGCCGATTTCGACGGCGACGGATGGCAGGATCTGTTCGTGGCCAATGTCGATCAGGAGATGTTCTCGCTGTACCGGAACAATCGCAACGAGACGTTCCGCGACGTCGCCTTCAAGAACGAAGTCGCGCAGGCGACGCGCCTCTTGAGCGGCTGGGGACTGCGGTTCTTCGATTACGATAACGACGGCGCTCTCGACCTGTTTCTGGCCAACGGGCACCCGGACGACATGATCGACAACTACTCGCAGCAGGTGAAATACAAGGAGCCGCTACTGCTGTTCCACCAGGAAAAGGGGCAACTCCACAATGTGAGCGCGCAATCCGGACCCGTATTTTCGAAGATGTTTCCGGCGCGCGGCCTGGCCATCGGCGACTTCAACAACGACGGCCGAATCGACGTCCTGGTGGGCAACAACGGCGGCGCTCCGGTTCTTCTGCGGAACAACTGCGGGCTGGGCAACCATTGGCTCGGCGTGAAACTCCAAGGAACGAAGTGCAATCGTGATGCGGTGGGTGCGCGCATCACTTGGTCGGCGGGCGGAGTAACGCGCTCGCGGCTCAAAAATATTGGCGGCAGCTACCTTTCGTCGCACGATATGCGAGAAGTGTTGGGCATCGGGGCGGCACCGAAGCTCGACTGGCTGGAGATCCAGTGGCCGCAGCCGAGCGGCCGCAAGGAGCGCTTCACGGAACTGCCGGCGGACCGGTACATCGCGATCACCGAGGGTGCCGGCATTCAGGCGAAGTAGGCCGGGCGCCTATTCTTCGCTGTAGGGTACGACTCTCTGGGGGTATACATCGGCCTCCAGGAGCCAGGCTTTGCGGTCGGAGAAATACCGCAGCAGTCTCTCATTCGACTCCGGATCTCGTTCGCGCGCCCAAACGACTTTGCTACCGTCGATATCGGCATGGTTGTACACCCACTCCTGGTCGGGAGAATGGTTGACGGAATAACGGACGATCACCAGTTGCTTGCGGGGGTGCGCCTCGAGCCACGCCTCAATGGCCGCCCGGGCGTCACGGTGGGCCTCGTATCCGCGCTCCCAATAAGCAAGCGGCAGATTGAGCCCGGACGCGGGGTTTTTCATGGCTTGAACCAGAATGACGCAGATCGGCAGCACCAGGGCAAACGCGACGCCGCGGCTGAGTCCTGTGCGCTCGAGATGCACATATACGTAGCGGCTAGCTCCTGCCAGAAGAGCGAAGATCACGGGAACGACTGGCGCCAGATGGTACGGATACAGCACCATCTGGGCCAGGTTCAGCGCGGCGATCACGGCGAGAAAGAGCAGCAGAGGACGGAGCCGGCGGCTTCGATAGAACCAGGGAAGCAGCAGAACGGGGAACGTAAGTAACGGACCAATGAAGAAGGTCCAGACGTCGAAGAGCCGGACGCCGAGGCTGTCCGCGATACGGTCCCACGAGCTATATCGCTGATGGTGTTCGACTTCGTTGCGATACATGGTGGCCAGCACCTTGTCGTCCAGGGTGACCTTGCGGGGTGGAAGGAATGCCAGGTTTTCAGGCCAGCCATAGGTATCGCGATTCACCAGGTAGGGCATGCGGAGAGGGTTGCCGGTAACTCTCCAGTTGTAATAGCCCATAAAAGCGGCACCGCAGCAGAGCACCGCTCCAGCGGGCACTAAGAATACTCGCGTAGTGTGTAGCGGGTGCTTACGGAGCCGCCGCACCAGGGCCGGAAGCAAATAGAACGTCGCAGCCGCCGCGAGCACTCCACCTTCGAATGGCCGGGTATTCAACAGCGTCACGATGCCAAGTGCGAAGAGCACGGCGTATCCGCCCGATGCGTCGTCACGCCGCAATCTCGGCAGTGACCCGATCAGCAGGGCTCCGCCGATCGCCCCGACCGACCCGCCCATGTAACTGTCGATCCACAGACCGGCGAGGCCGAATTTCAGCATGGCAACCAACGTTCCAAAGAACGCCCACTCCGGGCGGAGCCATCCCTGCATCATCCAGCAGATGGCTGCGAACATCAGCCCGACGCTGAGCAGCACGCCGGTCCAGGGAAGGCCGAGCGTCGCCTGGCCCAGGGCGAGAAAGGCTCCCTGTCCGGGCGGGTACATCGAATTGTAAGTGGGCCGTTGAATGATATGGATCGATTCGAAATGCCGCCACATCGGATGGGTCGGATTCGTGAGGCGGCCATGCGCCAGGGTGTCGCCAAGGAGCAGGTGGCTGAATTCATCATGAATGCTCGGGTCGGGGACCGGCGCCCAGCCCAACATGCAGAGGCGGAGTACGATGGGCAGGATACCGCAGATCAGGATCGCCAGCCGTTTGGCGCGCGCGAGACGCCGGACGCTGACGGACAGGGATCGGAACCACCTCCCGCGACAGACCGGCACGGCCGCGATTACTAGAACCGCGGCGATGAGAAGCGCCCATTCGGCGGCCACCGCCTCAGGGGAGATGAATCGCGTGACCTGGTCGATCCAGAAACGGATTACCACCGGCAGGGTCATGGCGCGGGCCGCCCGTACAGGTCAAAGGACTCGGGTTCAAAAATCGCTGTCTGCCAGAATGTGCTGCCTTCGAAGTGTCGAACCAGCCGATAGCCGCTTTGCCGGATCCGTCCGATCCAGAGGTCCCTTTCGTAAGTGCCTTTATAGCCGACGATCACGTAGTCGGGGCGAAGCGTTGCCAGGCGCTCGCTGTCCTCATTGACGTGGTTGCGAATCGACCAGTCCCAGTAAGATGGGCCGTGGCCGCCATACATATTCGCGAAGATATTCGTGGGAAAATACGGCTGAATTGCGACGCAGGCATATCCGATAGCGAAAAGCCGCTGATGCGCGATGCCGGTCTGCTCCAGGTAAGAGGCCGCCTCCCGGCTGGCGGAGTAACTGGAGTCCCAATCGTAGGCAGCCGACTCGGCCGTCCAGTAACACTGGAAGCAGATGACGATGGTCAGCGACAGGATCGCAGCCCAACCGGGCTTCACGCGCTGCGCCGCAACCCAGGCTGCCGCCAGCCAGCCCAGGAAAACCAGTCCCTGATGCCAGACCTGCGAATAGATCACCGCGTTGACGACGGAGAGCGACACGAACGATGCTGCAAAGAGAAGTAGAGTTCCGCCGCGCCATAACAGCGGAAGGGAGAGCGCGATCGCCACAGCCGAGGCGATCCAGCCGCCGGCAAATCCACCCTGAATGGACTTGCTGGTGACGGTCATCAGGTGATCGAACGACCAATAAGGCCGTCTCACAAAGATATTGTCGGAGGCAGGCCAGGCGGAGAGCACCAGCAAAAACAAAGCTATGAAATAGCAGCCGCCCGCCGCCAGAAGCCGTCTGCGTTCCGGCAGTGAAAGATTTGTCCAGTTCCTGACCGATTCGATATAGAATGCCAGCCAGATGGCGCAGGAGAGTGCCATCCCGTGGACGCTGACTGCGGCGAGAAGGCAGAGAATTGTGGTCAATGCCCAGGTCCGCCGCATGCCTTGCGGGTAACAGACGGCCACGCCGAACAACAATGGCGGCACGAGGGAATAACTTCGCGCCACTACCGCGTACTGGTAGCAGAGGAAGAAAGTGAAAGGCAGGGCCATCCGAATTGCGATCGGGAAAGGCGCACGCCGGAGTACGAGGCAGCAGGCTGCGAAGCCGCACACTGCCGAAACCAGGTTCAGTGAGCGATACGGGAGACCTGCCCGGGTGCAAATATAAAGCAGACTCTGCCAAAGCCCCGGCGTGCCTTCGTAATGCAGCAACCTTGTCCAAAGATCCGCGAAAGAGGCGTCGCGAGCCAGCAGCCAACTCTGGGCTTCGTCGGCCCAGGGTTCGTGGTGCCACACAGCGAAGCCGACAAGCAGCGCATACAGCACCGCGGCGCCCAACGCGGGCAGTTCCGGGCTGATGTATGGTGCGTGTTTTCGCCGGGCCGGGACCGCTAGGACACCCATTTCAGAAGCCGGATCACACCCATTTTGGCATTGCGCCGGTGAGCGGAGACGTTCTGCCGCGCTTCGATGTCCCGCCGGTTCTCGGCATAATACTGGTACGCCCGCCAGAGCATCTCTTCGTTGGTGAGTGTCGGTTGCCAGCCCAGCTTGTTCTTGATTCGCGAGGTGTCGAAGAGGAAATCTTCAGCGATCATTTTGTAGTGGTAGGGGCCCAGGGGAGAGACATGCAGGTGGTAGGCGACTTTCATCGCGGCAAGCGTGGGCTTCAAGGGCAGGGAAGCCACCTTGGACTTGCTGCCTGCGGTAGTGATGACGTACCGGTAGATATCGGCCAGGGGCTTGACGCCGTCTGAGCCGATGTTAAAGGTATCGCTCTCACCGTGTTCGACGGCCATCAAGCAGGCCTTGGCCAAATCCCCGGCATAGATGAACTGATATCGGTTTCGCCCGCCTCCGACAGTCCAGACACGCCGGCCTTCGTGGATAAACTCGAATAAGATCGCCAGAAGACCGAGCCGCCCAAAGTCGATGATGGTTGGACACCGAATAATTACAAAAATTAGATCGGAATACTCCCGAATTACTTCTTCGGCTTCGAGCTTCGATTGTCCGTACAACTCTACCGGTTTCGGAGGGTCGTCCTCACGCACTGGCCGGTTCAGTCCTTCTCCCCAGAGGCAGTTTGTCGAGGTGAAAACCAAGTGCCTGATTTGATTCCGCCGCATCGCCTCAGCGACGTTCCGGGTCCCCTCGACATTGCTGCCTCGAAGCGCCTGCCGGTCGACGGAGCCGTGAGCGAGAACTGCCGCGCAATGAATGACTCCGTGGACTGGTTCGGCGGCAAAAGCCCGATTTAGCGCCGCGGAATCGCGCAAATCGAGTTGCAGCTTCAGCAGGTTGGGATGCTCGTCCTCGTCCGGGCACACATCGATGCTGACGCAACGGTCGCCTCGTTCCAGTATCTGCCGCTTCAAAATTCCGCCGAAAAACCCGGCGCCGCCGGTCACCACGAACGTCTTCATAGCAGTTGAAACCGTCGGAGGGAGGCCCGCACGAGCGGGGACGGTTCACGAGCCGAATATATCATACTCTTGCGGTCTGAGGCTTCTCGATCGCCTTTGCCAAAACTGTGGAGAATCTTACACTCTCTCCCGACAGGGTGTTCGAACTTACCGAGGGCTGTTCTACATTGGAGATAAGATTCGGTTTGGCGGCGGCTGGAGAATCATAAGGCACTTGCAGATGCAAAGATCACCTCTTGTCGAGGAGCCAACCGGAAGTGTACTGAAGTCGCCTCCCGCTCAAACCGCCGATTCCCCCCGGTTTCTGGGCGCGGGAACTGTTTCTCCGAAGGTCCGTTCTCTTGCCGCAGCAGCGGCATTTCTGATCTCTTTTGTCTGGTTCGCCGCCACCGCCGAGAATTCCGGCATCGCCAGTGTCTTCTGTGATCCGGTGAGCCGGATCGCGTCCCAGGATGAAGCCGTCTACGGGCGCGAGGCAATCGAGATGGCGGCGCACAAAAACTTTCTCACGCCGACCTACCTGGGCCGTTATGTACTGAACAAGCCGCCGCTGATGCAGATTCTCGCGGCTCAGTCGGTGCGTGTATTCGGAGCATCGGCGTGGGCCGTTCGCTTTCCCTCCATGGTTGCTGCCGCGGCGATCACGACCCTGATTTTCCTGCTCGCATGGCAAATGTATTCACTGACAGTAGCCACTGGTGCGGCTTTGCTGCTTGCTTCTAGCCACCTGTTCTACGTGTTCGCGCGATTCTGCATGACGGACATGCTGCTGACGCTTTGGCTTACCTTGGCCCTGTTCGTCGTTGCGTTGGATCCTTCGCTGCGGCGTGCGCATTCTCTCTGGATCTTTTCGCTCGCCTGCGGCGCGGCCATCCTGACGAAGGCCGCGGCCGGATTCATGCCGATCCTGGCGCTTCTGATCCACACCGCGCTGCTGCCGCGAGACCGCCGTCCGGGCGCCCCTCGTTTGTTGACGGCGATCGCCGGGGCCACCGCTGTCGCCTTACCCTGGCACATTTACCAACTCGCCGTACACACGCGCTGGTTCATGACCGAGTACGTCTGGACCGCGCATTTTCTGGTCGGAGTGGCTGCTCCGCCGCAGTACTCCGCGGAGAATCACTTGGTTTTTTATGCGCGCCGGATGTTCCTCATGGATCCGGTGCTGGCGGTTCTTGCGATCGCCGGGCTGATACCCATGGCCCGGCATTGGCGTCATCGCGTGGTGTCGCTGGCATGGACTGTTACGGCGTTGCTGGCGCTACTTGCGTTCCGGTATCGCTCGGCCTACTACCTGCTGCCGCTTCTGCCGGCGGTCGCGCTCATTGCTTCGGAATCACTGGCGCTCATCGCGCGGAGAAGGCGGTGGGCTCCAATTGCAACGGTGTTGGTTTGCTGCTCGCTGAAAGTGGCTTCGGGATCCGAGGTGTGGGGGATTCCCGCGAATCTGTATTCCGAGAGACCTTCCGCGTCCGCACTCGAGCGCTATTGCGGGCTGAACCGCGGCAATGGCCTCGTGCTGGTTGACCCCGACGACGAGTTTTACGCATCGATTCTGCCGATCGCCCGGGTACGCTACGCACTCGTGCGGGCGGAGCCGCCATCGCCGCCGATCGATTATGCATGGCTCGGCATCTGGATGCCGGCCGATCGCTTTGCGCGGTTCGAGCAATGGGCGCCGCTGTATAGGGAAAGGCTGCGGAGCTATGGCCTAAACTCGGACTGGCCGGTTGGAACCGTCATCTGGGCGCAGTCCGCCAACGAGATCGAATCCATAATCGCGACGCATCCGGAGAGCGATTTTTCGATTCCCACCTCGATGGCGCTACGATTCTGGCCGGCGTCGCATAGTGTTGTGCCTGGCGGTCCCGGTCGGGTATTCCTTCTTTCGAAGGTCGCGAGATCTTATTCGGAGGCGCGGCCCTGCCGATTGTGAGGCACTTCTCGACATGGATTGCCGTCGTAGTGGTTTTGGCGAGCTCGGTGTGGCAGGCGGCCTGCACACAGCACCGCAAGGTTGCTTCCAGCGTCGTTGAGGTGGCAGATCTGTCGGTAGCCGGGCAGTTGGCCGAGGGGTTCTACGGTATCGAGGACAGGAGGTGGCGTTGGACCGCGGACAGGTTCTCGGTTATGCTGGGAACGCCTCCCGGCGCGGACGACCGTGGCGCGTATCTGCAACTGAAGTTCTTCGTCCCGGATGAAGAGATCCAGAAGACGGGGCCCATGACTCTCCGGTCGGATGTGGAGGAGGTCGCGCTGCCGCCGGAGACGATTTCCAAGGGCGGCTTCCAAACCTATTCGCGGGAGGTGCCGCTCGCGGCGCTTCAATCTAACCTGATCAAAGTCGAATTCAGTTTCGATCAGCCCTATGTTCCGGGCAACGGCGACGCCCGGCGGCTGGGAGCGGTTGTGCATAAGGTATGGCTGACATCGAAATAGTTTGCTGTGTAAGTATCATGACATTCATTTCAGGTTGGTCATGGCGCATACGCGCCTTCCGATCGACCTCTGCTAACTTCAATCAGGAGATCTCATGGAGATGAACCGAGCCGGTAGTGCACCGAGGATGAGCGATGCCGATGTGCTGATCATGGGAGCGGGGCCGGCTGGCTTGACCGCAGCCTACGAACTCTCCAGGAACGACGTGCAGTCTCTCGTGCTGGAAGCCGATTCCATCGTGGGCGGAATCGCGCGCACCGCCAACTACAAAGGCTACCTCTTCGACATGGGAGGTCACCGCTTCTTCACGAAAGTCACGCTTGTCGACCAGATGTGGAAAGAAGTGTTGGGCGACGATTTCATCACCCGGCCGCGCGCATCCAGAATTTACTACCGGCGAAAGTATTTTCAATATCCCCTGGAGCCGATGAATGCACTTTTCGGGCTAGGCATTTTCGAAGCCATCCGCTGCGGTCTGAGCTACGCTAAGGCCCAGGTATTCAAATCGCGGCCGGAGGAGGATTTTGAAACCTGGGTCTCGAATCGCTTCGGCAAACGGCTTTTCCAGATCTTCTTCAAAACTTACACCGAAAAAGTCTGGGGCATGCCCTGCCGTGAGATCAAGGCGGAATGGGCCGCTCAGCGCATCAAAGATCTTTCCCTGTTCACGCTGGTCTGGAACGCGATTCGGCCGCGCACCCGCCAGTCGCGGGAGAAAGTGATCAAGACCCTGATTCATGAGTTTCAGTACCCGCGCAAAGGCCCGGGGATGATGTGGGAGCGCACGCGAGATATCGTCGAGAAGCGCGGATCGCGAGTCTTGATGGAGACGCCGGTCGGAAAGATTCACTGGCGTCCGGGCGCAGTCGAAGCCGTGACCGCAGGCGGACGCAGGTTCAACGCGAAACACTTTATCAGCAGCCTTCCCATTCGCGATCTGATCAAAAGCCTGGATCCGGCGCCTCCGCCGCACATTCTGCGCGCTGCTGACGACTTCCACTATCGCGATTTCCTGACGGTCGCCCTGATCGTGCGGGGAAAGAACCTGTTCCCCGACAATTGGATCTATGTGCATGATCCCAAGGTCCATGTAGGCCGGATACAAAATTACAACAACTGGAGCCCGGAGATGGTGCCCGACCCCGAGACAACCTGCCTCGGCCTGGAGTACTTTTGCAGTGAGGGCGACCAGGTGTGGTCAATGCCTGACCAGGCGCTGATCGACTTGGGACGCCGCGAGCTCGCCCAACTTGGCATCGTTGGTTCGGCACAGGTGACCGATGGGACCGTGGTTCGAGTGAAAAAAGCGTATCCCGTCTATGACGAATCCTATCGGCACGGCTTGGCGGCGATACGCGAGTTTTTGCAGTCGGTACCGAATCTCCAGTTGGTCGGACGGAACGGCATGCACCGCTACAACAATCAGGACCACTCGATGCTCACCGCGGTTCTGGCGGCGCGCAACATCATAGGCGCGAATTACGACTTGTGGAAAATCAACGTGGATGCGGATTACCACGAATCGGGGGCGCCCATTACCGAAGGCGAGCTGCGCGGACTGGAGAGCACTCAGCCGTTGACCCCCTCGCGGGTAGGGACCGCCTGAGCGATTACAATCCGAAGCAGAGGATATTCGGCCCCGCCGCCACCGCCACGTACTGATTGCCGCGGAAGCTGAAGGTCATGGGCGAGGCTTTCATGCGCACGTTGGTCGGGAACTGCCAGAGCGTTTTGCCGTCGCGCAGATCCACGGCGGTAAACCCACCGTTGGGGCGTCCATAGAAAATCAGGCCTCCCGCGGTGGCGAGCACGCCGGTCCAGGTCTTGGCGCGCGCGGCGCCGGGTTGCGGGACTTCCCACGCGATCTCGCCGGTATCGATATTGAGGGCGCGCAGGAATCGCTGACCCGTCTGGTCAGGATAGCCCGTCGGCTTGCCGACGCATTCCTCCAGGACCATCAGATAGTAGAGGCGCGTCTGGGGAGAGAACGCGGTCGCATCCCAATTGGCGGCGTCGCTTGGGCAGCCGCGCGCATCAGTCACCATCGGCCTGCCGTCCGGACCGATGCCGGTGGCCCAGTCGACGCGCCGCAGGAGAGGTTTGGCCAGTAGCAGTTTGCCGTTGGTGCGGTCGAAGACGTAGAAAAAGCCATTGCGATCGGCGTGTAGCAGCAGCCTCGCAGGCCTGCCCCGGTACTCCGTATCTACCAGGACATTGGGCTCGGTCGCGTCCCGGTCTTTCACGTCGTGGGGGGTGAACTGGTAGTGCCATTTCAGATCGCCGGTCTTGGGGTCGAGCGCGAGCACGCAGTTGGTGTAGAGGTTGTCCCCGGGGCGATCGCGATCGTCGCCGTCGGGCCAGGGATTGCCCGTGGCCCAATAGAGCGTATCGGTGGAAGCGTCATACGATCCGGTGAGCCACGTGGAGCCGCCGCCCGCGACCGGCTCCTTGCCCTGCCAGCTCTCGATTCCGGGCTCGCCGCGGCGCGGCACCGTCCAACGGCGCCATGCCAGAACACCGGTGTCGGCCTTGAGCGCGGCGATGAAACCACGGATTCCATGATCTCCTCCGGCGACACCGGCGATCACCAGGTCGCCCACCACCAGCGGCGCCACGGTGCCGCCGTAGGGTTGGGGCTCCTGCGCGGCGGAGGCCATTGGAGTCTCCCACAGCAGCTTGCCGTCCGCGCGGTCCAACGCCAACAGGTGGGCGTTGTCGGTCACAAAGAAGACTTTGTCGCCCCGAATCGCGACCCCGCGGTTCGTGCCGAGCTTCGCGTCCCCCAACAGGCCGGGGCTGGACGGGCGCGAATAGTGCCACAGCGGTTCGCCGGTGAGTGCGTCGAGCGCGAAGACCTGGTTCGGACCAGTGACGTAGAGAACGCCATCGGCCGCGAGCGGTGTGACTTCGAGGCCGAAGTACGGAATAGGGAAAACCCATTTCAGCCTGAGCGAGGCCACATTGGCGGTAGTGATCTGCTTCAGCGGACTATAGCGATTGGCCGAGTCGTCTCCGTTGTACGTGAGCCAGTCGCCGGGCTGCGGCGTGCCCCAGGTGATTTTGCGGCCTGCCGTGGAAGCCGCCGGCATCAAGATCGTGTCGTTGTTGATGCGTCGCAGATAGCTCGCCAGCGATGCCAGATCGCCTTTGGATAGCTCGGAAAAAGCCGGCATGCCGGCGGCCGGATTGCCGTGCTCCAGGTAGGCGCGAAGCTGCTCGACGGACTGTGCCGCGACGCGCGGATTCATGGCGAGGCCGGGCGCCTGGCCGCTGCCGCGGGCCTCTTCGCCGTGGCAGCCGGAACATAGCTTCGAGAAGGGCTGTTGGGCGCGCAATGTCCCGGGCGAAACCAGCAGGAGCAGGCTGACAACCAATCCGATCATTTGGAAAACGACCGGAGAAGATCGCCACTGGTCGCAGTCGGGCACCAGTATTTCTCGATGTGCTCGATCACAAGCTGGGTGCCGGCCGCGTGGCTCACATGGGGCGGATCCTGAGGACTGTACATCGCGTCGGTCAGGTCGCGGACCAGAATGCAGCGGATGCCAAGCGAGGTCATCCTCTTGATGGCGAACGTTCGGTTTAGAATGCACATATTGGTGTGCACACCCATGACCAGCAGAGTCCGGATATCTCGGGCCCGCAGAAAGCTGTAGATCTCGTCGCCGTTGTCGGAGATGACGTCCGAGGCATCGATGTGGATGCCGGCATGTTCCCGTGTCCAGGCCTTGAAAAAATGGTCCGGAGTGTCGCAGCCGCCGCCTTTGTCGTCGATGGGCAGCGGCGGATCCGCAAGGGTCAACGGCGCCGGCGGAAAGATTCGGGCCAGGGCCAGCATCTTCTGCCGCTCGGGCGTGTCGCGGTAGAAATCCATGGTCTCGGAGGGGGCGTGAATGATCTGGAAGCCGCGCTTCCGGGCCGCGTCCACGAAGGGCGCCATCCGGGTCACCAGCTCGTTGACGCGCCCGGTAGCGCCGCTGCACCAATGCTTGTCCCACATATCGCAGATCAGCACGGCGGTGTGGTCCACAGCCAGCGATTGCTGCAGGGCAACTTCCCGCCATTCGCCCGTGCCTTTGAACGCTTCGACCCGCGACCGGAGAGTGACCGTGACATCCGCGGCACGTGCGGCCGGGCCGATCACGAGCAGGATCAGAGCCAGCCCGCGCGAGAGCATCATGGGAGACATGCTATCACGCCGGAATCGGGAGCATCAGAAGGTTACAATTCTGTCGATGGCGCCGCGGCATTGCCTTTTGATTGCCGACGATCTGACGGGAGCATGCGACTCCGCTGTCCACTTTGCGATGCGAGGCCATCGGGCCGCCGCGGGGGTCTCCATGTGCTGCCGGGAGATCGACGCCAGTGTCATCGCCATTTCTACGGAGACCAGAGACTGCGACGCGGCGCAGATCTCAGGGTGCATGATGCAAGCCGCAAACCTGTGGTCCGGGGAGCTTCCGCGGATCCTGTTCAAGAAAATCGATTCGACGCTGCGTGGACGCGTGGGCGCCGAGATCCGGGCGGCGATGGAGGCATTCGCTTGTAGCACGGCGATCGTTACACCCGCCCTTCCAGCGATGGGCCGCTTGGTAAGAAATGGACGGTTGAGCTTGCCGGATGATCCCGAGTTTGCGGAGATCGACATCGCCGCGCGGCTGCGATCCGAGGGCCTGGAGCCGTGCGCGACCGGCGCCTCCGGCGTCGTCATCGCCGATGCCGTATGCGATCGGGACCTGGACCTCGTCGTGGCCCGAGGCCTCGCCGCGGGGCGGGTCCTGTGGGCCGGATCTGCGGGTCTGGCTTCCGCGCTTGCCCGCGCTTTCCACGCCGGGCCTCATGTTTCGTTCCGCGACCGCGGACCCGCGCGGCGGGTTGTTTTCTGTATAGGATCGGATCACAAGGTGACACTGGCCCAACAAAGCGCCCTCGCCGATGCCCGTCCGCTGGAGGCGATTTCCGCGGAACGCGCTACGCCCGGCGCCGTGAGTTCCGCTCTCGAGCGTGGCGCGCATGTGCTGCTTCAGATTCCGCGCGGACGCGTGCCCTCGACACGTCTTCGCGAGCTGCTCGCGGCGTCTGCCGGAACCGCATTGCTGCTCTGCGGGGGCGATACGGCCTCGGCCGTCTGCCAGGCAGGCGGCGCGGATTGGATCGAGCTGATCGACGAAATCGTACCGGGCCTCCCGCGCGGCATTCTTCGCGGAGGCGATCTCGATGGCGTGCCGGTTGCCACCAAATCAGGTGGCTTCGGACAAGCCGGCGCGCTGATTCAAGTAGCGGACTTCTTCTCATGCCCCAACAATCAGACCAAAGACCAACCATTGCGCTGACCATGGGC
>DATJYW010000353.1:0-3574 GCA_035499435.1 Candidatus Acidiferrales bacterium | reverse complement strand
CATCCTGGAGATTCTCGAAGCGCAGCCCTTTCAGCGGCGTTTTCTGCGCATGGGCGACGCCGGCTTCCACCTTACCTTTGGTGAGTTTCCGGTAAGGATGCGTGAATGAGACCGCCGCGGCTGTTACTGTCAGGGCAGGTGGCCTGTGGCAAACATCGAAGAGGCAAGTGGAATCGACCGGGCTCGGGCGCGATTTGAGCACTGGAGAAAGAGCCGTTCACGGAAGACATCGATTCCGGAAGAGTTGTGGTCGATGGCTATCAGCGTTGCTCGGCAGGAGGGTGTGAACCCGACCGCGCAGCAACTGCACCTCGACGCTGGGAAGTTGAAACGGCTTCTGGTGGCCGCCGACAGCAGCCAGCGCAAGAGACAGCGCCAAGCGGGATTTGTCGAACTCATCGCACCGGCGCCGGCCGCCGCCCCTGGCTGCGTGATCGAGTTCGAAACCGCCAGCGGAAGCAAAATGCGCATCCATTGGAAGACGGCCGCTCCGCCCGACTGGACTGGTTTGCTGCGCGCGTGGCGGGATACCGAGCGATGATTCAGATCACTGCGCAAATGCGTGTGCTGGTGGCGATTGAACCTGTGGATGGAAGAAAGGGTATAGATTCTCTGGCGCGCCTGTGTCAGGAAAAGCTCGCCGAAGATCCGTTTTCCGGTTGCGTGTTCGTGTTTCGCAGCCGCAGCGGAACAGCGATCCGGCTCCTGACTTATGACGGGCAGGGCTACTGGCTGGCCCAAAAGCGGTTGTCGAAAGGGCGATTCACCTGGTGGCCCGAAGCAGTTGAGCCGGCCAAACCGCTGGAAGCGTACGAAGCGCAGTTGCTGATGGCAGCCGGGGACCTCTCCAGGGTGCGAGCGGCGCCGATGTGGCGGCGCGTGACCGCGCGGAAATAGCATTTTGCCCTTGCGTTCCAAGAAAAGCAGGTTCATACTACGGAGCAATGGCGACGCTCCGGTATCGCGGTCGGGAGATCCACCCGGAAGACATTCTGTATGTCCGCAGGCTGATCGAAGAGCACGCGGCCGACAGCCGCCGCAAGCTTTCGACGCGGTTGTGTGAAGCCTGGGACTGGCGGCAAAGTAACGGAGCATTGCGCGATATGGTGTGTCGCGGCTTGCTGCTGATGTTAGATCGCGCCGGTGAGATCACGTTGCCGCCGGTCGCCTACAAACGGCACAATCCGCTGGCGCAGCGTGCGCGCCCGGCGCCGATGCTGGTGGACCAAACCCCGATGGAAGTCAAACTGAAGGGCCTCGGTCCGATTGAAATAGAACAGATACGGCGCACCGCGGATGAGCCGCTATTCAACAGCCTGATGGAAGAACATCACTATCTCGGCTATGAGCAGCCGGTGGGCGAGCATCTGAAGCACCTGGTGTGGGCGCAGGGTCGGCCGATCGCCTGTTTGGCGTGGTCTTCGGCACCGCGGCATTTGGGCAGCCGCGACCGGTACATCGGCTGGAACGTGGAGGCACGGCGGCGGAACATCCGCTTTCTGGCCTACAACACGCGCTTCCTGATTCTGCCCTGGGTGCGAGTTGAGCATCTGGCCTCGCACATTCTCGGCCGTATGGCGGCCGAGATCAGCGCGGACTGGCAGCGGATGTACGGGCATCCGATTTATTTTCTGGAAACGTTCGTGGACCCGGAACGATTTCGCGGAACGTGTTACCGGGCGGCGAACTGGGTGGTGATGGGCAAGACGACGGGACGCGGCAAACAATCCAACAGCTACGTGCCGAACCGGTCTATCAAAGAGGTCTTAGGGTACCCACTAAACAGGCGTTTTCGCGAGTTGCTGGAGCAATAGGATGAAGTCAGCCAGACGCCGTCTCGACGTGAATCTGGAAGACCTGGACCGGGTGCTGGACGGGGCGCGCCAGGCTCCGTTGAGCGCAGCCGATCACGACAAGCTGAAGGATGCTTTGCATGCCATGGCGGCCATGCTGGCGCGGTCACGGAATACGGAGAAGACCAGCGCGGTGGTCGAGCCCACCCCGGGCGCGCCGGGCGAGGAGAGCGCGCCGCCGCCGGCCGGACACGGACGGAACAGCGCGGCGGCGTTCACCGGTGGAGACAAGGTAGAGGTGCCACACCAGAGCCTGAAACACGGCGATCGTTGCCCGGAATGCGGACAGGGCAATGTTTACGCACAGAAGGAGCCGCGGGTTCTAGTGCGCATCGTTGGGCAGGCGCCGCTGGCGGCAACGGTGTATTCGCTAGAGCGGTTGCGGTGTGGCGCCTGCGGGCAGGTGTTCACGGCGGAAGAGCCGGAAGGCGTGGCGGCGGAGAAGTACGACGAGACGGCGGCGGCGATGATCGCGCAGCTGAAGTACGGCAGCGGGATCCCGTTCTACCGGCTGGAGCGGCTGGAAGAACAACTCGGGATTCCGCTGCCGGCGGCGACGCAGTGGGAAATCGTGGAAGAAGAAGCCGAGGTGATCAAGCCGGCGCGCGATGAGTTGATCCGGCACGCCGCCAATGGAGAGGTGCTGCACAACGACGATACCGGGATGCGGGTGCTGAAACTGGAACGCGAACCCGGCGACCACAGGACCGGCGTCTTCACCAGCGGCATCGTGTCCACGGCAGCAGGGCGGCAGATTGCCTTGTACTTCACCGGGCGGCAGCACGCTGGAGAGAACATCGCGGATGTGCTGAAGCAGCGGGCTCGAGAGTCGGGTCCGGCGATCCAGATGTGCGACGCGTTGAGCTGGAACGCGCCGAAGTTGCCGGCCGGCGTGGAGTTGCTGGTGGCCCACTGTCTCGCCCACGGAAGACGGCAGGTGGTGGATGTGGCGCAGAACTTCCCCGCGGAGTGCCGGCATGTGTTGGAACAACTGGGCGAGGTGTACCGCAACGACGCCCGGGCACGCGAGGAGGCTATGACGCCGGTCGAGCGGCTGCGCTTTCACCAGCAGCACAGCCAACCGATCCTGGATGCCCTGCACGGCTGGCTGGAAGCACAGTTCGCGGAACGGAGAGTGGAGCCGAACTCGGGTCTGGGAAAGGCGATCATGTATCTGCTGCGGCACTGGAAGCCGCTAACGTTGTTCCTGCGCCAGGCCGGGGCCCCTCTGGACAACAACCTTTGCGAACGAGCTTTAAAGCGGGCGGTGTTGCATCGGAAGAACGCTTTGTTTTATCGGACCTTGAACGGGGCCCAGGTGGGGGACCTGTTCATGAGCCTGATTCACACGTGCCAGTTGTGCGGCGCCAACTCGTTCGATTACCTGGTCCAGCTGCAGCGGCATGCCCGGGAACTGGCGGCCAATCCCGCGGAATGGATGCCCTGGAACTATCGCGAGACGCTGGCGCGCATCTGAAGTACGATGAATCCTTCCTGGCCGAAAAGGATCGACTCCGGGCATGGTTGGGTGACATCCTGAAATGCCCAGAAAACGGGCTTCCCAGAAGGCAAAATCCGGAGACGTTTTTGGCCAGGCACGGAAACAGCCGAAAAATGTTGCGGGCGGGCCTGTATGCTCGTGTCTCGACGAACGACCAGCGGACGCTGCCAATGCAGAACCGCGCCATGCGGGAGTATGTTGCAGGCGCGGCTGGACGATT
>DATJYW010000352.1:0-11798 GCA_035499435.1 Candidatus Acidiferrales bacterium | reverse complement strand
CCGTCCACCAGCGTCACCGTCACGCACACGTCGATCCCGTCGCCAAGTGCCTTGAGCATCCGGCTCGCGGCGGACCCGTGGATGAAGATCTCGTTGCCGCGGCGCGCGTAGTTGGTCGGAATCACGTACGGCAGGCCGTCTACCACGAATCCGACGTGGCACACGAAGCCATCGTCGAGAATCGCGTGGATCTTGTCGTGGCTGTAGACGGCGCGTTTCGGCAGGCGCTTCACCTGCGTTCGCGGAGTCGGTGGAAAGGGAGCCATGATTTCAGACTACGGTAAATGGTGGACCGGGGAAAAGATCCACTTTTGAGAATGTTGTATAGTCCACTTATGCGCGTTGCCATGGCGCTCGACCGAGATTCCGCCCTTCCCCTCCACCGCCAGATCTACGAAGAGTGGCGCGGCAGCATCCTCGATGGCCGCTTCCGCAGCGGCGAGCGCGTGCCTTCCACCCGCGACCTCGCCTGGAGCCTCGGCGTGGCGCGCGCCACCGTCACCGCCGCCTACGACCAGCTCATCGCTGAAGGCTACCTCGAAAGCGCTCACGGCTCCGGTACGTTCGTCTGCCGTCAATTGCCCGAGGAGCTTCTGCGGCCCCGCCACGCCCCCGTGGCCCAGCCCTCCGGCGAAACGGCCATCCGCCTCTCCCGCGCCGGCGCAAAAATCGCCGCCCAGGTGCCGTATCCGACTCCCGAGCCGCGCCCCGGATGGATCCACTTCTCGCATTGGCGCCCGGATCTGAACGAATTTCCGTTCACACTCTGGCGCAAGCTCCTGGCGCGCCACATGCGCTCCGCCGAGCATGCCTTCTTCGATTACCGCAACGAGCGCGCCGGGCACGAGCCGCTCCGCCGTGAGATCGCCGCCTACCTGGCCCGCTCGCGCGCCGTGCGCTGCCATCCCGAGCAGGTGATCGTCGTCAACGGCTCGCAGCAGGCCCTCGATTTCTGCGCCCGCCTCCTGCTCGATCCCGGCGACCAGATCGCCTTCGAAAACCCCGGATACCAGGGCGCGCGGCAGATTTTCATCGCCTGCGGCTCGCGTCTGCGGCCCGTCCGCGTCGGCCCCGATGGCGTCGCGCCGGATACTCTGCCCCCCGGCGCGCGAGCGCTCTACGTCACACCGTCGCACCAGTTCCCCACCGGCGTCTCCCTCAGCGTGGCGCGCCGCCTCGAGCTCATCGAATGGGCCCGCCGCCGTCGCGCCGCCATCCTCGAAGACGACTACGACAGCGAATACCGCTACAACGGTCCGCCCCTGCCCGCCATGCAGGGACTGGCCGGCGGCAGCCCGGTCATCTACATCGGCACATTTTCCAAGGTGATGTTTCCCGGCCTGCGCATCGGTTACGTAGTGGCGCCCCGCGCCCTCGCCGCCGCCTTCACCCGCGCCAAGTGGCTCGCCGACCGCCAGACCCCCATGCTGGAGCAGGCCGCCCTCGCCGACTTCCTCCGCGAAGGCCACCTCGAGCGCCATGTGCGCCGTATGCGTCGGCTCTACGCGCGCCGCCGCGAGGTCCTGCTCGAATCCCTGCACCGCTGCTTCGGCGTCCGCGCTCAGGTGCTCGGCGATCCCGCCGGCATGCACGCCCTGGTCCGGCTGGACGACGACGGCCTTCTCGCCCGCGCCGCCGCCAATCGCGTTCACGTGACATCGTCGGCGCCTTATTACATCGGCCGCGCTCCCCGCAACGAGTTCATCTTCGGTTTTTCGGCAATCACCGAACGCGCCATTCGCGAAGGACTGCGCCGTCTGGCGGCGTGAAGGAAGCGCGGCGTTACAATTTACTCATGCGGCGGCTCCTCCTCTTGCTGTGCTCGTGTGCGATTGCGTTCGCCCAGAAAAAGCCGTTCGACGTCAACGCGCTCCTCGAACTGAAGCGGATCGGCGACCCTCAGATCTCGCCCGATGGACGCTGGGTCGCGTTCACCGTGCAGACTGTCGACCTCGCCGCCAACAAAAAACCGGTGCAGGTCTGGATCGTCCCCCTCGATGGCGGCACGCCGACGCAGATCACCCACGATGGCGAGAGCAATCAGCGCCCCCGCTGGTCGCCCGACGGCAAACGCATCGCCTACATCTCGGACCGCGGCGGCTCGTCGCAAGTCTGGCTCATGGACCCCGACGGCGGCAACGCCAGGCAGGTCACCAATATTTCCACCGAGGCCGATGGCGAACTCTTCTCCGGCGACGGCAAGAACCTGGTCTTCACCAGCGAGGTCTACCCCGACTGCGGCGCCGACGACGCCTGCAACAGGAAAAATCTCGATGCCGCCAAGTCGGAGAAATCCCGCGCGCGCATCTACACCGAGCTGCTCTACCGCCACTGGACCACCTGGCAAGGCAAGCGCCGCAGTCATCTGCTGGTAGTTCCCGTCACCGGCGGCCCCGCGCGCGACCTCACGCCCGGCACCCGCGACGTGCCGCCGTTTTCGCTCGGCGGCCCCGACGACTACGACGTATCGCCCGACGGCCAGGAAGTCTGCTTCAGCATGAATGCCGACCCGGTGCCGGCCACCAGCACCAATTCCGATCTCTACGTTGTATCCATCGCCGGAAGCCAGCCGCGAAAAATCACCTTCAACCCCGGCGCCGACACTAGTCCGCAATACTCGCCCGACGGCAAGTACATCGCCTGGCGCTCTCAGGCTCGCGCCGGCTACGAGAGCGATCGATTCCGCCTGATGACTCTGGAGCGCGCCACCGGTAAGGTCACAGACCTCACCGCCAACCTCGACCGCTGGGTCAACAGCTTCACCTGGTCGCCCGATTCCGCCAGCCTCTTCTTCACCATGAACGATCGCGGGCGCCAGGCCATCCACGTGATCCCGCTCCCCGGCGGCGCCGTGCGCCAGGTGGCCGGCGGAGACAGCGAGCTCGACGACATGCAGCTCACCCGCGACGGCAAGCGCATGGTCTACACCCAGCAATCCGGCATGGCGCCCGTCGAAATCTACCGCGCCAACTCCACCGGCGGAACGCCCGCCGCCCTCACCCATCTGAACGACCAGGCACTGAGCAGCCACCAGTTTCAGTCGCTCGATGAATTCTGGGTGGATGGCGCCGAGGGCGCGAAAGTGCAGAGCTTCATCGTGAAGCCCGCGGATTTCACCCCCGCGCGCAAGTACCCGGTTCTCTTCCTGATCCACGGCGGACCGCAGGGCTTCTGGGGTCACGCCTGGACCTACCGCTGGAACGCGCAGGTATTCGCCAGTGCCGGTTACGTCGTTGTGATGCCGAACCCGCGCGGGTCCACCGGGTACGGCCAGAAGTTCACCGACGAGATCAACAACGATTGGGGCGGACGCGCCTTCGACGACATCATGGCTGTCGCCGATCACGTGGTGGCCGACGTGCCCTACGGCGACTCCAGCCGCATGGTGGCCGCCGGCGCCTCCTACGGCGGCTACATGATCGATTGGATCCTCGGCCACACGCAACGCTTCAAAGCCCTGGTCACCCACGACGGCGTCTACGACCTGGTCAGCGAATTCGGCGCGACCGAAGAGCTCTGGTTCCCGCTCTGGGAGTACGGCGGCACACCCTGGGACAAGCCCGAAAATTATTCCAGGTGGTCGCCCAGCAACTTCGTCAAGGACTTTCACACCCCCACGCTCGTGGTTCACGGCGAGCAGGATTTCCGCGTTCCCTACACCCAGGGCCTCCAGCTGTTCACCGCGCTTCAATTGCAGAAGGTGCCTTCCAAGCTGCTCCTCTTCCCGGATGAAGGCCATTGGGTGCTCAAGCCGCAGAATTCGCTGCTGTGGTACCGGACCGTGATCGACTGGCTGGATTCGTGGGCGAAAAAATAAAATCATGAAAGCTATCATTGCTGCTGGAATTGTGGTGGTCGTTGCCATCGCGTCGTTATTGATCTTTTCGTCGAGCCCGGCGGTGAAGTTCGATCCTCAAGTCAAAGTCATCGGTGTCACGACGCCGGTCACCGCGCACATCGAGAGTCCGCATGGCGTCCGGCACGTCACCGCTTATGTGGAACAGGGTGGCACGCGCTTCCCGCTGCTTGACCAGGTCACGCCGTCGCACCGGATTTTCTGGCGGCGCAATCAGCCGGCACAGTCCGTCACCTTCGAAGCCGGTAAGAACAAGGCGCCCAATCTGAAAGAGGGTGACGCGCGCCTCGTATTAGAGGCAGTCGCGGACGACTTCCGCGGGTCCACGGAAACCGCCTCCGCGCCGGTCAAGGTCATTCTGGCCCCGCCCCGCATCGTGCCCGATGACTCGCAGCACTACATCAACCAGGGCGGCATGGGGCTTGAAGTGATGACCCCGAGCGGCTCCTGGAGCGAAGCCGGCGTCCGCGTGGGCAAGTACACTTTCCGCTCGTTTCCGGCGCCCGGCCACCCCGAGCAGCGCTTCGCCATGTTCGCCTATCCCTGGGACCTTCCGGAAGACGTCGTGCCCGTGGTCTACGCCCGCAACCAGGCCGGCACCGAAGCCACGGCGACCTTCGGCTACAAACTCTTCCCGAAGAAATTCCGCGCGCGCGATCTGCCCATCGACGACGCGCAAATGGAAATGCTGGTCAACAAGATCGATCCCGGCGGCACGCTCGCCCCCGGCCCGGACATCGTAGCGCGCTTCCTCAAGATCAACGGCGAGATGCGCCGCAAGAACAACCAGCAGCTTGCCGACCTCCGCTTCAAGACCGAAGAGAAGATCCTCTGGAACGGACCGTTCCTGCACTGGGGCAAGGAAGAATCCATGTTCGCCGACGTGCGCAACTACATCTACAAAGGCAAGAAAATCGACCAGCAGGTGCACCTCGGCTTCGACCTCTCCGACACCCAGAACGCCCCCGTCCACGTGGCCAACGACGGCCGCGTGGTGCACGCCGGCGACCTCGGCATCTACGGCAACTGTGTCGTGGTGGATCACGGCTATGCCCTGCAATCCATCTACGGCCACATGAACCGCATCGACGTGAAGGTCGGCGACATGGTCAAAAAAGACCAGAGCCTCGGCGTGGCCGGCGCCACCGGCCTGGCGCTCGGCGTCCACGTCCACTTCAGCATGCAGATCGACGGCGTGCAGGTAAACCCCCGAGAGTGGTGGGACGAGCACTGGATCCACGACCGCATCCTGACCAAGCTCGAGCCCGGCGCCGCCGTGCCCGCCGCGGCGCCCGAAGCACGGCCCCACCGCCGCCACAAGTAAGGGCATTTGTGGGACAGGCTTCAGCCTGTCCCCGGCCCTCCCCCAATGTCCGGATTTCGTCCTTTTTTCCGTATTCCTGTTTGTGGATGGAAACGCCATCCGCCAAAAATCACACGGAGGAGAACTTACATGGCAACCACACCATTTACTTTTACGGATATGTCAAATGCAATCGCAGGATATCCGGCACTCTCGGTTTCTCTGACGATCACGGACAAGACCCAGAAGTCCGGCGCCGGAGGAACGTCCGTCAACGTCAACGAGATCTGGGGCTACAAGATCAAGATCAAAAACACCGGCAACCTGAACATGACCAACGTGAAGCTGACCATCGCGGGTCAGAACAACGTTAAGGTGGGCTCCGTCTACCCGCCCTCTCCGGCGGGCTACACGGCCGACCAAATCGTTGCGGACCCGCTCAGCGTCGATGCCGGGAAGACCGTGACCACCAGGGAGTACTATCTCCAGGCGCCCTCAAAGGACTCGGGAAACAAAACAATCGATCTGGTTCGCGTCACCATCGATGATTGGGACGCCGACCTGACCTACATCCTGACGAACCTGGCCGCGCAAGCCGACCCGCCTAACGATACCTTCACGGCGAAAGTCCTGCCGCAGTAACCGGCCGTTTGTGGGGCAGGTTCCCGGCCTGCCCCGCGGCTTGTCAGTAAACTAAATCACATACTAACTGCGTCGCGAATCGCTTCCACCCCGCAATCGTTGACAACCGCGCCTCGGTCCGATATAGATGGTTCCAATGCAGTGCCTGGGCGATCGGTTAGGGATGGCCGACGGCGCCGGGCGGGGTGATGCGAGCTCCGTGGATGCGCTGTTCGCGGCGGCTTATCAGGAATTACGCAGGTTGGCCCGTCTCCGCCTGCGCGCCGGAGGGCGCAATACGGTTCTCGACACGACTTCGCTGGTGCACGAGTCCTACCTGCGGCTTGCCGGAGCCGGCCGCCTTCGCGTCGAAGACCGCACCCATTTCCTGCGTTACGCCGGCTGCGCCATGCGATCGGTGATCGTCGATTTCGTGCGCCAGCGGCAGTCGGGCCGGCGCGGCGGCACGGTGGACCGGATTACGCTCACCACTCGCGCGGGCGCCGGGGTGCATGCGGGAGAACGGCAGATCCTGCGCGTGCATGAGGCCATCGGCGAGCTCGCCAGATTCGACGCGCGTATGGCCCAGGTCGTCGAAATGCGCTATTTCGGCGGGCTGACCGAGACGGAGATCGCGGAAGCGCTCCAGGTGACCGATCGCACAGTCCGGCGGGACTGGGAAAAAGCGCGGCTCTGGCTCTCCGAGGCCCTGAAATAGAGCGCCGCATGCCCAGGTTCGATATCGACGCGGACACCTGGTCTGCACTGAACAACCTGCTCGACCGCGTGCTCGATCTGCCGCCCGCCGCGCGTATTCCCTGGATCGATTCGCTGGGCCCGGAGTACGCCGCTCTCAAGCCGCGCCTGCGCGACCTGCTCTCCCGCGGCGCCGCGCTGCGGACTTCCCAGATCCTGGGCACCATGCCCGCGTTTCCCGACCTGCCGGATGTGGAGACTGCCTCGCCTGTTGCGGGCGCGGGCGACACCGTCGGTCCCTACCGCCTCATTCGCGAATTGGGCGAAGGCGGCATGGGCACCGTGTGGCTGGCCGAGCGCACCGATGGGCTGATTCCCCGGCCGGTCGCCCTCAAGCTTCCCCGGATCTTTTGGCACAGCGCCGCGCTCGCTGAGCGTCTCGCGCGGGAGCGCGAAATCCTGGCTACCTTCAACCATCCCCACATCGCGCGCCTGTACGATGCCGGGATCACCGCCGAAGGACAGCCTTACCTCGCTCTCGAATACGTCGAAGGCCGCCGCATTGACGAGTTCGTCGCCCAGGCCAGGCTCGATTTGCGCCGGCTCCTCGCACTCTTACTCCAAGTCACCGACGCCGTGGCGCACGCGCATTCCCAACTCGTCGTGCATCGCGATCTCAAGCCTTCCAATATTTTGGTCACCGCCGACGAGAACGCCATGCTCCTGGATTTCGGCATCGCCAAGCTGCTCGAGCAGGGCGAAGCCCGCGAGACCGAGCTGACCGAGCAATCCGGCCGCGCCCTCACCCCCGACTACGCTTCGCCCGAGCAGATTGGCGGCACGCCCATCGGCACCGCGTCCGACGTCTATTCCCTCGGAGTGGTCTTCTATGAGCTGCTGACCGGGGTCCGCCCCTATCGCCTGAAACGCGACTCGCGCGGCGCCTTGGAAGAGGCGATTCTCCAGGTGGATCCCGCCAGGCCGAGCGAGGTTGTCCAAGAACGCTCCATGAGAAAAGCGTTGCGCGGAGACCTGGACTGGATTGTTCTGAAAGCCATGGCCAAGGAGCGGGACCGCCGCTACGCTTCGGCCGCCGATCTCGCAGCCGACCTCCGGCGCTTCCTGCGTGATGAGCCGGTCGAGGCGTCGCCGCCGTCGGCCGCCTATCGCATCGGCAAATTCGTGCGGCGCCATCGCGTCGGAACCGCGGCCGCCGCGCTCCTGGCCTTGGCCCTGATCGCCGGCGCCGCGGGCACCACCGCCGGGATGCTGCGCGCGCGGCGCGCCGAGGCCTCCGCGCGTACCGAGGCCGCCACCGCCGAGCGTTACTCCGGGTTCCTCGTAGACATGTTTGAGGCCGCCGCGCCGGAGCAGTCCAAAGGCCGTGACATCACGGCCCGCGAGATTCTCCGGCGCGGCGCCGTGCGAATCCATAAAGAGCTCGCTGGCGAGCCGCTGCTCGAAGGGCGCCTGCTCACCACTATCGGCTACGTCTACACGCGGCTGGGACTCTACTCGGAAGCACGCCCCGCGCTCGATGAAGCAGTCGCCCTGGTGCGCGGGAAGGGCGACAGAGCCAATCTCGATCTCGCCCAGGCCCTCGTCCGCCGCGGGCAGGCCGAGCGCTATCTCAACGAGCCCGCCCGGGCGGAGTCGGATGACCGGGAGGCCCTCGCCATCCTGGAGCGCGCCTACGGCCCGAACAATGTCAAAGTCGAGCCGGCCCTGACCGAGCTCGGGTTGCTCTTGCGCGCGCGTGATCCAGAGCAGGCGCTGCGTCTCTACCGCCGTGGTTACGATCTGCTGGTGGCGGCGCACGGCGAAAGCGACGGCTACGCCGCCGTGCTGCTGCAAAATATCGGGTCGATCCACGCCCGCGCGCTCCGTTTTCAGGAAGCCAAGGACGCGTACGAGCGCGCGCTGCCCCTTTTGAGGCGGAATTTCGGCGAGCGCGATCCCCGCGTCGGGTCCGTGCTCGGCAACCTTGGCCACGTGTACCGCAACCTGGGAGACTACGCGCGGGCCTTCGAAGTGGCGCGGCAAGGTCTCGAAGTCGATATCTTCGTTTCCGGTCCCGATCATCCGGACGTCGGCATCGCCTCGCTGAACCTGGCGCGCATCAGCGACAAGCTCGGCGACCAGCGGCTGGCGCTCGACGAGACCGATCGGGCCATCGCGATCTTCGCGCAGCGCTATCCTCCCGGACACCCGCTTCGCATTCAGGCCGCCAATTTCAAATCCGGATATCTGATCGAGCTCGGACGGCTCGCCGAGGCGCGAACTACGCTCGCAAACTCCGCCGCCGTCCAAACCGCCAGCTTCGAAGCCAGGCGGGCTCTTCTTGCCGGGCAGGTGATTCTCGCCGAGATCGAGCGCCTGGAGAAACACTTCCTCAAGTCGCAGGAGCTCGCGCGAGGCGTACTGGCCGATCCCGCTGTCTCTGGCGACCAGCGTCTCGAAGCCGATGCCCGCTGGGCGCATGCCTACGCGCTGGCGATGCTGGCGAAGACGGACGAAGCCGAAGCCGCGCGCGCGCGCGCCCTGGATCTCGAGTCCGCCGCGGCTCACGGGGCCGCCTTCCCGGGAGTCTACGCGCACGCCAAGTATTACCTGTGCGCCGGCAATCCGGACCGGGCGCTCGCCATCCTCCGTGACGCCGTCGCCAAAGGCTTCCACGATCCCATTGTGCTGCACGATCCCGCCTTCGCGCCCATCGCCGCGGCGCTCCTCGAAAGGAGAAAGTAGAGCAGCGATGCCAACCGACCTGTTGCGATTCAATGGCGCCATGGAGCGCGATCCCGCCATCGACGCGTGGATGAAGGAACATGCTGGTGAATTGGGCGCCATCGCGCATCGCTGGTTTGAGGTGATGCGCAAGTGCGGGGACGAAGTCCGCGAGCTCTTGCATGACGGCTGTCCGGTTGCCTGTCTCGGAGATGCGCCCTTCGCCTACGTGAACGCATTCACCTCGCACGTCAACGTGGGCTTCTTTCACGGCGCGGCGCTGCCCGATCCGTCCCGCCTGTTGCAGGGCGCCGGCAAATTCATGCGCCACGTGAAGCTGCGCCCGGGAACGCCCATCAACTCCGCGGCGCTGAGCAAGCTCATCGAGACGGCGTACTCCGATATCAAGGTGCGCGTCGAACACGGGCCTCAAACCAGGGTCTGACTCGGCCGACTCGGATTTCAGTGCCATCCCAGCTTCTTGCCACCAGAGAATACGGGGGCCATCGAGCACCGCGCGAGACCGCAGAAACGTTATGATCACACTATCCATGGAACGGCTGCACATCAGCGAAGGCGACTTGGCCAAAGACGTAAGAACCATTCTGCGTCAGGTCGAGACCGGAGCTGAGATCATCATCGAACGAAACGCCCAGGCTGTGGCCGTAATTCGACCCGTCGAACCGGTGCGCCGCAGAATCTCGGATTGCATCGCGCGCATGCCCGCGGAGTCCCCGGGGACGATAGCCCCGGACTTCTCAAAGGATGTCGAGGCCGCGATCGCCGCTCACCGGGAGCCCCTGGAGCCGCCTGCTTGGGACTGATGCTCGACTCGACGGCCACCGTTGCCGCCGAACGGCAGGGAAAGAACGCCCGCCAACTGTTAGAGACTGTTGTGCTGGGAACTGGCGACGAAGAAATCGCGCTCTCCGTCATAACCGGCTCGAACTCGCTCATGGGATCGCTCGTTCCGATACCCCTGCGCGTCGCGAACGCCGGCAACGCTTTCTGGATGATCTGCTAACTGGCGTCCCCGTGCAGCCCATCACCGTTCCGATCGCTCTCCGCGCGGGCCGTATCGACGAGCAGAGCCAGGCGCAGGGCATCAGAATTCCGTTATCGGATCTGCTGATCGGGGCAAGCGCGATGGAACTCGGGTACGCAGTGGGAACCGCCAACATACGTCACTTTCAGCTCATCGCCGGTCTGAAGCTCGTCCGCCTCTGACGTCTCCCAAGCTCCGGCCCTCACCCGACTACTTCGCTGATCTGCACCACGCTGGGAACGTCGGTGTACTTACGCTCGTCCGCGATGAACTCGGCCGCCGTTGCCGCCAGGGCACTCTCCAGTTCGCCCATCGTATCGAAGAACAGGTGGCCCACCGCGTGATAAGGCGGCGGCGTCCCGGGCGGAAGGCCCCCGACGCCGCGGTCGATCTCCGTTCGGATCAGGCCTCTCGAACCAAGCAGATTGCGCGCCAGCTCCAGGTGCGGGCCGAGATAATAGTCCCAGTCGAAGCGGGAACCCGGTGCCGCTGGATACATGACGCTGAGTCGGACCATGGGTTGAGAATATCATCTCTCTAAGAAACTTTTTCATTCACCGGGGACCCGTCACTATATTTCCCGCCCCCTCAATCACTTACAAATTCTAATTTCAGACCCCAGCCTCCCCTCGCGCTACCTTGACCCCAGAGGGCAGTCCTCCCGGCCTGCCCCATCTTCATTTACGAGGTACTTCTTTATGGCCACCATGGCTCAAATCACCGCCGCCGTTGCCAACGCGCAGCACTCCACAGGCCCCCGCACCCCCGAGGGCAAGGCCGTCTCCAGCAAAAACGCCACCAAGCTCGGGCTCTACTCCCAAACCCTCATCCTCCCCGGCGAAGACCCCGAGGAGCTCCAGGCCATCTCGCGCGCCTTCACCGACGAGTATCACCCCCAAACCCCCACCGAGCAGGCCCTCCTCGACGACGTCGTCCTGGCCCAGTGGCTCAAGCGCCGCTACCTTCGCCTCGAGCACGAAGTCGTCAACGCCAGTGTCGCCGCCCTTCCCGAAGGCTCCGGCGCCGACACCGCCCTCACCACCGTCTTCATTCAGGACTGTGAAGGCCCCAAGATTCTCGACAAGATTTTCCGCCGCCAGCAGTTCGCCGACCGCCTCTTCCGCCGCTCCGTCGCCGACCTTCGCAAAGCCATCGCCCTTCGCCGCGAGCTCCAGCTCGCCGCCGCCTCACGCCACGCGAAGCCCGCCCCCGCCCGCAACACGCTCCTGCAAAAACGAACCGGATTTGACCCTTACTGCCTGCCGAACCTTGCAGATACGCTTCCTCCAGATCCCGTTCACGCCCCCCGCGTCGACCGGCACGACCCGGCACTATGCCTCTAGCGTCTCCTCGACCCCCGACCCCTGACCCCCGACCCCGGCAGCAGCAGCCGCAACCCCGCCCTATGTCTTTAGTGTCGTTCCTCGGCCTGTCTTTCCAGGCCCGGCCCCAGCCCTTTCGGCACTTTCATCAGCAGGATGTCGCCGTATCCGGCGCGCAAATACAGCTTGTGTATCGACCCCGCAGGCTCTGCCGAGAAACGATGTCCCGTC
>DATJYW010000351.1:0-2969 GCA_035499435.1 Candidatus Acidiferrales bacterium | reverse complement strand
GACCGGGCGGAGCGCCGTTCGCCGCGATCGAGCGCGGTGATGGTGACCTGGGCTCCAGAAACCGCCGCGCCGCTGGGATCGCGCACCACGCCATCGATGCGACCGCCGGGTGCGGCGGAAAGAACGGATGTTATGGCGGAGAACAGCAGGGCGCAGAGCAGCCCGCGTAAGTGCGGCATGGTTAGACACGGTATCACATCCATGCAAGGGCTTTCTTTAGTCAGCCAATGAGCGGCGCCGGATGTATACTGATTCAAATTTGCGCGTACTCCTGTAGTCAGGGGACCGACGGTCACGGTCGATGGCGGGGGGCTGGCCAGGGTATTCTATTCGGCCAGACGGTCGGACAATTCCGACATCTTCGCCCGGTCGATCAGCGCACCGGCACGGTATCCGCCGAGATCCTACGAAGCCTATCTGAGGGGTCGTTATTTGTGGGACGTCAGCGGCGAGAGGAATCTGGGCAAGGCCCGGGAGTACTTCGGGCGATCGAATTGACTCCCAACCAGGGGGAGGCTCATGCCGGATACGCGACGAATCTGGCCGAGGCAGGCCGCACACGGGAGGCAGTGCGTGAGGCGATGCGTGCCCGCGAGGGCGAGCCGCTTTCGGGAACGTACGGTATCAACGTGGTTTGGAAACTGAATCTGGACCGCCAGTACGCCCAGGCGGAGGTTGAAGACCAAAGAGAAAGCCAGTGGGAGCTTCATTACACCGGCGGATACCATTATCGCGTCGGTGTATTTGCAGACGGGCAGTTCCGGGAGATCATGCGGGGCATGGGCCTGCCGTTCGGCAGATGAAGCGCCAATCAGCGACCCGCAGCCGCTCTCCGGCTGACAACGGCGGCAAGAGCGTGTGATGCGGCGAGGCTGGTGGCGGCCGATGGTAAGCTGATTCCACTGTGAGGCCTTTGGAGAACCCGGGGCAGCCCCGCCGCAAAGGATGTGCCGGCTGCCTGACACAGTCAGCACTGGCACTCTTGTTCGGCTGTGTGCTGACGTACGTAATATTTGCCCTGCTCGCGCCGTGGAACTTCTATTTCGGCGGGCACTTTCATGTTGTGCCGGGTTGGGCGGGGCGAGGCTGGATGCACGCCAGAACGGCGGGTGGCGACTACTACCTATGGCTGCGCTTCACGCCTACGACACCCGGTTATCGCAAGTCTCCGCTCCAGGGGACCGCGTATCTCTGCAGCCCACGAGGAGAAAGGTTTCGTCTCCACTTCGGCGGGAGCATGCCGCGCAATCACGGCACGGATCTCCGCGGCGTTCCCATCCATCTGTACCTGTACAACTGGCCATTGATGGCCAACTTCGTGGGCGACCGCCGTCCCAGTTTCGATTTGTACGGGACATTCGGAAACTCGGAACTGGTAATGGACGACCAGGGCAGCCTGGCGCGCGCGTTCCGACCGGATGGAAAGCTGTACGGACCGCGAGACGGAAGCCGGCCCTGGAAACAGGAGAGCTCGCAAATCACCCTAAAGGAAGATTCGTCGTGGGCGTTCAGCCCGTCCTGCCCGGTGGCGCCGAATTGAAGCCCTGCAGGGCAGGTGCGCGCCGGCTTTTGGTTAAACAAAGTTCAGGTCATCTTTGAGCCGAAGAGCTATGCGTCTTCGGGTACATCATAGCCGCGCCTTCTTGTTCTGGCTGGAACAGCGGAGTCCCGTACTACGGCAACGCGAACGCTACCACGTAGTCGGACAGCTTGATGCCTTCGATCTTGCCGTGCCCGCCGGCGGCTACCACCACATACTGCCGACCCCCAAGCCGCGCCCGATACGTCATCGGCGTGGCTGCTGCTGACGCCGGAACCCGGGCGTGCCAAAGCTCGCGCCCGGTTTCCGTGTCGAAAGCGCGGAACGTGCTGTCCATGGTGGCTCCGATGAACGTGAGGCCGCCGGCTGTGGTCAACGGTCCGCCGAGCGTCGGCGTACCCCAGGCGATGGGCAAAGGAACGGGAGCCAGCTCGCGCACGGTGCCCAGCGGCACTTGCCAGCGGACCTTACCGGTGGCGGCGTCCACGGCGGCCAGCGTGCCCCATGGAGGAGGAACGCACGGCAGTCCCCACGGGGATAGCAGCGGCTTACGCCGCATCACGTACGGCGTGCCCTTCATGGGCGCATACTCCCATCCGCCCTCCTGGCCTCCCGACCGGCTTCTCGGTCCATTCACCTGCTCGCGCGGAATGAGTTGCACGACAAAGGCGAGGTTCGATTGGTTGAGCACGATGAGGCCGTGGGAGCGGTCGAAAGACGCGCCGCCCCAATTCGTGCCACCGGCATTGCCGGGATACTGCAAGGAAGGTGTCAGGCCCGGAGGGGTGAAGATGCCCTCACGCCGCAGACCCGCGATGATATTGCGGCACTGGCCGCGATCCCAGGGAGTAAGGCCCCAGGCATCGGAGGGTTCCATATGGTTGGGCACGAGCGATGGCGTGGCGACGGGGAACGGCTGGGTGGGCGAAAGCCATTCGCCGGGAGCGCCGTCCTGCGGCACGGGCCGTTCCTCCACGGGCAGAAGAGGCTGACCGGTGTCGCGGTGGAGGATGAAAAGATGCCCCATCTTGGTGGGCTGCGCGAGAGCGGCGACGCGTTGTCCGTCGCGCGGAAAATCGATCAGTGAAGGGGCCGAGGGCAGGTCGTAGTCCCAGAGGTCGTGATGCACCGCCTGAAAGGCCCAGAGTACTTTGCCCGTGGAAGCGCGGAGGGCAACGACGGAATTGGCGTAGAGGTCGGGACCCTTCCGCTCGCCGCCGTAGTAATCGGGACTCGGACTGGTAGTTGGGAGGAATACCAGATCGTGGTCCGGATTGGCGGAAATCGAGCCCCAGACGTTGGCCGCGCCGGTGCGGTCGGCGCCGTTCTGCCAGGACGCGCGCGCGGGATCGGCTGGATCACGAGGCACCGGGTCCCACGACCATATGAGGGCGCCGGAGCGGGCATTATAGCCGCGCACCACTCCCGA
>DATJYW010000350.1:0-3434 GCA_035499435.1 Candidatus Acidiferrales bacterium | reverse complement strand
GCTCGAGAGCGGCAGATAGGTCGACGCGATCTTCACCGCCACCGGATTGAGCCGCGCCACCGGAATCTGGTTGCCGGGGAAGGGGGCATTGCCGTTGCTCGGATCCACCAGAGTCAAAGCTTTGCCGCTGGTCTGGCATCCCGCGCCCGCCAGCGCGCTGAAGTCGCCGTTGAGAGAGGCCGTGGTCGGAATGTAGCTGGTGACCTGCGGAGGGGTACTGCGCTGCCGCGTGCCCTGGTATCCGCCGAAGAAGAACAGTTTGTCTTTGATGATCCGTCCGCCTCCGGTGCCGCCGAACTGGTTGCGCTTCAGTGAGTCGCGCACCGGCTGGGAATTGATGGAGCAGGTGGGACAGCCTACGCCTTTGGGACGCCCGTTCAGGTCGCCATTGCGCAGGAAGTCGAAGGCGCTGCCATGGAACGAATTGCCCCCCGACTTGGTCACGATGTTGACCACGCCGCCCGGGTGCAGGCCATATTGGGCCGGGAGGCTGTTGGTTTGGACGTTGAATTCCTGAACCGCATCCGGGAAAGGAATGGGCATGTTCACGTTGCTGAAGGCGTCGTTGTTGTCGCCGCCATCCAGCAGGAAGTTGACGCCGTTGGCGGAGCTGCCGGCAACCGAATACTGGCCCGAACCGTTGGACCCGCCCATATTCTTACTGCCGGTCAGGTCGCCGCCGTTTAGGGTCATGGTGGACGTGGCAAAGCCGGAGAGCCGCAACAGATCGGCCGGATTGCGGCCATTGAGCGGCAGGTCGACGATGCGCTGCGCATCCACCAAGTTCGCGATGGAGTTTTCCTTGGTTTCCACCTGGGCGGCGTTGGCGGTGACCTGAACGCTTTCGGTCACGGCGCCGACCTCGAGGGTAACGGATTGGGTGCGGTTATTGCCGGCGTCCAATATGATGCCTTTCTGCACGTAGGTCTTGAAACCGGAAGATCGAATCTCGAGCTGATATTCGCCCGCAGGCAAGCCGGGAAACTGGTAATGGCCCAGGCTGTCTGTGTTGCCCTCACGCACCTGGCTGCGGCTCAGCTCGGTCGCCCGCACCTGGGCGCCGACGATGGCCTGACCGCTCGGGTCAGTGACATAACCGTCGAGCTGGGCGACAGCCACCTGCTGCGCCTTTACGGCCGGCGAGATAAACAAGATCGCGGCCAATGCCAACAACAGGAGTGCCGGCTTGCGCCTCAAGCAGGCAAGAATCGTCGAACACGACATGGTATTAACCTCTCTGGCTTCCCGGCGGACGCCGGGGAGTAAGTCTCGTTGAGTGTACACGCTGACCCGAGTGACGGCAATAATAACGATGGCAAGTAAACGATTACTGCGCTCTCCGAGCGCACTGAACTCACCCGATCCATGGTGCCGCCAAAGCGAGCCCGATCATTCCCGAAACACTGCACACACATTCTGTCCTGAAGCCAGTCCCGAAGGACTGCGTTTGGTTTTAGTGTATTTTGAGACGTGCGGCTCCGCGAATAGCCCTTTTGGGCTATGCGTCCAGGGTTTTTGCACCTGTAAATCGGGTTACACCGCCAGCAGGCTTCCGGGGTGGGCCATCAGGCTTCAGCTCAGCCGCGCGGATTTTCGGTACCCTGTGGAAGTGACCAGGCGGCTTTTTCTCGTTTGCGCGGCGCTGGCGGTGTGCGCGTGCGGGCCGGCTTCCGAGGCCGGCGGAATTCAGGAATACAGCTACCAGATCGTGCACACCTACCGCCACGATCCCATGGCGTTCACACAGGGGCTGCTGTACCTCGACGGCGTACTCTACGAGGGGACCGGCCTTTACGAGGAGTCTTCGATCCGCAAGGTGAAGCTCGAAACCGGCGAGGTGCTCCAGAAGCGCGACCTGCCGGGCCAGTACTTCGGCGAAGGCATCGTCGTCTGGAAAGACCGGCTGCTGGAGTTGACCTGGAAAGCCGAGAAAGGCTTCGTCTACAATCTTGCCGCGTTTGAGCCCAAGGGCGAGTTCCAGTATCCGGGCGAAGGCTGGGGCCTCACCACCGACGGCAAGCGCATCATCATGAGCGACGGCACCTCGCAATTGCGCTTCTGGGATCCGGAGACGCTGAAGGAGATCGGCCGGATTTCGGTAACGGCAGACGCGCAGCCGGTCAACGACCTGAACGAGCTCGAGTGGGTCAAGGGCGAGATCTATGCGAACGTCTGGCAGACCGAGCGGATCGCGCGCATCGATCCCAACACCGGTCATGTGGTGGGATGGATCGACTGCCACGGCCTGCTGACGCCCGCGGACCGGACCGAGCAGACCGATGTGCTCAACGGGATCGCCTACGACGCCAAGGGCGACCGGCTGTTCGTGACCGGCAAGAAGTGGCCGAAACTGTTCGAGATCAAGCTGGTCAAGAAGCAGTAAGCAGGCCGGGAACCTGCCCCACCAACTCAGAAGCGATAGTAGGCGCCAATCTGGATCACGCGCGGGTTGTAGTTCATCGACGTGATCTTCCCGAAATTGGTGCTGTTGACGGTGTCGTTGGTGACCGAGCCGTAGTCGCCGCCGGTGGACGGCGGGATGTAGAACGTCGGGTGGTTCATGAAGTTGAAGAGATCGAAGTGCATCTCCAGGCTGTGCCGCTCCTTGAACCGGAACTGCTTCACCACCGAAGCGTCGTAAGACCACTGCCAGGGGCCGCTGAAGGCGCGGCGCTGCAGGTTGCCGACCGTGCCCGCCGTGGGGTTGAAGAAAACCTGCCCGGCGAAGGGAGCGGTGCCCGGCGCGGCGGCACCGCGTCCGTCGGCGCCGATCAGAGTGGGCGAGAGGAAATACGGACCATTGCCGGTCATGTACACTCCGCTGGTGAGCGACTCGAGCTGCGAAAGCGTGGTGCCGTTCACCGAAGCGGTGTTGGTTGCCGTGGACCGCGCGGCGCGATTCAACGTGCCATATCCGGAGAGGATGGAATACGGCGAGCCGGATTGATACGACCAGATGCCGGCCAGCGCCCATCCGCCGAGCACCGTGTTCATGACGGGATTACCGCTCCACCGCTTGCCCTTGCCGTAAGGCAGCTCGTAGTAGTAATTGGCCTTGAAAGTGTGGGTCAGATCGTAGGGCGAGCGCGACTTCTCCAGCCCCGGGTTGTTGTTGTCGAGCAGCGGCTCGGCGCCGGTCTGCGAATCGCCAGCGGTGTTGGACAGGGCTTTGCCGAACGTGTAGCTGAATTGCGCCTGCAGGCCGCTGCGCGTGCGCCTGGTAACCTCGGCCTGTAGAGCGTGGTAGGAGGAATAACCGCCGTTGACCAGGTTGTAGGCGCTCTGGATGTTCTGGTTGGGATAGAAATTGACCGAGCCATTGGTCTTGGTGGTCATGTACTGGTTGGCCAGCTCGCCGATCTGTCCCTGGGTGATGTAAGTCAGGTAAGTCGAGTTAGTCAGGCTGCCGCCGTTGGCGAGCAGCGGAAACACCG
>DATJYW010000349.1:0-2629 GCA_035499435.1 Candidatus Acidiferrales bacterium | reverse complement strand
GCCACTCCCGAGGGCGTGGATTTGTCGGTGGTCACGGTGTCGGGCTGAACCCGCTCGCCCAGATCCCCCAGCGACTTCTGCATCTCGCCGGCGAACTTCTGCTCTTCGGGCGTAAAGCGGTAGCCGCCGGCCTTGCGCATGGCGCGCGACAGGACGTCGGCCAGCACGTCGTTGGGCAGCGTGTTGGCGTAGTTGGTTCCCTGCTCGAACTCCATGCGCGTTTCAGAAGCCAGGGCGCCGGCCTGGGCGCACTTCATGATGCGCTGCCAGATGCCGTCGAGCACGTTGGCGTCGGGGTGGCGTGCCACCAGCGAAACTTCGGCGAACGCCGGCACGATGTTGGGCGCGCTGCCGCCATTGGTGATGATGTAGTGAATCCGGGTCTGCGACGGCACGTGCTCGCGCAGCATTTCGACGGCATTGAGCATGATCATCACGCCATCCAGAGCCGAGCGCCCGCGCTCGGGCGCCGCGGCCGCGTGCGACGCCACGCCGTAAAACCGGAACAGCCCGCCGTTGTTCGCAAGGCTCGAGCCGAGGTTGACGCGGTTGCTGTCGGCGGGGTGCCAGGCGAGCATGGCGTCCACGTCCTTCATCAGTCCGGCATGGATCATGTAGATCTTGCCGCCGCCGCCCTCTTCGGCCGGGGTGCCGTAGTAGCGGATGGTGCCCTTGAGGCCGCGAGCCTGCATTTCCTCTTTGATCGCCACCACGGCCAGTGCCGAAGCACTGCCCAGCAGATTGTGTCCGCAGCCGTGGCCGGGGGCTCCGTCCACGACGGGCGAGAGCGTCGGAGCATCTTTCTGCGACAGCCCCGGCAGGGCGTCAAACTCGCCCATGATGCCGATGACCGGGCCGCCTCTGCCCCACTCGGCCGTGAACGCCGTCGGCATGCCTGCCAGGTCGGCCTTAACCGTAAATCCGTTGGCCTTCAGCTCCTGCTGGAGCAGGACCGAGCTTCGGTTCTCATGAAATCCCAGCTCGGGTGTCTCCCAGATCTGGCGGGAGACGGCGCCGAAACGGTCAGCGTGCGCGGCCACGCGCGTCAGGACGTCGTCCGCGGCGGAAAGAGTGAGAGCCGTCGAAAGCAGCAGGATCGGAACACGCATGTTCCATGGTACTTCGTTAATGCGTAAACGAGTACCACAGTCCAGCGCGCACATCGTCGTAGGTGGCGCGGCGGGCGGGGTTGTCGATCAGGTATCGGCCGCGCAGCGCGTTGAACGTGACGTACATGGATTCGCGCAGCGGCAGCCGCACGCCCGGCCCGGTTTCCACGAAGTTGGCCCAATCCTGGCGTTTGGTATCGAGCGTGAGGTTCACGTTCCAATACAGCTTGTTGAACCCGAGCCGCGACTGCGAATAGAGCAGAAGATCGTGATCGTAGCGGCTCAGATAGAGCGCGTCCAGCTCGGTTTTGACGTAGCGCAGCCCGCGGCCGACGTGTACCCCGCCGCGATAATCGGGCGTGATGTGGCCGGTGTGATAGTCCAGGGCCGAGCCGGCTTCGAACCAGGCATTGGCTCCGTGGCGCGGCTCCGTGGCCACGCCCACCGCGGCGATGATGCTGCTCTCGGACAGGTTCGTCAGCCGCGAATCGCCCACCAGCCGGATCGAGACATAAGGACGGATCCACGTGCCGGTGTTCAGGTCGACCTTCACCTGCCCATAGCCGAACGCGTCATGCCAGCGCGTCGAATAGACGGGGAAGAACCAGGCCGAGATGCGGAACGTCTGGCCCAACGGCCGGAGGTTGCGATAGCCTGTCTCCGCCTCCTTGGCCACGGTGGGATCGGGCGACCGGCGCGCGAGGTCGAACCAGCGCAGCGCCGCCAGGTCGCGGTGCAGGATGTTGTTGGTCCAGGCGAGCTTGAGCATGACGTCGAAATCGCCCGGGTCGGACTCGTGGGCGGCTTCGAGATACTTCAGTGCGTCCTTCATGTAGCCCGCCTTGATGGACCGTTCGGCCATGACTTTGGCGTCGAGCGAGGTCGGCGGCACGTCGGCGGGAGCACGCGTCTTGAGCACCTGCGGCATGTGCAGCACGGCGCGCACGCGGTTGGCTAATTCGTCATCCTTGCCAGCCAGCACCCGGTCGAACAGCGCCTGCGCGGCGAGGTGTTCTCCGTGCGCATAGAGCAGGAAGCCGAGCTGGGTGGCGGAGAGCAGATCGTCGGGGGCGTTCTGAACGAGAACCTGGAACTGGGCCTCGGCTTCGCGTTCGCGTCCCAGGCGCAGGAAGAGGTAAGCCAACTCGCGGCGGAGCTCATGGTTGGCGGGATCGAAAGCAAGCGCCCGGAGGAATTCGTCGACGTAAGGGTAGTGCGCGGGCAGCAGCTCGCGGGCTTGTTCCGCGGCGCGGGGTTCGCCGCCGCCCGAGGCGGCCAGCAGGGCCGCATTGGCGTCGTCGAGGCGCCCAGCGGCTTTCCAGACCCGCCCCAAGTCGACCAGAACCGTGCGGCTGGCGGGCCGGATCCGCCAGGCACGCTCGTAGTGGGTGGCGGCGAGGTCCAGCTCGTCGCGCTGCTCGGCGAGCGTGGCCAGCTCGTAATGCGCCGAAAAGTTATCTGCCCCGGCATCGATGGCCTCCTGCCAGCGGGCGATGCCGGCGGCGAGAGGGTCGTCGATA
>DATJYW010000348.1:0-20222 GCA_035499435.1 Candidatus Acidiferrales bacterium | reverse complement strand
CGCTCGATGTCGCCCCATTCGAACGTGGCGGCAATGGAGCCCTTGTCTTTGCCGCTCTTCACCTCGCCCAGACTCTTCAGGCTGATGCGGCCGAGATTTTTGCGATGCAGGTCGGTGACGTAGGACCACTCGTTGTTCCAGAAATCGAGCTTGTTGACGTTGTCGTGGGCGAACCAGAGGCCCCGCTGGTGCTGGTGGTCCATGGCAGGTGGTCCGTTGCGCGTCGGCTTCTTTTCGCCGGCCTCTTCGGGAACGTCCTGCATCGGCCAGGCGCGGGTGATATACGTGCCGCTGGGAGCCCGTAGAGGCCAAAGATAAGGTTTGGTGACCTCGGCATCGAAAGCTCTGCCCGAGATGTAGAAATCGCTAAACGGCTTGCCGGCGATTTGAATCGAGACTTTGCCATCGCCGGGGGTGATTTTGACCTGGGCTGAGGCAGAAAGGGCGGCTGTAAAAAGAATCAGGAGTGCGCGTGGCATCGCACCCATTCTAGCGCTACAACACGCCTGATCATCACCTCTTCGGCGGGGCGCCATGCGGGTCGGAAGTCATCCGCATGTGGCCGCCCTCATCGACAAACTCGACCACCACATTTTCACCGACGCCCTCGATGTGGTGGTAGAGCCACTGCTCGTTGGGCGGATTCACGGCGGGATGGCTCTCCTTCTCGTCAGGCGGGCCATAGACGATGTAGACCCGGCCGCGGTCGGTCTTCCAGCCGGCCAGGTCGGGATCCGAGAACCGGTCGTTGGCGTACGCGATCCGGCGGTAGTGCTCTTCTTTGAACTCGTTCTCCGGCGTGCCGGGCGTCGGGTCGCGGCGGAGCCAGAACTGTTCGATGAACCGCTCGCGCTCGGCATCGGTCTGGAGACGTTTGAACCCGGAGCGCTCCTCGCTGGTGATGATGTAGGCCACGTCTTCGGTAAGCCACTTCTGGTACGGTCCACGAGCCTCGGCGGATCCTTCCTTAAGGGCAGGTTCGGGGGGGGCCTGCTGCTGCCATGCCGGAAGGAAGCTCATCGCCCCCAGCAGTAGGATCGCTGCGCAAACCGCTGGTACCAGAGATGTCTGCGGGCCTTCCGGCTGGCGCAGAAGGCGGCGTACGCGATGCACCAGGCTGCCGCCCGTCGCGGCGAGTACGGCTTGAGGCGCGCGCATGGCTTCGAGAATGGTCAGGGCGGCGGCGTATCTGCGGGCATCGCCGCGCAGAGCCACGACCGCGTCGTCGCAGCAGTGCTCACGCTCCGTGCGGATGACGTGACTCACCCACCACACGGCGGGGTGGTAAAAAAGCAGGCCTTCGACGGCGGTTTGGAGCAGGTTGACCAGGTAGTCGTGGCGGCGAATGTGGGCCAGCTCGTGGATCAGCAGCGCCTCGACCTGGTCTGTGGTCAAGCCCGTGGCCAGCCCGGCGGGAAGAAGGATGACCGGACGGAGATAGCCGATGACGACCGGCACCTCGGCGAGGCAGGACTCGAGAATGCTCACCGGGCGTCTCACGCCGATTTGCGCGTGCAGGCCGCGAAGGCGTTCCTGCCATGCGGCTGCGGGCATTGCAACACCACGCACGCGGAGGCGGCGGGCGGCGCACCAGCCGCCGAAGCTTCGCATGTAGAAAACCATGACGCCGGTGATCCAGAGCGGGACCAGCCACGACCACAGCGGACCGGCCGGCGAGGCCCAATCGTTCGTCGCGGCGCCAAGACCCGGGACGGCCGTAAGCTGCGGAACGAGGCGGTGCGCGGCCGAGGCGACGGGAGGCTGCCACAGGCGCAGGAAGGTCACCGCGAAGGCGAGTGGCATGGCGAACAGCGCCGCGCATGCGGCGCAATACCGCACACGCGCCGAAGCGCGGGTGAAGAAGAGGAGGAAGAACGCGAGAGCCGCGCCTTCCCATAGGAAATGTACCAGCGCCCATGCGAGCGCATTCGATACTACGAGACTCATTTGCCCTCCTCGTATTCATCGAGCAGACGGCGCAGCTCGGCAAGCTCTTCTTTCGTCGCCCTTTTTGCGGCCAGCGCTCCCAGTACGAACGCGCGTGCAGACCCGCCGAATGCGCGCTGAAGAAGATCGCCTGCAAGCTGCCGCTGCGTCCACTCGCGCGGCCGGCTGGCCTGGTAGACGTGCGCGCGCTGCGTTTCATCGCGGCGGACCAGGCCCTTCTCGGCCATGATCTGGAGCAGCTTGAGAATGGTCGTGTACTGGGCCGGCTTGCGCGTCTGTAGCGCTTCGTGAACCTCGCGGACAGTACTGGAGCCCCGGCTCCACAAGACGGCCAGAATGTCCAGCTCGGCATCGGTAGGTCGCGGCAGGTCCTGCGGCTTGCTCATCTACGAAGAGACTACTACGAAGCATTTCGTACGTCAAGCCCATTTTTGACCGCCGCCGGACAGGCTCCAAGCCGGCCCAGCGGCGGTCGAGTGCGCCCTGAGGAGAGAGACTGGAAATTGGCGCCGGAGAGGTTCTACCGCTCGCCGACAAAATTCAACATGATCTGGGTTTCGGTCTCAACCGGGGTCCCGTTCAGCAGCGTGGGCTTATAAATCCACTGCTTGACGGCTTCCACGGCCGCATTCTGCAGCATCGGGTGTCCGGAAACAACCTTTACGGCCTTGATGTGTCCGTCCTTGCCGATCGTGGCGTTGAGCGTCACTACGCCCTTCGCGCCGGTCTGCTTGGCGATCTTGGGATACTCGGGCTCTTTGCGGGAAATCAGCACCGCCTGCTGGATCTGTCCGCCCTGCTTGGAGAGATTGGCAATGGTCGGAGCCTGCGTCTGGGGAGCGGCAGTGGACGGCGCGGGTGCGGCCGGCGTGGGTGCGGCCGGGCGGGTGGACGGGGGCGGAACCGGAGCGTTGGGAACGGCACCGGCAGCCGGCAGGTTTACGCCCGGCAGGGCCGCGGAAACCGCGCCGCCCACCGTGGGAGCGTCGGGAATATCGTTGGGTTGTGCCGGACGAATGCGTTGGGCGAGCGACGCTGTGTTGAACTCGCGCCGCGGCGTGACCGGCTTGGGAGCCTCCGGCGCCGGGGTCTGATCCGCCGTCTGGTCTGGAGCAGCGGGCTTGTCGTTGGCAACCGGGGCCTTGGTAGCCGGCGCCGCGGGGGCCGGCGCGGCGGGCTTGGCATCGGCCTGCTGGGTATCGAGGGGCGATGGGCGCGTGCGCAGGATGCGAACCTGCTCGCTGGTGGTCTTCGACTGGTCTCGGCCAATCACTTCCATCTTGAAGCTGACATCGGAGCTCGACGGGGAATACACGATGCTGCCGTTGTTGCGGAGCTGCGAGAGGTCCATGTCGACGTTCTCGTGCTGCTCGCCATCCATAATCAGCAGAGTCGCCTTGGTGGCGTTGCGAATAGCATCGGAGTCCCGATTCCATGTCAGGAGTAGCTCGCCGTTGCTGCGCTCCACGCGCAGTTGCAGCGGCGAGGTGTCGCCCTGGCTGTTGGCCGGCGTTTTAGTGCTATGCCGCAGGAAACCGGGATACACGAAGAGAGCCACGAACAGTGCGATCGTTGCCGCGGCGGCCAGCACCAGCTTCATGCCTTTGCCGCTCTTCGCGGTCTCGGGCTCAAGCGCGGTATCCGCGGCCTTGCCGACGGTTTTTTCGGTGATCTTTTCGGGAGCCTTGGCGGGCGTGGGAGGTGTGGCCGGCTTCGCCGGGGCGGCACCGGCGGCCTTGGCGGGCTCGGCAGGCCTGCCCGCATCTTTCTTTGCCGGCTGCTTGTCGAACTTACCTTTGTCTTCGAGTTTGCCCTTGTCTTCGACCTTGCTCTTTTCCTCGGCTTTGCCCTTCTGCTCCGCCGGGGCCTGCTTTTCCTCGGGCTTTGGGGCGGCCGGAGGCGCTACGGGCGCGGCCGCCATGGGAGGAGGCGGAGGCGGAGGCGGCGCCGCGATCACCGGGGGCGGCTCGGGAGCGGTCGCAATGTCGCGCCGCGAAGCGATAGGCACAATCTGCGCCCGCGCCGTCGGCTTGGATGGCGGTGGTACGGAGGTAGGGGGCGCCTGCGGAGCCGGCGACTTGCCCTCAGACGCTGCGGTTTCCGAGCCATGCCCGCCGAGCTCGGAAGAGCGGAACGGAAATTCGAGGTAGCTGGCGTCGCCGTGGACCTTGCCGCCTTCCCAGATAAAAATGCCCGCGGTGCTCGCCTTGGTGGCGAACGGCCTGACGAGCAATGCAATATGATGCGGATCGCGGAAGCACGCCTCATAGAAGGCGAGATCATCCGCATCCAGGGCGATTCCCTTGCGGGTGTGGCTGCGGAAGAACCCGGCCACGGTCTGTCCAGGTCCGCCTTTACGCTGGTCCATCGCGCGCCGGAACCGCTCCATATCCGCTTCCGTAAGCCGGTAGAGAGGTCCGCGAGCATAGTCGCAAGAAATCAGTTCATAGTCCGCGATGGAAACCACCAAGGGGTTGCCTGCCGCTACGTCGCCTACCAGCAATCCCCCGATTTCCGACCCGCGAGAACTCAGGGACCGGAATGCCTCGACCGCCTCCCGCTCGAGACGATCCATCAGGTTGAAGGGGATTCGCACTGCCACAGGCTTCTGCGGCACTTCCCATAAGTATGAGGGTGATTTTGAAGTCTGCAGATCAAATCGTTCTGCACGCGCCGTCGACTCAATCATCGAAATGCCTCCGCCGGTCCGTACCCAAACCGGTTCATCGTAATTTTACTCAATTTTCCATAATTTTGAGCACTTATTTCGGTTTATCCAATATAAATATCGAATATCGGCAGTGTGTGTATATCGATTGATAATAAGGCAGATACCTTTCTCATATCCTTTGTTAATAGACCTATACTGTCGCGATTTATGCTAGCAAATCAACAGGCATTTCCCTATAATTGGCACGAAAATGAGCGTGAAGACGTGCCAGCTTTGCGGAAAGCCCCTAAGCAGACTTCGGGTAGGCGCGGACCCGGAATTCTGCTCCAAGGAGCACCGGAATCAGTTCCGGCTGCGGCGCGGCATGGACCGGCTGGTGGAAGTAAATAAGGTCGCCAACCTGATGCGCCGCCGGGAGAGTCCGAAGCAGATCGCGTTCTCCAGCCTGGTGTGCCAGTCGGCGATCACGCCTCGCGGGTTCTACGAGGCGCAACGCACGTCAATTCATTCGACGCCGTTCAACCGCGCCATGAACTACGCCGCCATGGCGCAGCCGCGTATCGATGCGCACGCCGACGAGTGCATGGTGCCGCATATCCGGCGGTATTCGGGACAAAAGCTGATCCGCCGCCCAAATACGAGCAAGATTCGTATTCGAAACCTCGATCCGCAGCCGGCATTGCCGGACGGCAAATGGGCTCTCCCCACCGGCATTGGACAGGCTCCTCCATGCAGCCTGCATCATCGGGCGCCGGCTCGTCCTCAGCCGCGGGAATTCAAGCTGCTGCGCCAGACCGGCATCCGGGTTCACGCCGGAAAAGGACCGGCAGCGCTGCGGCGCGCTCCGTTGACCGGCACGGAAGGATTGCGCCAGGGTGTCCGCTACCCGGGACTTCGTTCCATCGCGGCGGCGGGCAACGCGCTTCGTGTATCGATCGGAAAGAACTTTGCCGTCCCCCCGGCCAAGGTTCGCAGTTTCCAGTCGGCGCCCGAGGTGCGCGCGGCGATGGTGGTGGCCAGGACCGCCATGCCGATCGTCCCCGAGGTTCTGAACTATTCCGCCGCGTCCCGTTTGCTGCCTCCCGCGACCACGGCTATTGCACTGCGTTTGCCGGGGGCTCCGGCAGCGTCGCAGAGCGCCCAATTCCATCCGGTCGGGGCGCTGCCCACAGTGATGGGCTCGGCCATGCCGGGTGAACTGCCATCGTCACGCTCTTCCGGCGTGGGGTGGAAGGCGCCGAGTGCCAGGTGGAATCTGGCAGCCAGAAGCACCGAAGCCGCCGGATTTGCGCGCCGTAACGGAGTCCACCTGATGCGGCTCACGGTCATGCCCAATGGCGTGGTCTCGGCGCCGCAGGTGGCGTTTTCGCCGTTCATTCCGCAAGAGCCGCAGGGTTGTCCGGTGGTGCCTTTCCAGGCCGTCATCGCAGGTGGCGCGGCGCCGGGACCCGCGCCGGTACCTACGCTCTCGAACCTGCCCGAGGCGCCCGAGCTTAAACCGGTCCCGAAGAAGCCGCGAGTCGAGGTCCATTTCGAAGAACAGTTCGCGGGAGGCTGGGACAATTGGGTCGGCGGTGTCCAGGACTGGCTGGTGGACGTGGCCGGCGTGCGCACCGGCTCGATGGCGCTCTTCATGCCCACCCTGGACCTGACCGACTACGAGCTCGAGTTTCTGGGGCGGATTGACGCCAAAACGATCAATTGGGTGGTCCGCGCTACGAACCTGGACAACCATGTCCACTGCACGATCACGCTTCGGGAAGGCAATCAGCTCGAATTCAGCCGCCAGGCCGTGATCTCCGGCACCGCGCAGGAACCAGTCGTATCGGCGACGCTCATCCCAGGAAAGAAGCGCTCTGCGCTGACCATTCACACCAGCGTTTCGGGAGACAACTTCGCCGTTCAGGTGGACGGCAACAACATCGATTCATGGACCGAGGACCGCCTCCCCTCCGGGGGGGTCGGCTTCGTCGGCACGCCCGATGACCGGGCGCGCCTGTATTGGGTAAAGGTATCTTCGCAGAGCACCGGCAAGGAGTAATAGATAAATGAGCACCGCTATGAGATCCCCCTCCAAAGTTCAGATGCTGCGTACGCCGGAAGGCGACGGCGCGGACAAAGCCGCCGGACCGCAGGGTCACCTTGCACGGGCTGTTACGCTCCATCTGGCGGGCAAGCGCGAAGAAGCGCTCAAGAACCTGCAGCGCGCCATCACCGCCAACGAAGGCTCGGCGGAAATCTACCGCGCGATGGGGCACATCCAGTTCGAGCTCGGCAGCTTCGAGGAAGCCGCCAAGAGCTACCGGATCCTGGTGCAGGTGAAGCCGCAGTATGCGGTCGGGTGGTTCAACCTGGGAGTGTGCCTCGAACGCGCCGGCAACTGGGAGGAGGCCGCGCAAGCCTTCCACAAGGCATGCACGCTCGAGACAAACCACGTCGACTCGCACCTCGGGCTCGGCGTGTGCCACCTCAGGCAGGAGGATCCCAAGAGCGCCTTGTTCAGCTTCGAGCGCTGCCTGGAACTGGCGCCGAGCCACGAAGACGCGCTCTTCGGCAAGGCGGTATCTCTGCAGTTGCTGGGGCATGCCGACGAGGCGGCGCGAATTTACCAGCGCATCCTCGAGAAGAACGAGAACTCCGAGGAATCGCTGGCAAACCTCGTGCTCATCGGCATGGGCAAGGAAGACTTCGACATGGTGCGCGAATATTCCGAGCACCTGCTGGAACTACGGCCCGAATCGACTGTCGCCCTGGAAGGCCTGGCGGCCTGGGCCTGTGCCGCCGGCGAGCACGCGCTGACTGCGAAGTTCTGCACGCTGCTGGTCAACGCCGTCCCCGGCCATTTCGAGGGTTGGTTCAACCTGGCGCTCGCCCACCAGAAGTCGGGCCGGTGGGAGCAGGCGGCCGAAGCGTACGAGGAAGCGATCAAGTTGCGTCCCAATTCTTGCGAGGCGCACACCAACCTCGGCATCGTCCGCGAGCAACTCGGCGATCCGGGGACGGCGCGCGCGTCCTACGAGCGGGCCATCAAAGCCGGTCCTGAGTCGCTGGCTCCGCTGTGGAACATCGCGCTCCTGCTGGAGCACTCGGGCCAGTTGGAAGAGGCCGAGCGGTATTACAAGCAGGTGCTGGATCGCGCACCCAAGGAAGAGGAAGCGCGGTTCCGCATGGGCTACCTGCGCCTCTTGCGAGAAGACTTCCGCGGCGCGGCGGAAGCGTTCGAAGGTTGTCTCAAATATCGCCCGGCCTGGCCGGAAGCGCACGCCAACCTCGCGCTGGCGTACAGCGGTCTGGGTGAACGCGACCATGCCGAGCGGCTGTACGAGAAGATGCTCGATGCCGACCCGAAGAGCATGGACGCCCTGCGCGGCCTGGCTGCTCTGGCGATTCAGGGCAACGATTTCGACACGGCCCTCGAGTTCCACGTGCGCCTGATCGATCTCGGAGAGCGCTCGCCCGAGGTTTTGTACAACACCGGCCTGATGTACGAAAAGTCGGGCCAGATGGAAAAGGCCGCGCGTCTCTATCGCGAGGCGCTGGCGCAGCAGCCGGAGATGCCGGAGGCGCTCCTCAACCTGGGCCGCATCTTGGAAGCCGGCGGCAAGGCCGAAGAGGCGAAATCCTGCTGGACCAAGGCTCTCGAGGCCGAGCCGGCGTTGGCGCAAGGGTATTTTGGACCGGCGATCGACTAAGAGTAGAATTCAGACTTCAGAAGTCAGGAGTCAGAAAAACCGGTGCGTTCTATTGGGCGGCCTCCGGCGCGATTTGGTACGTCCAGCCTCCCAGATTCACCAGCACCGGCTCGCTGAATGCCATGTACTGCGCCATCTTCCCGCCATTCGATGCGGCCAGATCGAAGTACTCGCGGCTGAATTGCACAATGCGAATGGCATTTCTCGCCTGCTCGGCAGTCACCGTGGAATCCTGCCAGACTCGATCTTTCTTGAAGAACGCCTTCTCGCCGATCTGTTGCACGTTGGCCGTAGCCACTCCGCTCACCTGGGTGTTGTTGGCGTTCTGAAGCTGGGCCTTCAGCGCCCGCTGGCCGAAACCCGAGGCGCCGCCGACTACGCCAAGCTGGTCTGCGGCAGATTGCGCGGCGAACATCCGGTTCTCATGGACCGCGGTCAGATTCACGCGGTCGTCGGCCAGAAATGACGTGTACGGCGTCAGGATTCCGTGCTTCTGCGAGAGTGCGACAAGCTCGTCAATCAGTTCCTGATTGCGGCCGTGCAGATCAAGCTCGTCGATGATCTCGCCAATGCGGCGGATCGCCCAGAGGCGGGAGACAAACGCGTTCGTCTCACCCACAGACGATTCATCGAACTTCGCCTGGTAGGTGAACGCCTGCTTGCGCCCGCCAGCGCTACCGGCCAGGCTGATGCGCGCCGAGCCGCCTTTGCGGTAGCGTCCGGCGAGCACCAGTTGATCACCGCGGAAGAGGTCGGGCATCTGGCGCGGGTAGATCCGTGAGGTGGTGCCGCCGTCCAGATCGATGTTGACCGCAACGTCCGTCATCATCGGCGAGCCGATCTTGGAGTACAACGACGAGACTGGTGCTTCGATGTTCTCGTTGGGCCGCACATAGACGGTCTGCCCCCGTAGTTCACGGGCGAGCCGGTCCAACAGGCGGCCGTTCACATCATAGCCGACGCCGAAGACGAACATGCGCGCGTGGACCTTGTTCTCCTGCGCCGCGTTGACCGCGATCTTCACTTCGCTGCGCTCGCCGACTGTCGGTTCGCCGTCGGTCAGGAACAGCAGATAGTTTGGGCGGGTAGTGTCGGTCAGCATCCGCAGGCCGGTCCGCAGCGCTCCGTCGATGTTAGTGCCGCCGCCTGCCGAGATCCCCTCTACCCATGCCACCGCGTCGCGAACGGTAACCGCATCGGCCCGCTGTAGCTCGGGGCGAAACGCCTCGACCTCGGAATCGTAAGCGATGATGTTGAACGTGTCCACCGGCTCTAACTGGCGCAGCATGAACTGCAAGGCGGATTTCACCTGATCGATCTTCTTCCCGCTCATGCTGCCGGAGCGGTCGCAAACGAAGACCATGGTCTTGGCGAGCTTGGCCGCCCGCTCGGCTCGAGTATCCGGCGTGGCGAGAAGGAGGAAATATCCGTCCTCGTTGGTGTCGGGCTTGTAGCTGATCACATTCAGGCCAACCGGGCTGGCGTCCGTGGAATACAGCAGACGCAGGTCGTCCGGGCTGGCGATGTTGTGCAAGTCCAGTTTGCAGATGGCGTGCGTGCCGTCCGGGCGCGCGATGTCGATCTGGTGAGTGGGGCTGTAGACCGTTCGAATCGGCGCGGCTCCGGCGATGTTGACGGTCACCGAGAAATCCTCCACCGGTTTGGCTGAGTGTTTGGCGGAGCCCAGAGGCAGCAGGAAGTCGATCAGGCCGCTGTCCTTTTTCAGAAGCTGCGAGTAGCGGATCTCGACCGAGCTTTCGCCGTGCGGTGGCACCGGGAACACGCTGGTCTGATAGAGGTCGCGGCCCATGTATTCGAGCAAGGCCGGGTCGCGCCGGCGCCGCACGATGTCCTCATAGATGCGCCTGGCCTCATCTCTGGCCATTAGCCGGCCGGTGATCTCCTTGCCGCCGGCCATGAGGGTCAGAGCACTTACCGCGGCTCCTTCCGGCAAGGGAAACAGCACCTGCGCCTCCATCGGCATGGAGGACGGATTCTGAAATACCTGCGACACGCGCACCTTCGCGGCCTGATCCTGGACGTCGGCATGCACATTCACACTGCGAATGCGGCAATCGGCGCTGATAGGCATCGGGTGCGGCAGCGGAATCGGCCTCGGCATGCGTGGCCAGTCGATGATGATCACCTGTCCGAAGCAGGGCAGGCAAAGAGCGAAGAGCGCGAGGATTCGTGGAAGCACGACGGCAACCTCCACGCATCGTATGCCGCGATGGAGGCGATCCTTTCAATACACCTCTCGTTTACGCTTGACAGCTCTCCTGGTAGCGCTTACACTACTTCCGATCGGGTCTGAATCATCTGTCTTGGGGGGTCGCGTTTCCATATGTTACTGAAATGCCGTTTTCTCGTCATCGCCACTGCTCTGGCCATTGTGCCGGTGCTTGCTTGGGGTCAGACCGGGACCGCGGGATCGCTGACGGTCAGCGTCGTAGATCCGTCGGGCGCAGTGGTGCCGGGCGCCAACCTGGAATTAACCGACGTTTCGACGAACGTGGTGCGCAAGGCGGCCACGCTCGACACCGGCGTGTATAGTTTCCCCAACCTGCCGTTTGGTGTTTACAAGCTGGCGGTCGCCCAGAGCGGGTTCTCCACCCAGGAGTTCACTAACATTCAGGTGCAGACGGGACGCAATACGGACGTCAAAGTAACTCTCCGAGTCGCGGCCGCGGCGGAAACGGTGCAGGTCAATGCGACTGAGACACCTCTGATCGAAACGAGTTCGAGCGTGCTGGCGAGCACGATCGACACCAAGCAGGTGGTGATCCTGCCGATGCAGACGCGCAACGTTTACAACATGACCTTTCTGGTGCCGGGCTGGGCGTCGACCGGCGCCAACAGCACTGTTGGCACGTTCAATAACCTGCCCGGCGGCGCGATCGTGAGCGCGGACTTCGACGGCACTCCCGGTATCAGCAACCGTTTCCGTTCCGGCGGCTATCAATACGGTACGGTGGTGGTGCAGCCGCGCATCGAGCAGGTGGCCGAGATGACGATTCAGAGCGCGCAGCTCGATCTCGCGGGTACCGGCACGTCGGCGATGCGCATCAACATCGTGACGCGCCGGGGGTCGAACGCCTTTCATGGACGGCTGTTCGAGGACTTCCGCAACACATCTCTGAACGCCAATTCGTGGTTGAGCAACGCGCGCGGCATTCCGAGGACGGTGCTCAAGCTGAACGATTTCGGCGGCGCGGTGAGCGGTCCGGCGATCAAGAATAAGCTATTCTTCTTCGGCACCTACGCGCAGTCGATCCAGCCGAACAGCACGACCGCCACAGCCACCTACCTGAGCCCTGCGGCGCAGCAAGGGCTCTTCAGCTATCGCGACACACGAGGCGCGCTGCAAACGGTGAACGTGCTTCAAATCGGACAGGCCGCGGGCGGACCGGGCACCGTGCTGCCCTCGATCGCCGGCCAGTTTTCCGAGATCAATGGCGTAGTCAACCAGGGAGTCCTGACGCAGAACCCTTCGGACCCCAACCTGGCCACGTTGAGCTGGCTGGTGCCGCAGCGAACCACCATCTGGTATCCAACCGTGCGGGTGGACTATAACCTCACAGAGAAACTGCGCTTCAATGCTTCCTACTCGCAGACGAAGACCTACAACGAGCACAACTACACGCCGTTGTGGCCGGGCGGAATCGACACGGTGGACTACACGTCTTCGGGCGGCAACAACAAAATCGCCGGCTTCGGTTTCGACTGGATGTTGAAGCCGACGCTCATCAACCAGTTTCATTCTGGTTTCACGTATCAATACAGCTATTTCAGCCCGGAAAACAAGGGCATCGACCTTACCAGCATTCAGCAGATCAACTTTGCTTACGGCCAGGGGCTTTATGGGGGACCAACGGGCGGTGTGTATCCGCGCTTGCCTGTGTCCTCGCTTTATCCCCTATTTAACTTCGAGGATTCCGTGAACTGGCAGAAGGGCAGTCACCAGTTCACCTTCGGTGGCGGCTGGTGGCGCGAGCAGGACCACTACTGGAACAATCCCGGCGGCTTCCCGAACATCAACCTGGGCATGGCCGCAAACGATCCCCTGGTGCCCGCCTTTCTCGCAGCGCTGCCGACGTCGGGAGGCGCCAGCACCGTGAACCAAGCGAATGCCGAGGCGCTTTACGCAACGCTCACCGGCCGCATCTCGAGCGTCAATATCAATACGGGCCGGCCTCTCGATCCCGCGACCAAGCAGTACAAGCCGTACGGTCAGTACAACCTGAACGAAGTGGTTGCGGCCACCCATTTCTTCGCGCAGGACCGCTGGCGCATCAGGCCGAACCTGACCTTCAACTACGGGCTGCGCTGGGATATCTACGGCGACGATCACGATATCAACGGCGGCTATAGCAGCCCGGCGTCTGTGGCTGATTTCTGGGGGCCTACGCCGGTGGGTGCGATCTTCCAGCCCGGGAATCTCGGCGGCGTACAGAACCCGACCTTCACCGCGAAAGTGCATGTGTACAAGACGCAGTGGGTAAATCCGCAACCGGCCGCCGGTCTCATCTGGAGCCCGCGCGCGGAAGGACTCATGGGCAAGATTCTGGGCAGGGACAAGACGGTGATCAAGGCCGGATGGTCGCTGCGCAATTACCTGGAAGGCGCACAGAATTTCTGGGCGTACGCCTCTAACCAGGGGGCGTTCTTTTACCAGTTCGGCAGCCTGACCGCGGACACCAGCGGTGCGGTGGGCACATTCAAGCCGGGTTCGTTGACGCTCGGCCAGCCCCTGCCGCCCTACGCTCTGACGCCGCCGCAGTGGTCGTCGACGGTGCCTGCGGCGCAGTTGTGGCCGGGCAACTCGTTCTGGGCGATGAATCCCAACATCCGGTATCCGTACGTGGAGCAGTACAATTTCGGCATTCAGCGGGAAGTCGCGCAGGGCACCGTGCTGGAAGTCCGGTATGTGGGCAACATGGCCATGCACTCGTGGATGAGCTACAACATCAACGAGCCCAATATCTATGAGAATGGCTTCTTGACGGAGTTCCAGCACGCGCAGGCCAACCTGGCCATCAACCAGGCCAACGGCAAGGGCAGCACCCTGGCCAACAACGGATTGCCGGGACAATACGCTCTGCCGATCCTTCAGGCGGCGTTTGCAGGCGCGGGATCCGGCGGCTACACAGCGTTCACCACCAACCTGCAGACCGGCGCCGCGGGCGCGATGGCCAATACCATCGCGCGCAATCAAACCTACTTCTGCAACATGGTTGGCAGCCAGAAGTTCGCGCCGTGTGCCAGTGCGTTCGGCGGCAATACCAATGTTCCGGGCAACTACCCGTCGAATTTCTTCGAGGTCAATCCGTACACCACGGGCCTTTCGCTGAACTACCTGGATGCGATGGGGCACTCGAACTACAACTCGCTCCAGATCGAGTTGCGTCAGCGCCAGGTTCATGGGATGCAGTTCAACGTGAATTACACGTTGAGCCATGCGCTACTGCTGGGGCCGGCCAATGCCTACCAGGGCAACGTGACCAGCCAGAACGGGTTCGTCGCTGGCCTGTTCCTATCGGACCGCAATTTCCGCATGAATTATGGGCCCAGCCCGTTCGATGTCCGCCACATCATCCACGCCAGCGGCACGTACGATCTGCCGTTCGGCAAGGGCAAGATGTTCCTCAACCAAAACAAGGTCGTGGACCATATAGTAGGCGGATGGACGCTGGGGACCATCGTGGTGTTCCAGACCGGGACGCTGGCACAAATGAACGGCGGGTACAACACGGTGAATGCCAACGACGCCGGTCTGGTTTTCCAGAACGGCTTCACCGCCAGCCAGCTCCAGAGCAACGTGGGGGTGTACCACTCGGGCAATCCGTTTGTTTATGTGTTCGACCCTGGCAAGTTCCTGGCTCCCAATGGATCCGCGAACACAAATTACATGACACCGATTACGACGGCGGGTGCGTGGGGCTACCGGCCGATGATCTACGGACCGCACTGGTTCAACGCGGATCTTTCGGTGAACAAGACTATTCCTATTCGCGAATCGATCCGGCTCCTGTTCCAGGGCGAGTTTCTGAACCTGTTCAATCACCCGACGTTCAGCTTCGCCAATACCACGCCGCTCAACATTCAGAGCACGGCCTTCGGACAACTGACCAGTGGCCCGACGACGGCGCGGCGCATCGAACTGAGGGCCAACCTCGAATTCTGAGGCCGACTACACTATCTAGATGGATCTCGGATTAAAGGGCCGCGTGGCCATGGTCGCCGCGGCGAGCCAGGGCTTGGGGTTTGCGATCGCGAAGGTGCTGGCCGAAGAAGGCGCGAGCGTATCGATCGCCGCGCGCAAGCAGGAGACAATCTCCGCGGCGGCGGAGCGCATCGGCGGCAACACGCTGGCGGCGGTTGCGGATGTCAGCAAGCCGGAGACGATCGAGGCGTGGCACCGGGCGACGGTCGAGCGCTTCGGCGTCGTCGATATGCTGGTGACCAATTCCGGCGGTCCGCCGGCGGGTCCGGCATCGGGCTTCGACGACGCGGCCTGGCAATCGGCGATCGAACTGCTGCTACTCAGCGTGGTGCGGACGGTTCGTATCGCGCTGCCAAGCCTGGAAGCGCGCGGGGGCGGAAGCATCCTCATGCTGACCTCAACGTCGGTGAAGAACCCCATTGCAAACCTGGGATTGTCCAACGTGGTCCGGGCGGCGGTTGCGGCGCTGGTGAAGACCTACGCCGACGAGTTCGCTTCGAAAAAGATTAGGGTGAACCAACTGATTCCCGGACGAATTGCAACCGAACGACTGGCATACTTGGATGAGGCCACTGCAAAACGAGCCGGCATTGCCCTGGAGGAGCAGCGCAAGCATTCGATGGCTGTGATCCCGATGGGCAGGTACGGCGAACCGGAGGAGTTCGCGCGGGCGGCTGCTTTCCTGCTGAGTCCGGCGGCGAGCTACATCACGGGCGCCACGCTGGCGGTGGACGGCGGAGCCATCCGGTCGGTATGAGACGTCAGCGGGTCCGCCCCGCGTAATAGCTCATCCACCTGCTCGCCAGCCCTCGATCTCCGATCGTGTTGTACAGGGCTGTCACCCCGTTCAGACAGCCCGTGTGCTCCGGATCGTGTTCCACCTGCTGCTGGCACTGCATCTCGATGCTGTGCAGTGCCTCCAGGCTGTTCAATACCGGCGCCCCAGGCGGCGGCTCCCGCATGAACACCACGCCCTTGTCATCGAACTGCACCAGCTTCCATTCCTTCTGGCTGGGATCGGCCAGCGCCGCCGCGATGTTGAACACGTGCCCCGAAAAGCGGTCGAAGCCACCCATCACGAGCACCTCGATACCGTATTTCCGCAGTATCTCCGGTGTGCTCTGTCCCGGCGTCGGATCGTTATTCAGAATGTGCCCATAGTCGATGTATGCCTGTTCGCTAAGGCCGCGCGGGTCGATGAAGTCCTTCTGCATGGGCCATAGCCGCCACACCAAGTATCCGCCATTCTCGTAAGTGTTGAATATTCGTCCGGTAACCCGCTGTGCCTTCAGGAAATCAGCCGCGCCAGAAGGCAGCATCCACTCCGCCGCGCGAAGCTGGAACGCGTGGCCTCCCACCAGTCCGAATCCGATCGCGACCGCCAGTGCCGCCATCGCGCCCATCTCCGCTACGGCAGGGAGGGCGCGCCGCCACACCGGCAGGTACGCAAACATCAGCACCGTTCCCACCAACCCCATCAGGATGGTATTCCGCACCGCCAGCAACGATGCCGCGCCGAACACGAAGTACAGAATCCAATCCACCGGTCGCGTCCTGCGCCATGAGATCGCCAGCATGACCAACGCCCCGAACAGGACGAAGCTGTATCCGCTCGGCTCCCAGAATGCGGGATATTGCCACTCGATGTTGGTCGATTGGATCCCGCTGGAACGGTACTTCAGCATGATCTCGATCACACGGAACCCGTTCGGATTCACGCCGGAGACCAGGAAGCACGCGGCCGCCACAAGCCAGGGCTGCCGCTGCTCAGTCCAGGTTTGCCGCCGGACCAGCGCTTCCAGGCAGTACGCCCCCAGCATGACCCAGCCCATGAAATATCCACCGTGGCAATTAGCCCACAGTAGGAACACCGCAGGGAGGGCCCACATCCACCGCCGGCGCTCCAGCACCGCCATCGTTACAGCAAGAAAGAGAAACGTAATCAGGAACGGCCGGCTTTGCTGGAAGTTGATCGCCACCGCTCCTGCCGCGATCGCCGCGGCCAGGCTACGGTAGAAACCCGCCGTCCGCCACCAAACCATCAGTCCCACCAGGCCGCAAAAGACAATCAGCAGCACGGCCCTCACCAGCACCAGGCCGGGAAATCCGCTCGCCGCGTGGATCAGATACATCACCATCTGCGCCAGCCACTCGTGAGTGAGGTTAAAGTACCGCGTCTTGACTTCGTCGGGGTATGCCGCGCTGATCATGCTGCTGGTGTAGCTGAACGGATCCGGCACGGTGAGCGCGCGATGCTCCAGCGTGTGCCGCCCGGTCATCAGGTGCAGCCAGATGTCGGTGTCCGCGATCTCCCCCGTGAACCACGTGAGCAGCAGTACCGCCGTGAGGCACAGCAATGCCGGCCGTACCCAGGTTGGAGCCGACGCGGCCGCTGGCATTGGAGGGGGCTGTACCTTCTTACCTGGTCGCTGGCGCATGAGCACTCCCACTCTGGATCTGCTGCAACAGCGATTCGGCCCCGGGATCGGGATTCTTCGCCAGCGCGAGATACCGCTGCAACCAGTACGCCGACCGATCCATCATCCGCAGCCGCGGATAGAGATCACCGCCCAGCCCCAACGCGCAGCGCGGCGATTCTGGGACGTGCTCCAGATGATCCGCGCACTGCGCCTCCAGGCTGACGAACACCTGGCCGGGATCGAGCGGCTGCACCCCGGGCGGCGGCTCGCGCATGAAAAGCATTGCCGTCTTGTCCTGGTACACCAGCTTCCATTTGGTCTGCGACGGGTCGGCCAGCATTGCAGACACCTTATAGACGCTGCCGGTACCGTATTCAAATCCCTCCAGCAGCAGCACCTGCACGCCGTACTGGTCGAGGACCTGCAATGCATCCGGCGCATTCCGCGCCACGCGCCAGTAATCGCGAAACACACTCTCGTTGAGCGCCCGCCCGTCGACGAAGGTCTTCTCCTGCGGCCAAGCCGCCCACATGAGGTACCCGCCCCACTCGTACAGATTGAACATCGGCGCCGACACGTTGTGCTGCTTCAGGAACGAAATCGCGCCATCCGGGTACTTCCACGATGCCACCCGAAGCTGAAACGCGTCGGTAAAGTTGAACGTGACGCAGCACCAAACCACGAAGCACAAAGCAATGAACGCGTACGCAATGGCCTTCAGCAGAAGCTTGAGCGATGTGAGATAACTGAACACAATCACCGGCCCCACCATCCCCATGAAGACGACGTTCCGCTGGGCCATCAGCGACAGTCCGCCGAACACCAGGAACATCAGCCAGTCCACGGGACGCGCTCGCCGCCGTGCCCAAATCAGCACAATCACACACCCGACCAGCAGCGCCGCGTACCAGGAAAGCTGGTTCAGCGCCGGGACGTGCCATTCGCGGAGCGAATTCTGCATGAAGCTCTGCCGGTAGGCGAGCATCGCCGGCAGGATTCCAAAGAAGGTGGGATTCAGGACGCCGCCCGCGAAGAACGCAGCGATACTCCACCCCCAGATGGCGCGCTCGTCCGCCGGAGGTCTCCCGCGCCATCGCTGGATCAGCGCCTCGCCGCAGTATGCGCCGAGCAGGACCCAACCTGCGAAGTATCCGCCGTGAAAATTGGCCCAGAAGACAAACAAAGGTACCAGCAACCACAACTGGCGGCGCCGTTCCAAAATCAGCAGCACTACCGCGAGCAGCAGATACGTGACGATGTACGGCCGGTCCGTGGCGATCCCGCGCGCCAGGGTCGCAGCCCCAAGTCCAGCCAGCAGCGCAGAATAGAAATCGGCAGTCCGCTTGTACACCACCCATCCTGTAATCGCGCAGAACAGCGTGACGCACGCGGCGCGGAACAGCACCATGCCCACCGGGCCTCCCGCGGCGAAAATCAGATAGAACACGACCTGTCCCAGCCATTCATGCTTCAGGTTGTAATCGCGAGTGAAGTACTCGTCGGGGTAGACGGGTTTGCCCAGGTACGTGGTCCACGCGAACGGATCGGGAATCGGAAGCTGGTGGTGCGCCAGCATCCATCGCCCGGTGGCCAAATGGATCCAAGTGTCGGGATCGGCAACTTCCCCGGAAAACAGCGCCATCAAGGTAAGGGCAGCCAGAAAAGAAATGGCCGGCTTCAGCCAACGAGGGGCAGGCATGCGGGAAACTCAAGTGTAGCAATGTAGAACAGGCTTCAGCCTGTCCGACCGCCCGCGCTCTGTGATACATTCGCCCACATGCGCAAGTGCCTGGTTGGCATCCTCTGTTTGGTCTCTTTCTCCCTGTGGCTCTTTGCTGCCGACAACGAGAAGGTCGACCTCGGCGTGCTTCATCGCATCAAGTCCGAGGCCTTCGGCGGGAACTCCCGCGTGATGGACACGCTCTTCTATCTCACCGATGTCTATGGCCCGCGCCTCACCGGTTCGCCCAACATCCACGACGCCGCCGACTGGTCCGTCAAGAAAATGAAAGACTGGGGACTCGCTAATGCCAAGCTCGAAACCTGGGGTCCCTTCGGCCGCGGCTGGGTTGCCACCCGCTTCTCCGCGATGATGAAGGAGCCCGAGTTCCAGCCGATCATCGGATTCGCGCAGCCCTGGTCGCCCGGCACCAATGGCCCGGTGTCCGGCCAGGCCGTGATGGCTGTGATCAACGGGCCGGATGATCTCGAAAAATTCAAAGGCAAGCTGATGGGCAAAATCGTCCTCGCCGCCGCAATGCATCCGTCCACTCTCTCTGAAGACCCGCTATCCCGCCGCCTCACTGACGCCGAGCTCGACGCCGCCGCCACTGCGCCCGATCCTTCCAGCGGCAATCCCGCCATGCTTCCACTTGGGTTCTTCCGTCCCGGCGCCGCCGGACGGGGAGCAGCGCCCGGCGGTCCTGGCGGACGCGGCGGTCCAACTGGCGCGGGCGGACGCGGCGCCGCCATGGCCTTCCGCACGCAGCTCAACAAGTTCCTGCGGGAGGAAGGCGCGCTTGTGGTGCTGACGCCGGGCAACGGCCCCGATGGCGGTACCATCATGGGCCAGGCCGCAGGCTCGGCTACAACCAAGGACGAAGACCTGCCGCCGCCTTCGGTCGTTCTCACCAACGAGCACTACAACCGCATCGCCCGCCTGCTCGACAAGAACATCCCCGTCACGCTCGAATTCGATCTCGGCGCCCGATTCACTGACTCCGGCGACAGCTTCAACATCACCGCCGAGATCCCGGGTGCCGATCTCAACGGCGGTTTCGTCATGCTCGGCGGCCACTTCGATTCCTGGACCGGCGGTACGGGCGCCACCGACAACGGTGCCGGTTCGGCCGTCGCGCTGGAGGCCATCCGCATCCTCAAGGCGCTCGACCTCAAGATGCCGCGCACCATCCGGCTCGGCCTCTGGACCGCCGAAGAACAGGGCCTGCTCGGCTCGCGAGCCTACGTCAAGGAGCACTTCGCCGACCCCGCCGACATGAAGACCAAACCCGAGCACGCCAGGCTCTCCGCCTACTACAACATCGACAACGGCAGCGGCAAGGTCCGCGGCATCTACATGCAGGACAACGATCAGGTGCGCCCGATCTTCGAAACCTGGATAGCGCCCCTGAAAGACCTGGGCGTCACCACGCTGACCATCCGCAACACCGGCAGCACCGACCATATGGCATTCGACGGGGTCGGCCTGCCCGCATTCCAGTTCATTCAGGATCCGCTCGAATACGGCACGCGCACGCACCACTCCAACA
>DATJYW010000347.1:0-9215 GCA_035499435.1 Candidatus Acidiferrales bacterium | reverse complement strand
TCAAACAGGTCCGCGTGTCGGTATCCGCGGGGACCACTTCGCTGCGAGCCGGCTCGAGAAGTACGTCGTCGAAAGTAAGGCCCTCAGGGAGGTTGTCTTCGATCATAGGGATTTCCTCCCATCATAGCGTGGCGCGGGGCGTGACTGCTCTTCAGGCGATCTGCACGCCCTGGGCCTGCGCGACGTGCGCGCCCGGCAGCCGGATGCTGAAGCGCGCGCCGTGCCCGCGCTCGGATTCCACCCACATGTCGCCGCCGTGGTCGAGCACCGTCTGGCGCGACAACGCCAGTCCCAGTCCCAGGCCGTTGCGCTTGCCTGCGCTCACGAACGGCTGGAAGAGCTGCGGCCGGATCTCCGGCGCAATCCCGGGTCCGTTGTCTTCCACGTGAACCACCACCGAGCCGTTCTCCACCTCCGCGCTGATCCGCACCGCTCCGCCATTCGGCATGGCCTCCAGCGCGTTGCCGATTAGGTTGGAAAAAGCGCGCTCCATCCGGCTCCGCTCCAGCGGCACCTCGATCTCCGGCCGAATCTCCAGCGCGATGCTGACGCCCTGCTGCTCCGCGGCGGGCCCGAGCGCTTCGCATGCCGCAGCGGCGACCTCGCGCAGTCGGCAAATCTCAGGCGCCGCATTTTTTCCCCGCGATACGTTCAGCAGGTCTTGCAGCAGCTCCTGAATGCGCCGCGACGCGCGATAGATGTTGCCCGCGAGCCGCTTGACGTGCGCCGGCGGCAGGTCCACGTCCACCAGCATCTCGGCACCGCCGTAGATCGCCGCCAGCGGATTGCGCAGATCGTGCACGATCGAGCCCGACAGGCGTCCGATGGTCGAGATCCGCTCGTGCCGGATCAGCTCTTCGCGCGCCTGGCGAATCGACGCGCACATGGTGTTGAACGTGCGCGCAAGGCGGCCCATCTCGTCCTCGCTATCTACCGCGACCTCGATGGCGTAATTCTGGCGCGCGACCTCCGCCGCCGCGCGGTCCAGACGCTCTACCGGCTCGACGATCCGCCGCGCCAGCAGGTAGGTGAGCACGAGCCCTACAGCCACGGCCACCAGCCACAGCACAACGATGTTCGTGTACAGGCTTGCAATGCGTCGCCTTCCGTCTTCGAAAGATCGCAGGATGCACAGCCTGCCTACCGGCTTGCCCGAGACATCGAGCAGCGGATTATCGAAGCTGGCGTACTCCACGACCCCGTCGCTCACCTTTTCGTGCGCCTTCTTCCTCGACAGGTCCTGAACCACGGCCGCCGTGGCGCGGGGATTCAAAGTCGATGCGATGACACCGGGCGGAGCCAGAAACAAAAACTCGCTGTTGGTGGCCGCTTTCAATTGCTGCGCGACTACCGCGTCCACCCGGAACCCCGCTACCAGCACATTGAGCAGGAGATCGCGCCCGCCGGTCGACTGTACGTACACCGGCGTGACCGAAATGTGATACAGCTCGCCTGCTTGCAGGAAGAAGCCGGAGGATTGCTGCGGGAAATGAACGGCCGCTTCGGAGACCAGGTCGAGATCCTTGCCCAGGCCCGGCACGGTGCCGCCGAGCGACGCAATCACCCGGCCCGGCGGGTCGGTCACGATGAAAATTCCCGCCGAATCCGAGATCCTGCCCCAGAGCTCACCCGCCGTATCGCTGATCGTGGCCCGGTCGCGGGTGCCGAATGCGGCGCGCACATCGCTCATGCTGGCTACCACGCGGCTCACTTTGGCCAGCATCTCGGTGCGAGACTTCCAAAGGGAAGCATACGCATCGAAGCTGCCCTGCACCTCGGCCTCCAGGCTCGCCGACATGCTGTTCGTGATGTTCCGCAACACGATCTCGCCGGTCAGGGCGAACAGCACCGTGATCGCCACCGACGTGGACAGCATGATCTTGGTTAGCAGGGAGAGCCTGGAGAAGAGCGATCTCATTGTTTGGGCGCTCCCGGGTACGTCCCATCGTTGGGAGGCGGCGGATAGTGCTGGCCGTACTTGTTGAGATGCGGCGCCGGACTGTATCCGGTCTCCGAAATCGAAACCAGGGGCAATACCAGGCCGTTTTCCGGCACCGTGATCGAATGCTCCAGAAATCGCAGGTTCTCCGGCTGCGCGCGCTCGTGAAAAAGGCGCAGGTGGTATTCGCCCGCCGGCACATTCGCCATGTTGAACTTGCCGTTGGCCGCCGTGACCGCGAACCACGGCGTGTTCAGCACCGCAATCACCGCGCTCATGGTGGAGTGAATATTGCAGAATACCCGCACGATTCCCGGGTGGGTGAAGGTCACGCTCTTCGATGTGCGCGGCGGATACAGTCCCACGTCGAACGGCTGGCCGCTGAAATTGGAAAACGCGTTGTGGAAGATCGGATCGAAGTTGGGAAAGTCAACCGTGGTGCCCACAGGTACGGCGATCACGTGCGGTAGAAAAGTCTTGTCCTTCTGTAGCATCTCGACCCGCTTGCCGGGTTGTACCGCCGCCGCGCGATCCGCGGGCTCCAGCCACAGCACCACGCCCGAGTAATCCTTCCGCTTCCGCACCGCCGCATCCTTGGAATTGGTGAGCTCGACCTCGCCGCTGACTCCCCCGCCGGAAAGAAGCGAGAGGCTCACGCTAGAACAGATAAGCCAGCGCCAGATCATAGTGGTTGTTGATGCGCACTCCCTGCCCTAGGTACATGGTACGCAATTGGGTGGCCTCCAGCCCGACCAGCACATTGGGCGCTAGACGAAAATAGGCGTTGCCGCCAAACAGCAGGTTCTTGCCGATGCTGCCTGTTCCAAGGTCATGGTTGTCGTCGTCCACTTGCCCGGTGAAGAAATGAAAATCCAGCCGCGGCAGCGAGTGAAGGGTAAGCTGGCCCCAACCGCCCTTGCTCTGCACCGCGTACGCGTAATTCCCGTAAATGGCGTACCCCTGGCGCGTGCCGCTGCCCAGGTGCGCCACGTTCTGTCCCGAATAGAAAACACCGCTGAATTCCAGCCTCTTCCACGGATTGAAGAACCAGTCGAGCGAGTACAAATTCGACGGAATCGACTTGCCTGCTGCGTGCGTCGTGCTGGTGTGAAAACCGGCTGCGAACTCCAGCCGGCGCTCGTCATCCAGGTTGTGATGATAATTGACGCGGCCTTCCGCCGCCGGGCGCGCCGCTTCGGGTGTCACCGCGCCCGCGTAGGGTCCGATCTCGCGCGTCTGCACCGCGCCGATTTGCGCCCGAAAACCGTCACTGGCGCTGAGGCGCACCTCCTGCTCCAGCCGCATCTGCGGCAGCCACAACCATAGATTCCCGGCGCCGGTGAGCGGCGAAATCCCCACCTGCGCCAGCGAACTCGGCTCGCGCGGATTGAAAATCGGCTTTTCCAGCCCCGCGGCGAAAGTTGTGTTCTTCCAGTCGATGCCGATCGTCGCCGTGCGGATGCGCATCGCCGAGTTAGTCGCGCCGGCGAAGAAGTCCATGTAGACCGACCCGTGAACCTTGCCCCCCAGCACGGCCGCCGGATCGGAAAACTCCAGCCCGACGATCGACTGCCGGACGGTAGCGCCATCGTGCCCCGGACCCGTGGGCGCGGCCACGATCGGGTAATCGACCCCGCCGCTCTGCTTCGAGTTCATGAATGCATTGAACAGCGCCATCCCCGTCAGCCGGATCGGAAACTTCTGCGAGGCTTCGACTTTCGTCTGCGCCAGTTCCTCGATGCGCGCCTGTTGGATCTCAAGGCGCTCCGCGACAGTCGGCTGCGGAGTGCCCGCCGCCCCGGCGCCATCCGTCTGGCCGCCGCGCGACGCGGAAAGCTCCTCCCGAAGTGCCTTCACTTCGTTCGTCAGAGTGCGGTTCTCCGCCTCCAGCCGATCCAGTCGCTCCAGGATGCGCGTCAACTCCGGATTGGTCTGCGCGCTCAGTAGAAACGGCCACGCCAGCGCGGCCATCGAAACCAACCTAATGCTTCGTGCCATTGAGAAGTTGCTCCAGTGCGCGGCGCACCTGCGCCGGTGAAAACGGCTTCGTGAAATACGCATCGGCGCCCAGCGCCGCCACGCGTCGCGGCGTATCGGGATCGGTATCGGCGCTGACCACGATAATCGGGGTCGACCGCAGCCGCTCATCGCCGCGAATCCGCTGGATCAGCTCAAAGCCGTCCATTCGCGGCATGTTCAGATCCGTGACCACCGCCTGCACGGAGGTCAGTGTATCCAGGAGACGCAGCGCCTCCACGCCCGACGCCGCCTGCACCACGGTCACGCCCGGAATTCCCAGAAACGCCATTTCCAGCATGGCCGCGCTGTTCTCGGAATCTTCCACAATCAGGATCGCGCAGCCATCCCCGCCCTCGAGCTTGACAGGCATTCTGCTATTTTCCTCCAGGAAAGACCTGAGTGTCCCGCGTTCACCTGTAAAATCCACGCCTGCGCCGCGGGGAGCCGCCTACGGAACGAAACGGTAGCCCACGCCGTGCACCGTCAGAAAATGGCGCGGTGCGTTCGGTTCGGGCTCCAGCTTCTGCCGCAGTTTCACCACATGCGCATCCACCGTGCGCGTGTTCGGAAAGAACTCGTATCCCCATACCGAATTCAGGATCATGTCTCGCGTCAGCGGGCGGTCGGGGTTGTGCAGGAAATAGCAGAGCAGGTTGTACTCCGCCGGCGTGAACTTCAGCTCCTCGCCCTTGCGGCGCACGATCCGCCGCTCGAAATCCACCTCGGTGTCGGAAAAATGCAGCACCTTGCGCGCATCCAACGATGTCCGCCGCAAAACGGCGCGGATGCGCGCCATCAACTCGCGCGTGCCGAACGGTTTCACTACGTAGTCGTCGGCCCCGATCTCCAGCAGCAGGACCTTGTCCAGCTCATCGCCCGCCGCGCTCAGCACGATGATCGCCGTGGCCACGCTCGCCGCCCGTAGCTGCTTGCAGATCTCCACGCCGCTCATCCCGGGAAGCCGCAGGTCGACCAGCGCCAGATCGGGCTTGATCGTGATGGCCTTTTCGAAGCCTTCGCGCCCGTCTCCCGTGAGCACGGCGCGGAAGCCTTCCTGCTCGAGCATGACCCCGATGGTGTCGCGCAGGCTTTCGTCGTCATCGATTACGAGGATGGTCTGCATGGAGATCTGAGTCTGATTGTATCCCGGCCGCAGCGCGCGAACCTCTGCGGATGTTGCTAAACTTGTTCCAAAGCCGCCTCGGAGGGGTGGGAAGCATGCAAGTTACGGTCATTGGAACCGGCTATGTCGGCACCGTTACCGGTGTCTGCCTGGCCTATCTGGGTCACCAGGTCGCCTGCGTCGACACCGACGCCGCAAAGATCGAAAAGCTCGCCCGCGGCGAGTCGCCGATCTACGAGCCGCTGTTGGAACCGATGATCGCCCTGGCGCGCGAACGCGGCGGGGTCTCCTTCCAAACGGCCTTGGACGATGCGGTCCGCGACAGTGACGTCATCTTCATCGCCGTGGGTACGCCTCCCCTGCCGTCCGGCGAAGCTAACCTGGTCTACCTCGAAGCCGCCGCGAAGGCCATTGGCCAAGCCATGGGGGCGGGGCGCTTCCGCGTAGTGGTCAACAAATCCACGGTTCCGGTCGGGTCCGGCAACCTGGTAGAGACCTTGGTGCGCGAGGGCATCCGCGAGGCCGGCCGCGTCGATGCCATTCGTTTCGGCGTGGCCAGCAATCCCGAGTTCCTGCGCGAAGGCTCGGCCGTCGCGGATTCGCTCTACCCGGATCGCATCGTGGTCGGCGGGGATGCGGCCACCCTGTCCGTAATGCGCGAGTTGTACGAACCGATCGTCGCCCAGTCGTTCCCCGAGCCACCCGGCGTGCCCCGCCCCGCCTCGATGGTGTCCGTACCGCTGCTCGCCACCTCCCTTACCAGTGCCGAGATGATCAAGTACGCCGCCAACGCCTTCCTCGCCATGAAGATCGGATTCGCCAACGAAATGGCTAACATCTGCGAGCGCGTCGGTGCCGAGGCGCCGGAGGTCATGGCCGGCATCGGTCTGGACTCCCGCATCGGGTCCAGGTTTCTGAATCCCGGCGTCGGCTGGGGCGGAAGCTGCTTCGGCAAGGACATCCACGCGCTGATCCACACCGCTCGCGAATACGGCTATTCGAGCCGCCTGCTGGAAGCTACCCTCGAAGTCAACGCGGCGCAGCGGCAGATGGTGATCCAGAAGCTCCAGGAGAAGCTGTTCATCCTGAAAGGCCGCACCATCGGACTGCTCGGCCTGGCGTTCAAGCCCGATACCGACGACCTTCGCGATGCCCCCAGCCTGCACATTGCCGAACGCCTGCTGCAAATGGGCGCCCGCGTCAAGGCCTACGATCCCGTGGCGATTGCCGCCTGCTCCCGGCAGCGGCCCGATCTGAAAATCCGCTACTGCGAATCCGCCCGGGACCTCGCCGCCGGCAGCGACGCGCTCGTCCTCGTCACCGAGTGGCGCGAGTTCCACGACCTCGATCTGCCTGCGCTTGCCTCCTCGATGAACTCTCCCGTGCTGGTGGACGGCCGCAATTTCTTCATCCCTGAAAGCGTGCGCTCCGCGGGCTTCGACTACACCGGCATCGGCCGCGCGGCCCGCTCGCGCGCCACTTCACTGACTCCGGCATGACCGCGTCTCGCAAGGCTGCGTGGATTCTGGCGGCTTGCCTGGCCATTTCCGCGATGGCAGTCATGTATCCCATCTATGTCATCCGGCCGTTCCGCGCGCAAGGGCCGGGTGAGCTGGCTGCCGCGCTGGTTGTCGTGCGGATCCGGCCCTGGATCACGATCCTCTCCGGGCTCGCTGCTGCCGCGGTGGCCGTCTGGTATTGGCGTTTCCAGTCGGGCAGGCTCGGGCGCAGCCTGGCAGTGGCTGGCGCCGCGGCAACGTTGACCCTGGCGCTGCTCGCCCGGGTCAACGTGTACGAGCTGATGTTCCACCCCGTCGATCGTCCCGCATTCGCCGACGCGCAGCGGACACGACTCGATGCCGATGAAAAAGTGATTGCGGTTCAAATGCCTGGGGAAGCTCGCGCCTACCCGGTCCGCATCATCTCTTATCACCACATCGTCAACGACGTCGTCGGCGGTGCGGCGATCGCCGCTACATATTGAACGCTCTGTCACACCGGTCTGGTGTGGAGCAGAGACATCGACGGCTTGCGGCTGACTTTTCACCTGGCCGGCATCAACAACCAGAACTTCCTCATGCGCGACGAGCAGACTGGAACGTATTGGCAGCAGATCACCGGAGCCGCCATATCCGGCCCGCTAAAAGGGCGCCGCCTGTCTCCCGTTCCTTCCGATGAGCTCACTTTCGCAACCTGGAAATTGGAACAACCCGTTGGCACGGTTTTGCAGGACGTCCCGGAGTACGTGTCCGGCTATTCCCGCAAAGACTGGGACGTGCGGATGAAGCATATGAAAACGGTGATCGGTTTTCCGGAGCATGGTCTCGAGGCCCGCTCCCTGATGCTGGGCATCGAATCCGGGCCGGCCAGCCGTGCCTTCCTGTATGAGCAGGTGCTCGCCGAAAAACTGGTTAAGGACCACATCGGCGGCGACCCGATCCTGATCGTCGTCGGCCCGGACGGGCAATCCGTGCGCGCCTTCCACGACCGCATCCCCGGCGTCCCCGGCACGCCCGATTTCTACCGTGTGACCGGCGATTCCTCGCACGGTCTCCTCATCGACAGCGCCACCGGTAGTTCGTGGAACTTCCAGGGCTGCGCGGTCTCCCCTCCGTCAACCCCTGTCTGCCTGGAGCGCATCGCCGTAATCAAAGACTACTGGTTCGATTGGCGCAACTATCACCCTCAAACCACCGTCTGGAAACACTAACCTTGCCCGCCCACGCGCAGCGCATCGGCGTTCTCGCTTGACGGGGCCTTCCCGCCCGCGCGGCTTTCACTCCGGAAGCGCGCCGGCGGCACACCATACTCCCGCTTGAAGGCCCGATTGAACGCGGCTTCCGACTCGTACCCCACCTCGGCCGAGACTTCCGCAACACTCCGGCTGCTCGATTTCAGCATCTGTGCGCCCAGTTGCAGCCGCCACCGCGTCAAATAGGAGATGGGTGGTTCGCCCAGGTAGTGGCGAAAACGCTCCGCCAGAACCGATCGTGATAGCCCCGCCTCCCGCGCCAGGTCGGCGATCGTCCAGGGCCGCGCGGGATGCCGATGCACCAACGCCAACGCCTTCCCGACTTCGGGATCGCGCGCACCGGCCAGCCATCCCGTTTGTTCGGCTGGCTGCTCTGCCATGTAGCGCCGCAGCGTTTCAACGAACAGCAGCTCCGAGAGCTTTGCCAGCACAGCCTCTCCGCCCGCGCGTGAGGCATCGGCCTCCTGCACCGAGAACCGAATGGAACTCTCCAGCCATTGCCCCGCCGCGCCGTCACGAATGTTGACCTTGAAGACGGCCGGTAGCCCGGCCAGAAACACCCGGCTCACTTGCGGGTCGCAGGACATGTAGCCGCAGACGAACTTCGTGACTTCGCCGCCTCCGCCCGCGCGAGCGAGCTTGACTCCCTGGGCGAAGATGCGGTGCAGTTGACCTTCCTGGTCCACTGGTTCGACCTCGGCGCCGTTGCCCATGATGTGCGAGTCGCCATGGGGGAAGATGACCACGTCGCCGGCAGTGAGAGGAACCCGCTTGCCGTCCCCCAGTCCGGCGAATCCCCGGCCCTCCGTAAGAAGGTGGTAAATAATGACGTGCCCGCCGCCCGGCGCGAAATGCGGCGCCAGGACGCTCGATGGCGGGGCGCGCAAGCTCCACGGCGCCGTAAACTCCGCGTTGTAATAGATGGCCCCTTCGAGCTTGACCACTTTCAGAACTTCGGAAAGGACATCCATCCCATGCTCCAGGCCTGCCGCCGGACACCCGGACAAATGCGCCGGACGCGCGGTCAAGCAGTTCCCATCATAGCTTCCGCCGGTCAAGGAATCGGGACGCCGGGATAAAGGTGCCCGCCGGCTCGCCCCTCATACTGGGGCTGGTTGATCGAGTCAACCGAATTCACCGAGAGGGGAAAACAAACAAATGAGCACGCTTGCATTGACACCGGATATCGAAAGCCTCAAGGCCCGCCTGCACAACACCTGGATGGCCGGAGACTATGACCACTTCTCACGCTACATGGAAAAGGACGCACGGTCCTTCTACGAACGCCTTGACGTGGCGCCGGGCGCGCATCTCCTCGACGTGGCCTGCGGTTCCGGCCAACTGGCGCTGATCGCGGCTCGCGAAGGCGTGCACGTGACCGG
>DATJYW010000346.1:0-12220 GCA_035499435.1 Candidatus Acidiferrales bacterium | reverse complement strand
TTTGCCGGCCGCGCTGATCGATCGCATGGCGCGCTACGGGCGCGAGATAGTGGAGCAGCTCCTGGCCGATGAGGTCTACCGGCGCGATTCGAGCGCGGCGATACCGGAGCGCTATCGCGCGCCCAACGAAGCGCCGGTGCCACTCTTTGTACAGGCCGACTTCGGGATCGACTCCGGCGGCGAACCCAAGCTCGTCGAGATTCAGGGATTCCCTTCGCTCTACGCCTACCAGACGGTGATGGCGGAGTGCTATCGCGACGCCTACGGGATCGACCCGCAACTGGCGGTGCTTCCTTACGGGCAGACGGTGGAGGGCTACCACGAGCTGCTGCGCCGCGCCATCGTGGGCTCGCGGGATCCGGAGAACGTGATCCTGCTGGAGATCGATCCGGAGCGCCAGAAGACACGCTGCGATTTTCTCGTGACGGAGCGGCTGTTCGGCGTGCGCGCGGTGGATATCCGCGCGCTGTGCAAGAAGGGCGACCGGCTGTTCTACGACCGCGACGGCACTTCGACGCCGGTGGAGCGCATTTACAACCGCGCGATCGTGGATGAGCTGGAGCGGCGGGCGATCGAGATCCCGTTCGATTTTCGCGACGAGCTGCAGGTGGAATGGGCCGGACATCCCAACTGGTTCTTCCGGCTGAGCAAGTTCTCACTGCCTTATCTGCGGCATCCGGCGGTGCCCGCCGCGCAGTTCCTGGACCGGGTGGAACGCGTGGACCGGCCGGAGCGCTACGTACTCAAACCGCTTTACTCCTTCGCCGGGCTGGGCGTCGTGGTAGGGCCGACGCAGGAACAGATCGACGCAATTCCCGCCGAACGCCGCGCGGAATACCTGCTTCAGGAGCGGGTGGATTTCGCGCCGGTGGTGAAGACGCCCGCCGGAGCGGCGAAGGTCGAGGTGCGGATCATGTACCTGTGGCTGGACGAGCTGCGCGCGGTCAACACCATCGTGCGCATGGGCCGGGGGGCGCAAATGGGAGTGGATCACAACAAGGGCTTCGAGTGGGTCGGGGCCTCCGCGGGGTTGATCGTATCATGACCATCCTCTGCCTGGCCAGCTACGAGAAAGGCCACGAATTTCTGCGCGAGTGCAAGCGCCAGGGCTGGACGGTGGTGCTGCTCACCAGTCAAAGCCTGCAAAACACTGCGCATTGGCCGATGGAAGCCATCGACGAAATCTTTTACATTCCGGATACCCAGCAGGAATGGGATCGCACCCAGACCCGGAACGCGGTGGCGTACCTGGCGCGCACGCGGGTGTTCGACCGGATCGTGCCGCTCGACGACTTCGATGTCGAGGTGGCGGCCATGCTACGCGAGCACATGCGCGTGCCGGGCATGGGCGAAACCACGGCGCACTATTTCCGCGACAAGCTCGCCATGCGCATGAAGGCGGCTGAAGCGGAGATTCCGATTCCGGACTTCGTTCACGTGCTGAATCACGGAGAGGTGGCGGCATTCATGGAACGCGTGCCGGCCCCGTGGGTGCTCAAGCCGCGGTCGATGGCGGGCGCCATCGGAATCAAGAAAATACACAGCGCGCAGGAACTGTGGAGCGTGGTGGAGGCGCTGGGCGACGAGCAGTCCCGATACCTGTTGGAACGCTTTGTTCCGGGCGACATCTTCCACGTGGATTCGATTCTCTACGAGCGCGAGGTGCGGTTCGCCATCGCCAGCGGCTACGGCAAGCCTCCGCTGGAGGTGTCGCACGGCGGCGGAATTTTCACCACGCGCATCCTGGAGCGGGATTCGGACACCTCGCGGCGGCTGTTGGCCGAAAACGAGCGGGTGATGGCCGGCCTCGGCATGCTGCGCGGCGTGTCGCACACCGAATACATCGTCGGGCGCGACGACGGCCGCGTTTATTTCCTGGAGACCTCGGCGCGGGTGGGCGGCGCGCATATCGCGGACCTAGTGGAAGCCGCGACCGGAATCAACTTATGGGCGGAGTGGGCCAAAGTCGAACTGGCGGGCGGGAAGGCCGAATATGCTCCGCCGGTGCCTCGCAACGACTATGCGGGCCTGCTGGTCTCGCTGGCTCGCCAGGAACACCCGGATACGTCGCAGTTCAACGATCCGGAAGTGGTCTGGCGGATGGACAGGCCCAATCACGTCGGCCTGATCGTGCGGTCCGCCAGCCCGGCACGCGTGCGCGAGTTGCTCGACGACTACGCAGGGCGCGTAGCCCGCGATTATCACGCCGCGGCGCCGCCGAGGGACAAGCCGCCTCATTGAGGGTCAGTCAGCGGTCCCGGTCATCCGGCATTGATCGGAGTGCGCTCCGGGGTATATACTCCCCAGAGCCGCCGCCACAGCGGCGCGTCCGTTCGAGATACCCATGCGAAACTCGCTGCTGCGAGCAACACCGATTGCCCTTGCCGCCACGATTCTCGCGGCCACTGCCCGGGGACAGGCAACCGGGCCACCTTCCAAGGAGCCCGCACGCAACCCGCTCACGGGCGACGCGGAAGCCATCCGGCAGGGGGCCATCCTGTTCCGTCAAGGTTGCGTCTTCTGCCACGGCGCCGGAGGCCGGGGCGGGGCCCGCGGCCCGGACCTGACCACCGGCGCGTGGGCGCACGGGGGCTCCGATGCCGAGCTCGCACGCACCATCACCAATGGCGTGCCCGGAACGCAGATGGCGGCGAATGAGCTGACCGAGAACGAGATCTGGCAGATCGTCGCCTACCTGCGTACACGCCAACAGGCTCCGGCCGCGCAGACGGGGGACCCACGCCGCGGGGAAACACTGTTCTTCGGATCCGCCCGGTGTTCCACCTGCCACATGGTCAACGGACGCGGCGGACGGGTGGGGCCCGAGCTGTCCTTCGCCGGCTCGTCGCGGCCGCGCGCGTACCTGATCGAGTCGATCCGCGAGCCGAACCGCGCACTCACGGAGAACCTGAGCTTTGGCGATGCGATCCAGTTCTGGGATACGGTCACCGCCGTCACCCGCGACGGCGCCACCATTGTCGGCGTGCCGATGAACGAGGACACCTTCACGGTGCAGATCATGGATTCCCGGGAGCGCATCCACAGCCTGGAGAAGAAATCGCTGAAGAGCCTGCGCCATGAAAAGCGGTCGCTGATGCCCGCGTATGGCGCCGATATCCTCGGCGAAAGCGATCTCCAGGACGTGGTGGCATACCTCTCATCGCTCCACGCACCCACGCCGGTGGAGAAGGGGGAATCGCATGCGAATCAATAAGCTCATCCCGGCCGGCGCCTGCCTTGCAGCATGGGCCGCGGCGTTCGGGCAGGTAACCGCCGAGCGGCTGGTCAATGCGTCGCAGGAGCCGCAGCAATGGCTGACCTATTCGGGTGCCTACGACGGGCAGCGGTTCAGCCCGCTCGACCAGGTCGATCGCGGCAACGTGCAGCGCCTCGCGCTGCAATGGGTGTTCCAGACCGGCGTGAAGGGCACGCACCAGGCCACGCCCCTGGTGATCGACGGCATCATGTACCTGACGACGCCGGAGAACCACGCCTACGCGCTCGATATCCGAACCGGCCGGCCGCTCTGGCACTACGAGCGGCATCTGCCGAAAGAGCTTTCGCTCTGCTGCGGACCTCAAAATCGCGGGGTGGCGGCCCTCGGAGACCGGCTGTTCATGGCGACGCTGGACGCGCACGTGATCGCGCTCGATGCGAAGACGGGACGGGTGCGTTGGGACGTGGAAGCCGCGGAGGCCGGCAAGGGCTACAGCTTCACCGGCGCGCCGCTGGTGGTCAAGAACAAGGTCATCACCGGCGTGGCGGGCGGCGAATACGGCGTGCGCGGCTTCATCGACGCCTACGACGTCGAGACCGGCAAGCGCGTGTGGCGCTTCTACACGATCCCCGGCGAGGGCGAACCGGGCAACGACACCTGGAAGGGCGACTCCTGGAAACGAGGCGGCGCTCCGGCGTGGGTGACGGGTTCATACGACCCGGAGCTGAACACGTTGTATTGGGGGACCGGCAATCCCGGCCCGCAGATGTACGGCGCCAACCGCCTGGGCGACAACCTCTATTCGGATTCGCTGGTGGCGCTCGATCCCGATACCGGGCGCCTGAAGTGGCATTTCCAGTTCACTCCCCACGATGTACACGACTGGGATTCGGTGCATGTCCCGGTGCTGATCGACGACACGTCCAACGGCGCGCCGCGCAAGCTGGTGGCGGTCGCCAACCGCAACGGTTTCTTCTACCTCCTGGACCGCACCAACGGCAGGTTTCTCTTTGCAAAGCCTTACACGGAGGTGACCTGGGCCAAGGAAATCGGCGCCGACGGCCGGCCGGTGCTGCTGCCGGATAAAGAGCCAACCGCGGAAGGCAACCGCGTGTGCCCGGGCGGGGTCGGCGGGACCAACTGGCACTCGTCCTCGTACAGCCCGCGGACGCATCTTTACTATCTCTTCAGCAAGGAAGAGTGCACGCTGTACATGGCCGACAACAACCTGGAGCCGCCTCATCGGCCCGGCCGGCCCTACATCGGCAGCGCGTTCTTTCAACCCCCTCAGGAAAGAGACGAGAGCTCCGTGCGCGCCGTCGAACCTCTGACCGGCAAGATCCGATGGGAGTTCAAGCATTTTTCGGGCGCGTGGTCGGGCGTACTTTCCACCGCCGGCGGCCTGGTTTTCTCGGGTGACGGGCAAGGCAACTTCATCGCGTTAGATGCCGAGACGGGCCATGATTTATGGCACATCCCACTGGGCGCGCAGATTCAGACCTCAGCTATAAGCTACGGGGTCGATGGGAGGCAGCACATCACGATCGCGGCAGGAAGTGCATTTTTCACCTTCGCGCTGCCCGCGGAAGGCGGGCGATGATTGTCCCGGCTCAGCGTGCGCCGCGCAGCGTGACCTTCTGCACCCGCCAGTTGGTAACCTCGCCGATGTAGAGGGTGTTCGGGTTGCGGCAATCGATCTCGTTGGCCGTGCCGAACTCCTTTGCCTGTTTGCCTGCCGTGCCGAACTTGCCCAGGACCGTGCCGTCCAGCTCCATCTTGTAGATTTCGCCGTTATCCAGGGCATCGGGCTGGTTGGAGTTGGAGCTGTACAGGTATTGGTGCGCGCCCGGTGAGACACAGATGGCCCAAGGGGCGCCCACATTGGCGATCTGAGTCTTGAAGGTGCCGTCGTTGTCGAAGACCTGAATGCGCTTGTTTCCGAGGTCCGCGACGTAGACGTTGCCCCGGGCGTCCACCGCGACGGAATTCGGCATATCGAATTGCCCGGGGTCGGAACCCTTTGCGCCCCAGGTCTTGACGAATCGTCCGGTCTTGTCGAGCTTCACGATGCGCGCGTTGGTGTAGGCATCGGAGACGAACATGTTCCCCTGGGCGTCCCAGGAGATATCCGTGGGCCGGTTGAAGCTATCGCCCTGGACGCCCTGTCCGGGCACACCGCCCCGCCCCCGCCCTCCTCCGCCGCGTCCTTCACCGCCGCCCGCGGCGCCGGTCGGATTGACCGACTCCGGCTTCCGGCTCAGGACCTGGAGAAACCGGCCGCTGGGATCGAACTTGATGATGTTGTTGGAGCCGCGATCGACGGCCCAGATGTTGTCCTGCGCGTCGATCCGCACCGATTGCGCGAACAGGAATCCGTAGACTCCGGTGCCGATCTCGCGCAGGTATTTGCCCGCCGGATCGAACTCGAACAACCGCGAGCCGCCGTAGGTGAAGAAGCGGGAAGCACCCATGACGCCGGATTCCCCGCTCCGCGTGTAAACGAAGATGTTTCCCTTGGAATTCGTGGCGACGCCGGCGGCTTCGCCCAGATGGATGTTGGCGGGCAGCTTCAGGAAATCGATATTGCCGTCGAAGGCAATCTCCGGAGCCTGGGCGGAGAGCAATGCGCGGAACAACGAGACGGCGGCGATGAGTAATCCTGATCTTTTCATGGTGCCCTCTATTTCCCGGCCGGGTGCAGGATCAGCTTCTGCGCCCGCCACAACTGGATTTCCGAAACGTAGAGCACGTCGGGGTTGCGGCAATCGATCTCGTGCAATCCGCTGAACTCGCCCCACTGCTTGCCCGCTTTGCCGAACTTCCCGACCACGGTTCCGTCGAGCTCCATCTTGTAGACTTCCCCGGTGACGCCGGCAAGGGTGTAGTCGTTGTTGTCGGGGAATGTGTTGGACGAGAAGAGATATTGGTGCGGCCCGGGAGAGATGCAAAGCTCCCAGGGCGTGCCGACGTTGTCGTAGATGGCCTTGAACTTCAAATCATTGTCGAAGACCTGGATCCTCCGGTTGCTGCGGTCGGCGACATAGGCATTGCCTTTCGCGTCCATCGCCATGGAGTGGGGCAGGTTGAGCTGTCCCGGCTCCGATCCTCTGGTGCCGGCCTGCGTGATGAATCTCCCGCGCTTGTCGTATTTGACGATCCGCGAGTTGCCGTAGCCGTCGGTGACGAAGATATTGCCGTCGGCATCCCACCCGACGTCGGTTGGCCGGTTGAAGATATACTTTCCGGGATTGGCGGGGTCCGGCGCGGGCGACGGCAGCGCGGCGTCGGCCGGCTCAGGCCGTCGGCCCAGGGTCATCACCACGCGCCCTTGGGGATTGAACTTGATGACCATGTTGGAACCTTCATCCACGGCCCAGATGTTGTCCTGCGGATCGACCCGCACGGCGTGAGCGAACACAAACCCGTACAGGCCTTCGCCGATCTCGCGGACGAAGTTTCCGTTCTGGTCGAACTCGAACAGGCGCGTGCGCTGGCTTCGGGTGTAGACGAAGATGTGTCCCTTCGAATTGGTGGCGATGCCGATGCCTTCGCCGAGGTAAAGGTTGGCGGGCATCTTGAGAAAATTCGGCACCGATTCGTAGGGAATCTCGGGGACGTTCTGCACTTTGGCGCGGGTGGCGAGCGCGGCGGGGGACAGATTCTGGCTGCCCGCCGGGGCTTGGGCGAAGAGGTTCGCCGCCGGCAACAGGACCGCCAGCAGACTAGTCACATGGCTCATGTCCCGGCCAGTATACTCCACTGACTTTGTTTCACGGGAATTCGGGTTTGGTGGATGGGTTCGGGGTGGGAAGTAATTCCGCGGGCCGGCCGCCGTGAACGTTGCGGCGGCCGGCCCGCGGGTATCAGGGAACGATCAGAAGCGGATTTTGATCATGGTCATCAGGATGCGCGGATCGCGGGCGCCGCTGACGCTGCCGAATCCGTTCTTGTTGTTGAGGCTGCCATCGGCATTCAGAGCAAGGTTCGAGAATGGCGAAGTCAGCGTACTGGCGGTCAACGAGGCGTTGACGCCGTTGAACTGGGTGTGGTTCCAGACGTTGAAGGCGTCGCAGCGGAACTGGAAGCGCACCCGCTCCTTGATCGAAAACTCCTTCTGGAGCGAGAGGTCCCAGTTGTTGATTCCGGGGCCGGTCAGGTAGTTGACACCGGACTCCAGGCCAATGCTGCCGACCAGCGGCAGTGCATAGTCGGATGCATTGAGCCGGTAATACGGGTTGGTGCTCCCGGTCATCGGGTTGCCCAGCAGACGCAGTCTTGCACCCTCGGTGTAGGAACCGGTGATGTTCTGGTTGCCGCCGCCGGTGGAAACGCTGAAGCCCGGACTGTAAGGCGAGCCGCTGATGAACGACGTGACGCCGGAAACCTGCCAGCCGCCGAGCACCGCTCTTTCAAACGCGTTCTTGTTCGCCAGCGTTGGCAGGTTGTAGACGTAGTTGAGCACGAACATCTGCCGGCGGTCGTTGCCGGACGGCCCGTAGTACGCCATGCGCGTGTACTGGTCGACGCGAACCGAATTGGTGTCGCCGGAGGCCGTCGTCAGGTTCTTGCTCCAGGTGTAGGACAGGCCAAGGAACAGGTGGCCAACGCGCCGGCTGCCCGTGACCTGCAAGGCGTTGTAATTGCCGGTGGCGGCACCCTCGTAGAGGGTGACGCTGCCGATCCCGCGGTACGGTGCCAGGAACTGCTGTAACAGGGCCGTGGCGCCCGGAATGGAACTGGCTGCCAGCGTCGGGTCCTGGTTCTGCGGGAGGAACGCGGCGCCATACGGGGTGTAGTTCAGGTTTCGGTTATCCTGCAAATGCCGGGACAGGTTGCCGACGTACGCGACGTCGAGCGAGATCTGGGCCGGCAGCGTGCGCTGCACCCCGAAGGTGTAGTTGTAGGCGGTCGGGATCTTACCCGTCTGATCGGCCGCATAGAAGGTCGGCGGCGAGAGCAGCGCGCTCGTCGGATTGATCTGCTGCATGAAGCCGTAGGTGAGCGTCGGCTGGAGGCCCAGCGGTGGATTCCTCACGAAATCGAACACCCGGTTGCCCTGGAAGCGGTCGTAGTAGATGCCGAAGCCTGTGCGGACCGCCGTCTTGTGATCGCCGAACGGATCCCACGCCAGGCCTAACCGCGGCCCGTAAACAAGTCCGGGCGAGTTCTGAAGGTACTTGGTATATCCGTTGACGCCCCCCTGCGCAATACCGTTAGCGATGTTGCCGCTGTTAGGGACGATATAGCCGATGTTGGCCGCCGGAACCGTCTGGCCGGTCACGGGATCCACGCCCACGCGCACGCCGTTCACCATCTGCGGATAGTATAGGCGGGGTGCAGCCGAGGCCTGCCATTGAGTGTTGACCCAGGTGGACGCCTGCAACGATTGGTCGTATTGAGGCTGCACCCAAGCCACTCGCATACCGTAGTCCAGGGTCAGGCGGGGAGTGATCTTCCACGTGTCCTGGGCATAGAATTCGATGTTCCAGTAGCGGTATTGGCCGTTGATCATGTTCGCCGCCTGCGAGAACGTGTTGTAGACGCCCATGGCGGCGTTGGAGAAGCCAAACCCCGTATCGTAGGGGTTGTTGCTGTTATCGCCGAAGTTGTAGGCGCCATCGAACGCGCCGAACGACGTCTGGTTCTTGACGCTCTTCTGCATGTAATAGCCGAACTTGAGCGTGTGCCGGTTCCAGACTTTGGAAAGCGCGTCCGTCACGTCGTAAGTGGTGTTGAAGTTGACGAACGGACCAGCGCCGTTGTTGCCCTGGTTGGCTGCCGCCGAGTTGCCGATCTTACTGCCACCGAACGTGAAGTACGGCAGGTAGTCGTTCTGTACGGCGTTGGGGTACAGCACCGGCAAATTGACGCCGCTCTTGGTGCGGGAGAAGTCGTTGGTTGTGTAGGCGATCAGAATGTTGTTGTGGCTCGATCCGACGTTCAACTCGTTGGTCATGGTCGGGCTGATCACGTAGGTCATGCCGGTGGCCCAACTCCAGCCCGGGTTGGCGTACGCAATCGGGGCAATGGGTAAATTGGTGCCCAGAATCCAGGAACCGTAGACCACGTCAAACGTGTTGGAGTTGTTGATGTAGTGCCCGAAGAGCCGGATTTTGGAGTTCAAGTTGTAATCGATGCGGACCAGGTCCTCGCGCCGCGGATAGGGGTTTGAGACCTGGCTCTGGAAGTTGTAGCCTTTGACGCAACCGGACACCGCGGGGAGGGAGCAGGCATTCGGCACGTTGGGCTCCGGCATGAAGCTCAGCAGTTTCATGCCCGGGGCGTATTGCAGGTTGGCTGGAATCACGTTGCCCGGCAGCGGGACCTGTGTGTTGGGGTCTTTGATGATGACCGCGTTGCCGTTCTGATCGACGCTCTTGGAGAAGTCGCCCTTGCGCTCCAGGTCGGTGGGAACCGTGACGTAGCGGGCCGACTGGGGCTGCAACTGGCGCTGGAATTCCTCGCTCCAGAAGAAGAAGAGCTTGTCGCGGTGGGGGAAGACCTTCGGAATGTAGACGGGACCGCCCAGCGTCCAACCCTGATCGTTGAAGCGGAAGAGATTCCGCGGCAAACCGTCACGGTTGTTCTTCCAGTTGTTGGCGTTCATGCCCTCGTTGCGGTGGTACCAGTAACCGCTGCCGTGGATATCGGAGGTACCGCTCTTGGTCACCACCGAGATCTGCGCGCCCATGGCGCGTCCGTATTCGGCCTGGTACACGCCGGTCAGCATCTTGAACTCTTCCACCGAATCCAGGCTCAGGGTTACGTTCTGGCTGCCGTTCGAGCCGGTGTCCGTATTGCTGATGCCGTTGATCATCAGTTGGTTGGAGTTCACGCGGTTGCCGTTGGCGGCGATGTTGCTCAGGCCACCCATGCCGGCAGTCTGGAGGTTGATGGTGCTGACTACCCCGGGCACCAGCTTCACCAGGTCCAGGTAGCTGCGGCTGTTGACCAGAATGTTCTGGAGCTGCTTGGAAACCAGGGACGCCGACCGCTCGGCGCTTTCGGTCTGGAGCAGGACCGCATCCGCCGCGACTTCCACATATTCGGTGGCTTGGCCGACCTCCATCCTTACGTCGCCCAAAGCGAGCTTATCGTTGGCATTCAGAACAATGCCGGTGCGCTCCGAGGTCTTGAACCCTGCCGCACTGAGTTTGATCGTGTAGGTGCCGGGAGGCACCTGCGTGAATACGAAGCGGCCGACTTCATCCGCCTTCGTGGTCAACGTGAACTTCTGTTGATCCTCCTGAGCCGTAACCTGTGCTCCCGGTATGGCGGCGCTTTGCGCATCCAGCACGGTGCCTGAAATCGAGCCGCTGGTCGTCTGAGCCAGCGCAATTCCGCACAGCAGGAGAGGTATCAACAGCACACATGTCGTCTTGGACATCTTGATCACCCCGTGTTAAAGTTCGCGGTCCGAACTGAATACACAGTCACACACGGCGCGATGAGCATCCTTGTGTATCCCAAAGGATCCGGCGCCAGCGAGCAACCTCGACGGCCAGTGAGGCTGGTCGATGCCAGTAGCACCTAGCACGCCTGTGCGTCACTGCCAAAAAAGCAAATCGACCCCTGACGGGTACCCCGTGTACCCATCTTCCACCCCGGGTCGCCACGGGCACACTCAAGGTGGATGCGTAAAGATTATGACCTGAGCCGGCGAAAGAGTCAATGCTCAAAACATACCAAAAGGCTCTGAAAGGCCCGAAAAGAGGCGTGGCATGATGGAAATGAGGTGCATCCTGTCGCCAACGTCGCTGCGTCAAGCATTGACGCCGCAGTCTCTGTAGCCGGGTTATGGAAGCGGTACGGTGCGACCGAGGCAGTCCGCGGCATCAGCTTCGAGGTGGCGCCGGGAGAGATTTTCGGGCTGCTCGGGCCGAACGGCGCCGGCAAGACAACTACCCTCGAATGCATCCTCGGTTTGCGGCTGCCGGACAGCGGCTCGATTCGGATCAACGGGTTGGACATCAAGGCCTCCCGGGCCAAACGGCTGATCGGCGCTCAGCTTCAGGCAGCCGCGCTCCAGGACAAAATCACCCCAAGGCAAGCGCTCGAATTATTCGGCTCGTTTTATCCACAATCGTTTGGCGCGGAGGAGCTTCTCCTGCGGTTCGATATCGAATCCAAGGCCGACGCGGCGTTTGCCACGCTTTCCGGCGGGCAGAAGCAGCGGCTGTTCCTTGCCCTGGCGGTGATCAACCGGCCTGCCGTGCTCGTGCTCGACGAGCCTGGCGCCGGACTCGATCCGCAGGCACGACGCACGATCCATTCCCTGATTCGCGAGGTGGCGGCGGAGGGCAGGACCGTCCTGCTGAGCACGCACGATCTCGAAGAAGCTCACCGACTGTGCGGCCGGCTGGGGATCATGGACAGCGGCCGGTTGGTCGCGGTGGCGTCTCCGGCGGAGCTGATCGAGCGCTCCCAGGCGACGACCCGGGTGACGGTCCGGACCGCCCCGCCGCTGGCGAGTTCGGCCGTGGGTACGTTGCCGGAGGTCACCGGAGCGAGGTTCGACGAGAGCGGCTGGGTGTTGGAGACACGAGCGGCGAACCACGTCCTGGCAGACCTGGTTCGGCGCGTGGACGAAGCGGGAGCCCAGTTGCTCGATCTGGAATTGCGCCGGCCGTCCCTGGAGGACGTATTTATCGAGCTCACGGGCCGTCCCTGGCCGGTGGATGATGCCCGGGGCGGGGCTGCATGAGTACGCTGCCGGAATGGAAGGGATGGGTCCGGCATTTCCTGCTGACGATCGGCCTGAATTTCAGCAACCCCCAGGCAATCGTGTACGGCTACCTGGTTCCGGTCTTCTTCCTTGTAGCATTCGGCAGCGTGTTCCGGTCCGACACTCCGCCGTTGCTATCGCGAATGGGCCAGATCCTCACCATCACGATTCTCGGCGGCGCGTGTTTCGGACTTCCGACTGCCCTGGTAGCCGAGCGCGAACGGGGCATCTGGCGCCGCTACCGCCTGTTGCCGATCTCGATTTCCTGGCTCGTGTTG
>DATJYW010000345.1:0-13087 GCA_035499435.1 Candidatus Acidiferrales bacterium | reverse complement strand
CACGACCTGCATGCGACTATCCTGTGGTGTCTCGGGTTGGATCACGTGAAGGTAACGTACCTGCACAACGGCCGGTCGGAGCGGCCGACGATCGTGAGCGGGGAAGTAATTAAGGAAGCCCTGGCGTAGTCAGTCCAGCTTTGCCAGGACTTGGCCGATGAGGTCCTCGCACTCGCCCACGTAGCGCCAGATCAGGGCCAGCAACGTCTGGGGTTCCTCGATGCCAAGCCTGCATTCGAGCTTCAACTTCTCCTCGGGAACCACGGCCAAGACGTGCATCAGCAGGCGGTTGAGGGAGATCCAGAGGTCGACGAGCTCGGGCCACGGATATTCCCCGTACTGTTGCGCCGCGACCCATTCCTCCTGCGGATACACCGGCGCGGTGAGCCTCGGCTCGACCAGCGCGCGTGCCAGCCATTGGTGATGCGTGGCGGCCAGGTCGATCAGGCGGCCCATGGCTTCGGAGCGAGTCCATGGCTTGCGCTTGAGCCGCTGAAAGGAATTGAGATGGTTCAAATGTAGGTCGATCAGCCTCGCCAGCGCGGCAATGGGTGCGGCCAATTGGGCGGACTTGGGTGCGCGCGGGTCCGGCGGCTCGAATGTCACTACATCCTGGGGCGGCCCTGGCGCCTCCGGGGGCGTTTCGCGGACCCAGTCACGGTAGTTTCCGAGGCCGATGCCGTATTCGTTGAGCAGCTTCGTGGCAAGGCAATCGTCGATGCGAAGCAGGCCGAGCACCAGGTGGCCGGGTCCGATGATCTTGTGATTCAGCTCTTCGGATTCCTCGGCGGCATAGCTGAGAGCCCGCTGGCACTCGCGACTCAGCGGAAGGTCAACGGTGGTAGAGATCTTCTCCCCGGCCGGCGACTGCGACTGAATCCGCGCACGCAACTTTTCGTCGGTTCCGCCCCTTGCGCGCAACTCGCTCTTGAGCTGCATATCTTGGCGCATGAGGCCCAACAGGAGGTGCTCGGTCCCGATGTACGGTTGTCCGAATACGCTCGCCTCATACCGCGCAAAGAAGATCACCCGCCGCGCTTTTTCCGTAAAGCGGTCGAACAAGTCACGCCTCCTCGCGCAGCTCCGTGACGCCCGCCGGAATCGTCAGGCAAACGATGACCCACTCTCCCGCCCGCCGCCACGTGCCAGGCTCGATCCCTTCCCAGCTTCGCACTTCGCGAAGCCGCGCCGGTCTCCCGGGTGTCCGCCAGCGAAACGTGAACTCGCCGCAGGCAAATGGCGCCCGCAGCCGCAAACCGCCGCCCGGCACGGGCTCGATCGCTGTCAGCTCTTTCGCCGCCCAATAGCTCGCCAGATCGGCGAGCTTCATCCAGCGCACCTGTTTGTAGCGCGCGTGAATGCGGCGCACCACCTCCTGCATCGCCTGGAACCCCAACTCCCGCCCGCTGTGATACACACCCGTCCAGTGAGCCAGCATCGCCGCCGGCTCGCCGCGCTCGATCACGTCCACGACGCGCCCCTTCGAGAGGTCCGCCGAAATGAAGCGGTCGATGTCCGGCTGCTGCGAGCAGTCCCAGTTTCCGGTCCAGTCGCCGGTGCAGGCGTATATCGATACCATGCACTCAGGTGAGACACCGCTCAATCCGGACGCGCACTCCACGCGCGGCGCCACGCTGTCGGTGCCCTTATCAAAGAGATTGCGGAAATAGTGCGGCGCCGGCGTTCCGAACACCGAACGCACGGCCTGCATCCCCGCACGCGACAACTCGGCGAGCGCTCCGTGCCCGAAGCCGCCAGGCGTAGTGAAGCCGTCGCAGTGCAGGCCGGCGTTCTTCAGAATCCCGAGCGCGTAGGCGACGTAGGCTGCGATCTCATCCACGCTCCGCCCCGCGCACCACTCCCAGTTCTCCATCCACTGCGGTCCACGCTCCGGGACCGGATGGCCGGTTTTCAGGTCGATGATGCGCGTGTGGGTGATCATCTCCGGGTGGATGTCGAAGTTCGGCGCGATCTCCTTCCTCACCAGCTCGATGCTTTCGGCCACCTCCTGGGGAGTCCATCCGGGCAATTCGCGATCCAGCCTTCCCACGCAGGCCGGGAAAGGCACCACGCTGAACTTTCCTTTGACGCCCTCGCGCTGTGCCCATTCCGCGAAGCGGCGCACGAACGAGTCGGGGATCTCGTGCGGCATCGAGCGCCAGTCTTGCTTGTAACGCTCGGGGAACGTGGCCGCGAACTGCGGAATCGCGAAGCGGTTGAGATTGACCAGGCAGGTAGAATCGTCGATGATCCACGCCAGCGGCACGCGCTCGCGCGGGTTCAGGACTTCGGCGATCGCCGGATTCCGCGCCGGCCGTTCGCCCGGTTCTTGCGCCGCCAGCAGCGGCGCCGCGGCAGTCTGAAGCAGCGTGCGGCGGGTCATCATCGCGGAACCACGCCCGAGGCCAGAGTGAACCACTTGGACTCGAAGCCCGCGGGAATCACCAGGTGGCTCTTGTTGGTGGGGAACAGGAAGGTGCCGACGCCCCAGAGGCGCACCCCGCTTCCGCGAATGGCTACGTTCGCGCCCAGCTCCTTGGCCAGCTCCGCGTTGGCCTCGCTGCGTGCGAAGAACGGCGCAATCGCACCCTGTACGTCCACGCGGTTGAACGCAATCGACAGCAAGAAATAAGGAGCCGGCAGGTGGTGATGCTCCACGCGGCGTATGTGTCCGTAGACCATGGCCCCTGCCGGAATCAGCTCCTCGTTTGAGCCCGGGCGTTTCACGGGTTTGACCACTCGGGCAGCCACCGGATCGCCCGCCGAAGCGGCAGTCGTGTCGATCGCATCCTTCAACGCCAGGGTGACAGGAAGCCCGATGGGCAGCGCCACGCGGCCACGGCCAAAACGCGGCGCGGTATTGCTCTCTGTACTGGACGTCGTGTCGAAGATGATTTCCGATTCCGCCTGGTACTCGCGGCAGTTCGAAAAGGTGGTGACGTTGCGCGTCTCGCGGGTGCTGTGGAGCACAATCTCCAACTGGCTGCGGCGCGGCAGCAGCAGATCGCTGTCGCCGACGTGGACGCGCTGGTAATCCAGGCTGGTGGAGGCCTGGCAGAAGGGAGCGCCGGAGGGCAACTCCGTGGTGCGGATGCTCAGGCGCTCCAACTCGAGGGTCTGGGGATCGATCTGGAACTCGCCCTCGTAGGCGGCTGCGCGCCAGGCCTCGTCCACGCGGATCTCGAAGCTGCTGGCATCCAGGGGAACGCTGTATCCGTACTCGAAGACGGTCTTGCCGCTGATGGACCGTTCGCCAAGGTAGCGGAAGGCCACTCCCTGCCGGGCGAAGATGCCGGCCAGGTACCCGCCAAACGCGCCCGTGGAGACTGGGCCTTCACCGATCAACTCGTCCACATCGCGCGCGTCAAACCGGGTGGCGCCAGGCCAGGAGTGCAATTCGCGGCCCTGAAAGACGCTCACTTCCAGCCGGACACGATCGGTAGCCTCGAGCTGAAGCGGGGCGCTGTCGGGCGAGGCGGCCGCACCGCAGGCCGGAACCGCGCCGGGAAGCACCGGTGCGTCGCGCGGTACGACCCGCTGATAATAGCTGCGCTCCACGGTTTCGATGCACACGTACCTTTCGAGAAGGCGCGACATCTCCCGCAACCGGCCCAGCGCCTGGTCCAGCACCGCGTTGGGATCGCGGGTGGTCTGGCCGGAAGCCGCGGCCGCGGCAAGGAGTAACGGGACGATTCTCATGCCTCTGCTCGGGCGGACGCGCGCGCCGCGCCGGCCCCTACTGTTTGACTTTCGCGGAAGCCATCCTCGGTTTCCAGTTCTGCGCGGCCCGGTCCTGTTGAGCCACTTCGGCGGGCGCCAGCTTGGCGGCTTCGGCACTCCGGGTCTTCTCACCGCTCTTCTCACCGTGGAGGAAAGCCAGCGTCAGCCAGAAATACGCATGTTTGTCGTCCTTTGTTACCCCGTTCCCGGTTGCGAAGCGCTCGCCGAGGCTGGCTTGTGCGGGAGCGTACCCCTGTGCCGCTGAGGCACTGACCCACCGTGCGGCCTGCTCTTCATCGCGTTTCACACCTTTTCCGCTGGAGTATAGACGGGCCAGATTGAATTGGGCCTCGGGATGACCGTTGTCGGCGGCCTGCCAGTACCAATAGGCCGCGAGCTTGGGATCCTGCGGCATGCCGTAGCCTTCCACGGCCAACCAGTCGGTGGGCGGCCCTTCGGCGTCCGGCGCGTTCGCCATCTGAATCCAGCGGATCGCGTCGGCCATATCCCGGGGAATTCCCCAGCCACGCGAGTACATCTGCCCCAGCGCAAACTGCGCTTCCGCATTGCCCTGCTCGGCCGCCTTGAGATACCACTGTGCGGCGACCGTGAGGTCGCGCTGCACACCCAGCCCCTGCGCGTACAGCAGCCCCAGGTCGAACTGGGCTTCTGCCTGGCCGGCGTCGGCCGCTGCCTTCCATTCCTTATAGGCCCTCGGGTAATCCTTATTTTTGAAGGCCGTTAACCCCGCCGCGGTGTCGGCGAAAGCCGGCGTCGCGGCCAGCAGCAACACACCCGCAACTCCGTAATGCATGGTGATGAGACGCATGCCGCTCTCTCCTCTCTGTTACGTATTTACCACGATTCCGACGTCACCGGACCTCGACGACCGGCAATACCACCGCGCTCGCCATCTGCGGCGCACGGTAAACGCGCTGCGTGGCCTTGATGTAATCGGCGGCGCGCGCTTCGAAGATATTCGGGACGAATTTCTGCGGATTGCGGTCGTACACCGGAAACCACGTGCTCTGTACCTGCACCATGATGCGGTGGCCCTTCAGAAATGCGTGCGCATTGGTGTGAAGGTCGATCGTGTATTTCAGAGGCTTTCCGGCGGGGACCGGCTCGGGCTTTTCGAAGCTGTTGCGGAATCGCGCGCGGAAGATCTCGTCGCCGATGATGAGCTGGAACCCGGGCAGCTCCTTCGCGCCGTCGGGATAGACGTCGATCAGCTTCACCACCCAGTCGCTGTCCGTGCCGGAGGTCGACGCCCAGAGCTGCCCTTGAATGTCGCCGGCGATTTTGACTTCATCGGCGAGGGGTTCGGTCTGCCACGAGAGCACATCGGGCCGGTGATCGACGAATCGCTGGTCCTGCACCAGCCACACCGGCCATTCCGCGCCGGGATAGGTCGGCGAAATCGGCCGCGGGCGGTAGGGCACCGGGTTGGCGGGGTCGCTCACATATTCGTCGAAGCCGGCCGCGGTAGGAGCTGTGAAGGAGAGCGCGCGATCCTCTCGCAGGTAGAGATTTTTCGCGGCGGCGCCGTTCTTGGGCGGCCAGGCGTCGTGCTCGATCCAACGGTTAGTCCCGCTTTCGAAAACCGTGGCTTCGGCCAGGTGCAGTTCGCCCTCACCTCGCAGCCAATGATCGAACCAGGGCTGGAAGATGGTCTCGCGGTAGTATTGCGAGGTATCGCTGCCGAAGTCGATGGCGCCGAGCTTGCGGCCGTCGCGGTTCCAGCCGCCATGATTCCACGGTCCCGCGACGAAGTAGTTCTGATTGCGGCTGTCGTGCCGCTCCATGCGGGCGTAGATCTCCTGAGGACCGTAAAAGTCCTCCTGGTCCCACCAGCCGGCGACGTGAATGATCGGCAGCTTGACGGAGTTGAGGTAAGCCGCGAACGCCAGCCGCTGCCAGAACGTATCGTAGGCGTGGTGGCGCGTGAAATCGTTCCAGGTCGGCAGCTTGCCGTGGAAGTAGCGCTCGTTGGCGTTGTAGAGCGGACCCAGCGCCAGGTACCAGTCGTAGGTGTCGCCCCGGTCGAACTGGAAGTGATAGTTTTCGGCGGCGGTGGTTTCCAGCAGGGCCGAGTACTCGAAGCCGTAGCTGAGGCGGAACGCGCCGTTGTGATGGAAGTCGTCGCCGAGAAACTGGTCGGCGGGCGAGGCCTGCTCGATGGCAGCCTTCAATGCCGGGTGCGGATCGAGCGCGGCCATCACCGCGGTCCAGCCATCGTACGATGTGCCGGCGATTCCCGCCCGCCCGTTGTTGTTGGGCACGTTCTTCACCAGCCAGTCGACGGTATCCCAGGCGTCGGTGGTCTCGTCAACTCCCTTGGCGTCCTTGGGATCGTGCGGCGGCCGGCCCATCACGAACGTGCCTTCGCTCTTGAAGCGGCCGCGGATATTCTGCTGCACCACGATGTAGTTCTCGTATCGCCAACGCTGGGCCGCGGGGAATCCCTTTTCGGCCGCCTCGCGCGAGGGCACTCCATAAGGAGTGCGGTCGATGAGGAACGGCAGCGGGCGTTGCGGACCCTTCGGCGTGAGGATCACCGTCTGAAGTTTCACGCCGTCGCGCATGGGGACCATGACTTCCTGGAAGCCGACCTGGATGCGCGGCGTGTCTTCCTTAGTCGCCTGGCCGAGGAGCACCGCGCCGGCGGCCAAAGCCAGCGAGACCAGCCATTTCATGGGTCTCAATGATACCACCGGAGGCCGGTCACATTGGTATGATCGGGGTATCGAACAAGTGGAGGTCCCATGGCGGACGAAATGAATCGGCGTAATTTTCTGAAGGCGGCCGCGATCGCCGCTGCTCCGGCCGTTGCTTCGGCGCAGAGCGCGAACGGCAAGGTGAATGTCGGCTGGATCGGCGTGGGCACGCGCGGTTACGCGGGCCTCGACTGGCTGCACACCGCGGCGGCGAACCAGGTTCAGATCACGGCGATCTGCGATACCTACAAGGGCTACATCGACCGCGCGCTCGACCGCATGCAGACCGTCTGGGGCAACAAGCCGAAGACCTTCATCGACTATCACGACCTCCTGGCCGACAAATCCATCGACGCCGTCTACATCATGACGCCGGAGCACCTGCACCACGACATGACCATCGCGGCGCTCAAGGCGGGCAAGCATGTCTACATCGAGAAGCCGCTGGCCCACACCATCGAGGAGGGTTTCGACATCGTCAAGGCGTGGGAGCAATCCGGCAAGATCGTACAGGTAGGCACGCAGAATCGCAGCTCGTCGCTATACAAAAAAGCCCAGGAAATGATTCGCCAGGGCATGGTGGGGGACGTCCACTTCGTGCGCGCGTTCTGGTACCGGAACGGGCTGCCGAACGAGCCCTCCTGGCGCTACGTCATTCCCTCCGAGGCCACGCCGCAGAATACCGATTGGAACCGGTTCCTCGGCACCGCCCCGAAGCACGACTGGGACCCGCACCGCTACTTCCAGTGGCGGCTCTACTGGGACTACTCCGGCGGCATCTCCACCGACTTGCTGGTGCACCAGACCGACATCGTCAATTTCATGCTGGATAAGACTGTGCCCCGGAGCTGCATGGCCAGCGGCGGCATCTACCGCTGGACCGACCGGACCGACGACCGCGACGTGCCCGACTGCCTGAGCGCTATCTACGATTACCCCGACAAACTGCAGATCAACTACAGTTGCTACCTGGGCAACGAATTCTTCGGCTATGGCGAAGAAATCTGCGGAAACGAAGGCACTCTCCGCGTGATGAATCGCCAGGACCTCTACTTCGAACCGGAAATGTACAATTCGCGGCGCCCCAACGCGCCTAACCGCGCGCCCGAGGCCATCAAGGCCCGCGCCGCTGTCCACATCAACGGGCCGCAGGAGTACAAGGAATCCGACGGCGCCATCAATCACTTCCGCAATTTCATCATGAGCGTTCTGGGCAAGGAGAAGCCGATCGCGCCGCCCCCCGTGGGGCAGCAGGCCGCCATCAGCGGCCACATGGCGACGATCTCATACAAGAACCAGAAGAAGGTAATCTGGGACGACCCGGCGAAGAATTACCACTTCGCGTAGTCCGTGGATTTTCACTTCTTGAAGAACGGCCCTTTGCGGTATTTGAACGTTTTCCAATCTTCGCTTGCGAGGCCGTTCAGGTCCCACGAGACCCCGCCTTTGCGGAGAGTCAGTTCGCAGACGATGCGTTGAGTGCCCGGCATCCTGGCGCCGGCGGAATCGAGAAGCCCAAACCGGCCCGTCTCCAGCCGGAGGACGGCCACGTCCGCTTCGGCGCCGACGTCGAGATTGCCCAGCGCCGGCCGTTTGATCTCCTGCGCCGGCGCCGAGGTGGCCATCCGGACCACGTCCGCAAGGGATGACCCGAGGCCCATCAGGTCCGTCATCACGTTGTCGATATTCTTCATGCCGCCGTTCATGCTGTTGGTGTGCAGGTCGGTGGAAACGGAATCAGGACGAAAGCCAGCCTGGTATGCCGGCACCGCGACGTACCAGTAGAAGCTGGCTTGTCCGAAGCCGATATCGAAGATGATGCCGCGTTTCCGGCCGGCGGTCATGGCGGGATTGAGCGTGCCGTTTTCGAGCACCTCTTCGCGATGGCCGGAAAAGCAGTGGGTGAAGATGTCGCCGGGACGCAGCTTGTCCATGAACAGCGTTTCGATATTGCGATAGCTGGTGATCTGTCCGAAGTCCACCATCACCGGCAGTCCGGCGAGGTTGCCTGCCTTGACCGCGTTCTCGACCGACGGCCAACCCGGCCCGGCATAATGCGCCGATTTGAATCCCACGATCAGATCCGGGTTCTCCTTGGCACATTGGGCGGCGGCCTCGGGATCCATCTCCGCGGCTTCGTTCTCGTGGCCTGTGCCCATGCCCGCGCCCACGATGTTGAGGAACGCGAGTACGCGGGTCTTGGACTTCCGGATCACGCGGTCGCGGAATTCGGGGAACTCCTTCCAGCCCGAGCTGCCGGCATCCACCATGGTGGTCACGCCGCTGCGGAACGAGAAGGCATCCGGCTGCACGGCTTCTTCGTTCATCGTGATCGGCGGATTGTTGCGCTTGAAGACGTGCACGTGGATATCGACGAGGCCGGGCGTGACGTACAGTCCCGAGACATCGACTATCTTTTTGGCTTCCGCGGAATCGATCGCGGCGGCCACGCGTGCGATTCGGCCGTCCGCGATGGCAACGTCGCGCAGGCCGTCGATGCGGTTCTTGGCGTCGATGACGTGCCCGCCCTTGAGGAGCAGATCGTACTGCGGCTGCTGTGCGGCGAGAGCCGACGCGAAGACCGAAAGAATCACGATCGAACGCATAATGAGGACCAGTATATTCGCGGCGCCCGCCGTGTGCGAGTCAGTGTTTCTCCGTGACCTGGCGGAAGACTCGCAGCAGATTGGCGCCCAGGAATTTTCGGATGCGCTCCTCGGAGTAGCCGCGCCGCAGCATGGAGTCGGTGATCATGGCCAGGTCGCGGACATCGCGCATTCCGCGGGGAGGCGGCGGGCCGCCGTCGAAGTCGCTGCCTAAGGACACGTGATCCTCGCCGACCAGGCCGATGGCCCGATCCACCACGCCGACCCACTGGTCCATGCTCATACGGATGTCGTCGGGGATGGCGGCGGGCTTCAGCGGAATCTGCGGCGCCAGCAACTGGTCGATCTCGCCAATGCTGAGTTTGGTTCCGCGCGCCACGATTCCCGCCGTATCCCAGAACGGCTTGCCCGCGTGTTGGGTAGCCCAGTCGAAGGCGGCGCGGTTGTGAAATTCGTTGCCGAGCTGGAATCCGATCACGCCGCCCTTTGCCGCCAGCTTCACCAGAAGGCGGTCGGGCATGTTGCGGGGAATGTCGTTAATGGCGCGCAGGCCGTGGTGCGTGGCGACGACGGGGTCGGTGCTGGTGTCGATGGCCTGGTCGATGGCTTCGTCGGAGGCGTGCGAGACATTGATCACCATGCCCAGGCGGTTCATTTCGCGAATGAAGGCGCGGCCCCGGTCGTTCAGGCCGTGCCATTTGGGCGGCGAGCAGCAGGAGTCCACGTAGTTGCTGGTCCAGTTGTGCGCGGATAGCTGAACCGATCGCATTCCCAGGCGGTACATGTCGCGCAGTACCGCCGGGTCGCCGTCGAGATCGAAGCTGCCTTCGATATCGAGCACGGCGGCGATGCGGCCGCTCTTGTGGATCCGCTCGATATCCGACGCCGTGCGTGCCAGTTCGATCGTCTGGCTGTTGCGCGTGATCTGATCGAGGGCGCAATCCACCATACGCAAGGCCTGCCGGGTTTCGAGCCGCGCGGGGTAGTAATCCTCGGCAACGAAGATCGAGAAAAAGAGCGCGCCCAAGCCGCCTTCTTTGGCGCGCGACAGGTCGAACTGGCCATCGGATTTCCGCTCGCCGATATCGCCGCCGTGATAGAACTCGCGGTCCACGGCGTGAACGTGGCCGTCAAAAACCAGCGAGCTCGCGTGGAGCGCACGGGCGCGCTCCGAAATCACCGGCGCGGGCGGCTGGGCGATCAATGCTCCGGCCGCCAGCAGCATGCCCAACGCTGCGGCCGGGAGCATATAATCATGTGAGCGTGGGATCTGTCTCATGAATACTCCGGTGCGTCCTAAACTCGCCGCCGTGGCGACCACTTATTTCAAGTACTCGCACGCGCAGCACATCGTCGACCGCTTCCTGGATGGTTACGGCTGGAACGGCACACACCATTATCCACCGATGGACCTGGTGTCGCTGTATGTCGACCAGGTCGGCAACACCGACTTCAGCCGCGAGCGCGGGGCACGGCATCCGTCGATGAAGCTCTGTTCCTCGATCAGCGAAGCCTTGACGCTGGGCGGCGGCAAACTGGCTGTCGATGGCGTGGTGCTGGTCGGTGAGCACGGCAATTACCCGCGCAACGAAAAAGGCCAGACCAAGTACCCGCGCTACGAGTTTTTCCAGGAGATCGTCAAGGTGTATCGCGCCAGTGGACGCTCGGTCCCGTTGTTCAACGACAAGCACCTCTCGTGGAACTGGGAGTGGGCCAAGCAGATGTACGACACGTCGCGCGAATTGAAATTCGCCTTTATGGCCGGGTCGAGCCTGCCGGTCACGTGGCGGACTCCCTCGGTCGAGATGCCCCAGGGAGCGCGCATCAGCGAAGCGCTTTGCGTCTGCTACGGCGGCGTCGATAGCTACGATTTTCACGGCCTGGAAACCATCCAGTGCATGGTCGAGCGCCGGCAGGGAGGCGAAACCGGCGTGCGGTGGATCGAGGCGTATCGCGGCGACCGCTTCTGGGACGCGCTGCGCGAGGGCATCTGGCCGCGGCCGCTGATGGACGCCGCGCTCTGCCGCAGCCACACGCTGACACCCGCGCGCGCCGGCTTCAACCATGTTTTTCCGTCGACGGACGATATGCGCCGACTGGTGCGCGACCCGGTGGCGTACCGATACGAACACGCCGACGGGTTGAAGTGTACCATGCTGCTGATGAACGGCCTGGTGCGGGACTTCAACTTCGCGGCCTATGTGAACGGCGCGCGCGAGCCGTGGTCCACGCAGATGTATCTGCCCATGCCCGACGGCCGCACGACGCTGGCGAATTTCTTCAGCCCGCTGGTGAACAACATGGAGAAGATGTTCTTGACCGGCCAGGCCACGTACCCGGTGGAGCGCACGCTGCTCACGACCGGCCTCACAGCCGCCGGGGTGGAAAGCCTGTATCAGAAGCAGACGCGGATCGAGACGCCACATTTGGGTATCCGCTATCACCCGTCGAAAGAGTCTACTTTCTGGAGGACATGACCATGCTCACCAGACGCACATTTCTCCAGACCGCGGCCATCGCAGCGGCACAGGCCCAGAGCCAGCCCAAACGGATCGCCATCCTCGCGACCATTTACCGGCTGCAGTCGCACGCGCAGCACATGGGCGACCGCTTCCTGGTCGGCTATCCTTACGGCGGCGTCTGGCACCAGCCGAACATGAAGGTGGTATCGCTGTACGTCGATCAGAAGCCGGAAGGCGATTTGAGCGACGCCCGGGCCAAAGAGTTCGGTCTCACTGTGTATCCGACCATCGCGGAGGCGCTGCGCTGCGGCGGGAAGCAATTGGCGGTCGACGCCGTCCTGCTGATCGCCGAGCACGGCAATTATCCGCGCAACGAGAAGGGCCAGATCCTGTACCCGCGGTACGAGTTCTTCGAGCAGTGCGTGAAGGTGTTCGAAGCCGATGGCCGCGCCGTGCCGGTGTATAACGACAAGCACCTGTCTTACAGCTTCGACAAAGCCAAGTCCATGGTGGATGCGTCGCGGAGGCTTCGATTCCCGATGCTGGCGGGGTCGTCGATTCCCGTGACCTGGCGGCTCCCGGCGGTCGATGTCGCGCCCGGCACCGAAATCGAAGAGGCCGTGATGGTGGGCGAGGGAGGCTCCGACCCTATGGATTTTCACGCCCTCGAAGGCCTCCAGTGCATGGTCGAGCGGCGCAAGGGAGGCGAGACCGGCGTCAAGGCCGTGCAACTCTTACAGGGGGATGCCGTGTGGAAAGCCCTCGCGGACGGCCGGTTTTCAAAGCCGTTGCTCACCGCGGCGCTTTCCCGCAGCGACACTCCGCTGGGGCTGACGGTCACCGACGGCCGCACGCAGGACCTGGTCGCCTCGGGTGAGCTGCAGAAGCTGGCCAAAACGCCGGCGGCCTATTTCATCGAGTATCGCGATGGCCTGAAGGCGACCATGCTGATGCTGGATGGGGCGATCAAAGACTTCAACTTCGCGGCGCGTCTGAAGGGTGGGACGCTCCTCTCGACCCAGTTCCTGCTGACGCCAGACCCGAACGTCACTTACTCGGCATGCCTGATGCACCAGGCGGAGCGAATGTTCGAGACCGGCGTGGCGCCTTATCCCGTGGAGCGGACCCTGCTGACCAGCGGGATGCTGGAGAGTTGCCTGACGTCGAAGGTCCAGGGACAAGTGAGGCTGGAAACGCCGCACCTGGAGGTGAAGTACCAGGCGCCGCGGGAGCCGCAGTACGCGCGGGCGTGAGCGCAGATCAGAATTCGAGCGCGACCTTACTTGAAATTTGAATAAGGTCCTGCGCGGCTCACATCCGGAATCGTCAGACCGTCCCGATCGAACACGACCCGACCCCCGCGGATTCCCAAGACACAGCTCCCCGATTCGAGCAAGGCGAGTTCGGCCGGCCCGCCCTCGGACACCCCATTGCTGCCCGGAGCCACTGCACCGCACGGAGATCCGCCGCCATCCACTCGCCGCACATCGTAGCCCTCGGCCTCGATGACGACTCGTGCGTGGGCTGCCGGCAGACGCCTACCTATTCGGACAACCCTGGCACCGGTCAGCCCTACATCCGC
>DATJYW010000344.1:0-6363 GCA_035499435.1 Candidatus Acidiferrales bacterium | reverse complement strand
CCGATGCCATCACAAACGTTGCCTTCCACGCGATCTCCGCGAACCAACCCAATGCGTTCATGACCTTGCCTCTCCTTCCTTCCGTGCCTGCTCGATCAGCCGCGCAATCCGGTCCAGTTCGTCGCTCTTCAAGTTCGCGGCGGACAGATCCAGCAGGGCAGCCACCGTATCCTGCACCGACCCCTCGAAAAAGGTCGATACCATGTGCCGCAGCGCCGATTTACGCGCCGCTTCCCGCGCCACCACCGGAACGTACACATATCGCAGGCCCTCTTCCTGGTGCCGCACGTGCCCTTTCTCCTCGAGCACCCGCAGCTTGGCCCGCACGGCCGAATACGTAGGCGGATCCGGCATGGCATCCAGAATCTCCTGCGCGCTGGCCCGGCCGAAACGATACAGAATATCCATGATCTGGCGTTCCCGCCGGCTCAGATTGCGATGTCCGCTTTTCGCCATAAGCTTTTTGCTGCAAAAGCAGCAGTATGCTGTAAAAGTAGCATCAAGTAGCGCGCGCGTCAAGCCCTTTCTTCTAATGCGTGCATCACGGAAGCGCGAGTATCGGCAGGACCTTTCCTTTGGCCGAAGGCAATTCCACCCCAAGCAGCCTTGCGATCGTCGGCGCGACATCGATATTGGCCACCTGGCCCACATTCGCCCCTCTCGAAATTCCGTAGCCGCCGGCGATGAAGATGGCATCCATATTCGAATCGCTCGCGGCATACCCGTGGCTCCCGCCCGCCTGCGGACGCTCCGACGTGACCGGCCCTCCTCTGGCGCCGGCAAACGAGTAGCCTGGCCTGGCCGTGAGATACAGGTCGCCCATCTGCGGATCGTTTTCGGGCAGGGGCAGGCCGAGCGCCGCGAAGCCATCCCGCCCGACCACGCGATCGACGCCCTCCACGCCCTCGAGCACCTTCGCCGTCTTCGCAAGGTCCTCCGCCCGATGCTCTTTGTCCACGTAGACAATCGCGGCGCCCCCCTCGTTCAGCACATAGGCCTTGCCGCCCAACCCCGCCGCTTCCAGCGCCACCGACGCATGAATCTCCTTCGTGTAGGCCTTGAATCCGTGGTCCGAAACCACCATCATCGTCGTTTGGTCCTGCATGCCGGTCTCGCGAATCGCCGCCAGGATCTGGCCAACACATCCGTCGAGGAAACCGATCGCCCCCGTCGCCGCCAGCGTCTTCGGGCCGTACTGATGATGCATGCTGTCGAGAGTCAGAAAATGGACCAGCAACAGGTTGGGCCTGTGCTCGCGAATCAGGTAAACCGCCGCTTTGGTCCAGATCTGGTCGCGCCACAGGATATTGAACTTGGTGAAGTCATTGACGTCGGAGGTGGAAATCACGCCCTTGCGGATCATCTCCTCCCGGACCGGGCTCTCGGCAGGAGCCCATTCCGAAAAAGCCCAGGTGATCGATGGCGCATTGTTGATCGCCACCCAGTCGACCTGCGCAGTGGTCAGTCCGGCGTCGTGCGCTGCGTCATAGACCGTGCGCGCGTGCACCATCCGGATTTTGTCGATCATGGGTTCGACTTTCACCGGCGGCCACGCGTTGGTCGCCACGATGGTGCCGTTGACCAGCAGTCCATGCTCGTCCGCCTTCACTCCCGTGACCATCGATGTGTGGTTGGGCCACGTGACTGTCGGGTTCACGGTAGACATGCGCGCCGATACGCCGGCCCGCATCAGCGACCTCAGGGTCGGAATCGGCAGCGCGGGATCCGCGAGTGCCTCGGCGGGAAAGCCGTCCAGGCTGATCACGACCACCATGCGGTCTTTGGGCGCGTTCTGTCCTTGGGCCCAGGCTGCGGCAAGCAGGAGTGCGGTAGCGATTCTCATTGATGAACCGATTTTATCCCGGCGCTACAATCGAATTTGATCCCCTCTCATCACCGGTTCGTCCGCTACGCCTGGGCCGTGCTCGTCTACAACGTGGGGGTCGTGCTGTGGGGCGCATACGTCCGTGCCACCGGCGCGGGGGCCGGATGCGGCAACCACTGGCCGTTGTGCAACGGCGAGGTGATCCCTCGCTCGGCGGCCTTGAATACCGTCATCGAATTCACACACCGGGCCACCAGTGGAATCGATCTTGTCATGGTCGCTCTGCTGCTCGTGTGGGCTTTCCGCGCATTTCCACGCACCCACCCGGCACGTCTCGGCGCCGTACTCTCGGCTGTCTTCCTGGTGAGCGAGGCGCTGATCGGCGCCGCCCTGGTCTTGCTGCAGCACGTCGCTCAAAACGCCTCGGCCAATCGCGCCTGGTCGCTCTCGACACACCTAGTCAATACCCTTACCCTGCTGGCATGCCTCACCATGACCGCATGGTGGGGGGCTGGCAATCCGCGCTCGCTAGTGTCCGGCAAACCCGTCATCCTGACCGCGTTCACGCTAGGAGGTGTGATAGTGCTCGGGATCACGGGCGCCATTGCCGCACTCGGCGATACGCTCTTCCCCGTGCGGACGCTGAGCGAGGGTTTCGCGCAGGATTTCGACCGCGCGTCCAACATCTTCCTGCGCTTGCGCGGCCTGCACCCGTTGATCGCCGTGGCGGTTGCCGCCTGGGTGCTCTGGTTTGCTGTGTCAACCGCGACCCGCCGCCCGGAAGTGCGACGTCGCGCCCGGCTGGTTCTCGGCCTGCTCGCAGCACAACTGGCGGCCGGAGCCGTGAACTTGCTGCTCATGGCCCCCGTCGCGATACAGATGGTTCATCTTCTGCTGGCCGACGCCTTCTGGATCGCGCTCGTTCTTTTCTGCGCCGACATGCAGAATTCCCCGGAACTGCCGATAAACGGGTATGACTTGGCTATTCCCGCTCGTCCTGGCACAAGCAGCAGTCGCGCAGACGTTTCAATCCGCCATGGAGAAGCAACGGGCGGCGATCGCCATCCAACGTGAAGCCGCGCGCAAGCAGGCCGAGATCGTCGTCCAGGCTTTCGGCTCGCAGCGCACCACCGTGACGGCCGATTGCGATCCCATCCCTGACCCCTACGCCTCCGCCCTGCTCGGGTTTGCCGCCACCACGCAACACGTCGATCCCAAGCTGCTGCGTGCCGTCATTCTGCAGGAATCCGGCTTCCGTCCGTGCGCCGTCTCCACTAAGGGCGCCCAGGGACTGATGCAGCTCATGCCTGCGACAGCGGAGCAGCTTCAGGTTACCGACCCCTTGGATCCCCGGCAGAACATCGAGGCCGGAGCGAAGTACCTCAGACAGTTGCTCGACAAATACAAAGGCGACCTCGCGCTCGCACTGGCTGCTTACAATGCCGGACCCACGGCCGTCGATGCCGCAAAAGGAATCCCGGATATCCCGGAAACCCGCGAATACGTCAAGGCCATCCTGGCAATCACACCGCCTGCCCCGCCGCAAACCCCGACGCCCAGGCCCACTGGAAATTGAACCCGCCCAACTGCCCCGTTACGTCCACCACCTCACCGATGAAGTAGAGTCCCGGCTTCTTGCGCGATTCCATCGTCTGTGACGAAAGCTCGGCGGTATCGACGCCGCCCGCAGTCACCTCCGCCTTTTCGAAACCCTCCGTGCCGGCCGGCCGAACCCGCCAGGCGTGCAGGGACCACGCGAGCGCCTCCGCCTCACGATCCCTCATCCCAAGCACCGCCTTCGAAAACCCGTGGACCTCGAACCACCGGTCGGCCAGCCGCTTCGGCAGATGCCGGGCCACAATCGACCGCGCCTCCAGCTTCGATCCCGAATTCCTCGCCGCGCGCAGTTCGCCGGCTAGGTCCACGCCAGGCAATAGATCGATTTCAATCTCGCTGCCTGGCTCCCAGTAACACGATGCCTGCAAAACCGCCGGCCCGCTCAACCCGCGATGCGTAAACAGCAGTTTCTCGCGGAACGCGTGGCTGTCCGCAGCCACCGAAGCCTCGGCGGAAACTCCCGCGAGCCCGTCGAAACGTGCGTGGTCCTCGCGCCCGAACGTCAGCGGAACCAGCGCCGGGCGGCAATCCACTACGTTGATTCCGAACTGCCGCGCCACCTCGTACCCGAAGGGAGTGGCTCCGATCTTCGGCACCGTCAGCCCGCCGCACGCGATCGCCACGCTCTCTGGCCGGAACACACCCGCGCTCGTTTCTACCGTGAGGTCCGCTTGTACACTCGCCACCTTGCACCCGGTCAGAATATGGACACCTGCATCCGCGCACTCCGCCTCGAGCATCCCGGTGATGTCGCGCGCGGACCGGTCGCAGAACAACTGCCCCAGGGTCTTCTCGTGGTACGGGATGCCGTGCCGCTCCACCATGGCCACCATGTCGGCCGGCGTGAACCGCGCAAGTGCCGACTTGGCGAAGTGCGGATTCCTCGACAGGAAGTTCCCGGGCCCCGCGTGTAGGTTGGTGAAGTTGCACCGGCCGCCCCCCGAAATCAGGATTTTGCGCCCGGCCTGGGCGTTGTGTTCCAGAACCACGACCCGCCGCCCGCGACGGCCTGCCACCATCGCGCACATCAGGCCCGCGGCTCCGGCGCCCACCACCACAACGTCGCACGAGGCGCCCATCGCCCCATTCTCACAAACTACCGTGCCCCCGCGCCCTCCAGTCGCGCTATGCTGGCTTCACATGAGCCGCAAAGTCCTGATCGTCACCGGCGATGGCGGCGATAGCTACGAAGCTCTCTACGCCTGCCAGCGTTGCCAGGAAGAGGGTTGGGACCCGGTGGTGGCCGCGCCGTCGCGCCGCCGCCTCCACATGGTCTTCCACGATACCGAACCCGGCTGGGAAACCTACGTCGAACGGCCTGGACACATGATCGAAGCGCACATCGCCATCACTGCGGTCGCGGTGCGCGATTTTGCCGCCATCGTCCTCATCGGCGGCCGCGCCCCCGAATACCTCCGCAACGACGCCAGCCTCCTCTCCCTCGTCCGGGAATTCGCCGACCACCACAAGTGCGTCTGCGCTATCGGTCACGGGATCCAGGTCCTGGCCGCCGCCGGCCTCACGCGCGGCAAGACCGTCACCGGGCATCCGCACGTGCGCATCGAGGTCGAACGCGCGGGAGGCACATATGCGGAGAAGCCCGCCGTGCGAGACGGCAGCCTGATTACGGCGCAAAGCTGGCGCGCGCACCCGGAGTTCTATCGGGAGCTATGGGATTGTCTGGAATAGGCCTACTTCGAGCAGCAGATCTGGCTCGAGATTAAGGTTGCTGGAGTCAACTGCACCCCGGCCTGGAAGAAGTTCCTCTCGCCGAGCCGCTTGTATAGATCGCCCGCGATGCCCGCCGCCAGCGGTCCGATCGCCGGACGTCCGCCGGTCAGCAGCACCACCACCACCAGCTTGCGCGCTCCGACGTCGTTGAACGACCCGAACCAGCCCAGGTGTGTGTGATTCTCGCTGCAGGTGCCGGTCTTGCCCGCGATCGGTCCATCCTCGCGCGCGCGATGTGCCGTGCCGAACTCGACCGCGCCCCGCATCCCCGGCTTCACCAGCGGGATCAGCGGTCCGATATCCAGCCGGCGCTTGATGCGCGGTACGAACCCCTGCACCTCCGCCGGAGTGTGCGGATACTGCAGGTAGTACAGTGTGCCGCCGTTAGCCACAGCCGACATCAGCGCCGCTAGTTGCAGCGGGGTCTGTTGAATCTCCTCGCCGAAGCTGCACAGCATTCCCACACCGCCATTTTTCGGAGGTGCTAACGGATACTTGCCCGGTTGTTCGCTCGGGATGTTCAGGCCGGCCTTTTCCCCGTAGCCGAACAGCCGCGCGTAATGGCTCATCCGCTCGAAGCCGAGCTTTTCTCCCAGCGCGGCGAAATAGTAGTTGTTTGAGTGCGCCAGCGCGTAGGTGAGATCCATCTTCATTCCGGCCACGTGGAACTTGGTCTCCGCCTGCACTACCTTCTCGCTCAATGCCGCCAGCGCCACCGAAACCTTCACGGTCGAGCATGGCTGAAATCCGGAGCTAAGCGCCAGCTTCTGGTTAACCATCGACAGGACTCGCCCGTTCTCCGGATCTACTACGACAACGCTGCCGTTGTATGCTCCCAGGGATTCCACCGCCATGCGGCGGATTTCCAGGTCTTCGCCGTCCACATTGTCGCCAAACGTGGAGTCTGCGTAAGTCGGTTCCGTCCATGGCCCGCCTGCGACTACCCCCAGAGGGCCCGGCGTCAATTTGGCGGCCGTGGTATGAGCAACCGTGACTACCGGCTTCTTTACGGCAGGAGCAGCCGACGCTGCCGTGGGAGAGCGTTTGCGGTGTTTCTTGGCGGCGGTAGTGGTGTTAGCCGATGCGCTAAAGCCCGCAATCAAAAGGGAATACAGCAGGAAACCGAAGGTAAGGTGTCGCCATACCGGCGACCGGGAAACCCAAGTCATACTAATGTGCCACTCACCTCA
>DATJYW010000343.1:0-7546 GCA_035499435.1 Candidatus Acidiferrales bacterium | reverse complement strand
TGCGTACGCGAACGCGAAGGCGCGGCCACCGCGCAGGAGCTGCACCAGCGGTGCCAGACTATCCGCGGCCTGGTGGGACGCATGGACGAGATTCGCGACGGCGCCGTACCGGCATTTCAGAAGCGCCTCCGCGAAAAGCTCACCGACCTGCTGAACGGTAGCGGCATCGATTCCCAGCGGATCGCACAGGAGGCCGCGCTCCTTGCCGACCGCAGCGACATCGCAGAGGAGCTGATGCGCCTGCGCACCCACGCAGGCCAACTCGAGGCCATCCTGGACGGCTCCGGCGAGGTCGGCAAGCGCCTCGATTTTCTGCTTCAGGAGATGAACCGCGAGAGCAACACGGTGCTCTCCAAGACAGGCGGCCTAGGCGACCTCGGCCTGACCATCACGGACCTCGCGCTGGCCGCCAAGAGCGAGATCGACAAGATTCGGGAGCAGAGCCTCAACCTGGAATGACCAACGTCTTCATCGTCTCCGCCCCCTCCGGATCGGGGAAGTCCACGCTGGTCAAGCACCTGCTGGCCGACGTCCCGAACCTCATGTTCAGCGTTTCGCACACCACGCGCGCGCCGCGCGGGGCCGAAATCGACGGCCAGAACTACCATTTCGTGACCCGCGAGCACTTTGAGGCCATGCTGGCAGGCGACGAGTTTCTCGAATGGGCTCAAGTATTTGGCAACTATTACGGGACCCATCGGAGCATCCTGGAGCAGACCTGCGCCCATGGCAAAGACCTGGTACTCGACATCGACGTGCAAGGTGCGAGACAATTGAAAAAGAAGATCCCGGAAGCTGTAACGGTTTTCATCCTCGCCCCTTCGCGACAGGAACTGGAATATCGTCTCCGCACGCGCAGCGAAGATCCGGATGAGGTGATTACCCGCAGGTTGAAGGACGCGGCCGAGGAGATTCGAAACTACAAAGATTACGATTATGTTTTGATCAACCGGGACCTGGCGGAAGCCGAGGCGACTTTGAGCGCGATCGTTCGCGCCGAGCGCGTGCGGCGCACGCGGATCGAAGATCAGATCCGGCCAATCCTGGACACATTTGAGACTTGAGGTAACTGAACGAATGGCTGACAAGGCACCCCGCAACAACGCGCACTGCACGCTGCCCGACGATCCGGAGCAGAGCACGTACCGCTTCATCATCGTGGCCGCCAAGCGCGCCCGCCAATTGCAGGGCGGCGCACGGCCGGTGCTGCCCACATCCTCCAAGAAACCGACCGTGATCGCCATGGAAGAAGTGCGCCGCGGCCTGGTGAAGTACGATCTGCTGGGCAACGCCCCGCCGCCAACCGAACCCGCGCCCGAAGCGGTCCTCTAAGGACGCATGAAGATCCTGCTCGGCGTCGGCGGCGGTATCGCGGCGTACAAGGCCGCGGAGCTTGCGCGCCTGCTGATGCAGCAGGATCACCAGGTGCAGGCCGCCATGACCCGCGCGGCGTGCAAGTTCGTCCAGCCGCTGACCTTCGCCGCGCTCACCGGCCGCAAGGTGCTCACCGACCTGTTCGCCATCGAGAGCGCCATCGAGCACATCTCCGTGGCACAGGAGCACGAGGTGCTGGTGGTCGCGCCGGCCACGGCGGACCTGATGGCCAAGTTCGCCCACGGCCTCGCCGACGACTTCCTCACCACTACCTACCTGGCGTTCACCGGACTGGTGGTGATCGCCCCGGCGATGAACGTGAATATGTGGCAGCATCCGGCCACACAGGCGAACCTGGAGACGCTGGTGCGCCGGGGCCATGTGATCGTCGAACCCGGAAGCGGGTACCTGGCCTGCGGGATGACCGGACCAGGACGGATGGCAGAGCCCGAGATCATCGCGGAGACCATCGTTCACATTGCAACCCGGCGCCATGACCTCGAAGGCGAGACGATTCTCATTACCGCGGGACCGACGCAGGAGCCGCTGGATCCCGTCCGCTACATCACCAACCGTTCGAGCGGCAAGATGGGGTACGCGCTCGCCGAAGCAGCCGCCGCCCGCGGAGCGCGCGTGATGGTGGTCAGCGGGCCGGTTCACCTGGCGCCGCCGCGCGGAGTGGAAGTGATCCCGGTGCGGACGGCGAGCGAGATGCGTGAGAAGGTCATGGAGAACCTGCCCGCGGCGGGCATCGTGATCAAGGCGGCTGCGGTGGCGGACTTTCACTTGAGCAAGGTCCCGGATCAGAAGGTGAAGAAGACCGCGGCGCGCGTTTCGCTCGAGTTGGATCCCACGCCGGATATCCTGGCCGAGCTCGGCCGCAAGAAACACGATTACCTGCTGATCGGATTCGCCGCCGAGACGCAGAACCTGCAACAGGAGGCGCGCCGCAAGCTGGAAACCAAGAACTGCGACATGGTGGTGGGCAACCTGGTGGGCGGCGCCGAGACCGGATTCGAGAGCGACGACAACGAGGTGGTGCTGGCGCTGCGCGGCGGCGAGACCATTGCCCTGCCCCGAGCGTCCAAGCGCGTCATTGCCGACCGCATTTTCGACGAAGCCCTGAAACTCCGCCTGGTCCTGCACGCGACCCGATGAGCCCCGAGACCCTCCGCCGCTACCTCGAGTTCTACCAGGACCTCGGCATCAAGACGATCTATCGCCGTGTCGCGGAGCAGCGCGCTCCACCCGAACCGATGCAACTCCCTTCTCTCGCGCCGGATGGCGACACGATGCTGAAGATTATTCAGGACATCGGCGATTGCCGCCGCTGCCGTCTGCACGAGGGCCGCAGCAACATCGTCTTCGGCGTGGGCAACGAACAATCCCCGCTGGTCTTCGTCGGTGAAGGACCGGGCGCGGATGAAGACGCGCAGGGTATCCCCTTCGTGGGACGCGCCGGGCAGTTGCTGACGCAGATGATCGAAGGCACGGCGAAGAAGGAAGGCATTCCGCTGCTCCGCGAGCAGATCTACATCTGCAACGTGGTGAAGTGCCGGCCGCCGGGTAACCGCACTCCCGAACCGGACGAAATGGAGACCTGCGGCCAGTTCCTCTACCGGCAACTCTCCGTCATCAAGCCCAAGGCGATCTGCGCCCTCGGCGGCACCGCGGCCCGCGCGCTCACCGGCCACAAAGAGGGCGTCACTAAGATGCGCGGACGGTGGTTCAAGTGGCGCGATATCCCGGTGATGGTGACTTACCACCCGTCATATCTGCTGCGGCCGTACAACCAGAGCGCGAAGCGAGAGGCGTGGGAAGACCTGAAGAAGGTGCTGCACTTCGTGTACGACTGAGGGCCGCTCGCTCCGCGTGCGGCCGGGCAGGTCGGAAACCTGCCCCACCATGATAAACTAAGCTCTTCACGCGACAGAATGCTGCTTGCCAGAGAGTTCGTCAACTATATCTCCAGACAACTGGTCAAAAACCTCACTCCCGGCATGGTCGAGACGCCGCACCCGGACCTGGTTGCGGAGAGAATCGCCGAGGTGATCAACGAGGAGCTGGCCGTCGAAGACCGCCTCAACGACGAGGTTCGCGACCTGCTCAGCCAGTATGGCGAATACATGCGCCGCGAAGGCGTCAGCTACCAGGAGATGTTCCGCAAGATCAAGAACACGCTGATCTCGCAGCGCAAAGTGGTGCGCGCATCGGGCCGCGATACCGGCGACGCCATGAAGCTCTCGCGCGATAAGGTAACGGACATCTCGCACAAGGTGGTCGAGATGCTGCGAAAGAACCGGGACCTCCGGCTGAAGAACCGAGACAGCAACGCGGTGCGCCTCGAGATCGTGCGCCTGATGACCGAAGTACTCCTTAACGAGGACAAGGTGGACCGCGCGGCGCGGCAAAAGATCCGCTCGCAGAAGCGCGAGATCCCGGAAGGCACCGAGGAGTGGGACCTGCTTCACCGGCGCTACTACTCCGAAGAGCTCAAGAAGCTGGGCATCGACCTGGCCAAGTAGCGGCACGTTTACCTGAGCCGGCCTGGTGTTCCGGTTACAGTAAAGCATGCACTCCGAGTTCACCGCCCGCCGCACGGCATTCCGCAAGCTCCACGAGAGCGGCTGTTTCGTCATTCCGAATCCCTGGGACACCGGCTCGGCGCGTTACTTGCGCCACCTGGGATTCTCCGCCCTGGCCACCACCAGCTCGGGCTTTGCTTTTTCGCGCGGACTGCCCGACCTGGAATCCGCGGTCGGCCGCGACGCGATGCTTGCCCATATCTCCGACATCGCCGCCGCGACCGACTTGCCGGTGAATGCCGACTTTCAATCCGGCTACGGAGCGACCGGCGAAGAAGTGGCCGAGAGCGTGCGGCTCTGCGTCGAGACCGGCGTCGCGGGACTCTCCATCGAAGATTCCACCAAGGATCCCGACCAGCCGCTTCACGAGCTGCTGGTCGCCATCGAGCGCGTCAAAGCCGCGCGGGCCGCGATCGACGCGTCGGGCGCCGGAGTGCTGCTCACGGCGCGCGCCGAGTGCTTCCTCACCGGCCATCCCGACCCGCTGCGCGAGGCCATCCGCAGGCTCACGGCCTACGCCGAAGCCGGCGCCGACGTGCTGTATGCGCCCGGGCCGCGCACGCGCGAGCACATGCGCGCTATCATCACCGCGGCCGCGCCCAAGCCGGTGAATATCCTGATGCACGCCAGTCTCGGCATCACCGTGCGCGAGGTCGCAGACATGGGCGCCCGGCGCATCAGTGTGGGCTCCGCCCTAGCGCGGGCTGCGTGGAGCGGCTTTATCCGAGCCGCCAAGACCATCATGGAAGACGGCAGCTTCGCCGGATTCGAAGGGCTCGTTCCCGGGACCGAGCTCAATGAGCTGTTCAAGAAAGCCCAACCGGCAACTTGACCCTTCATCTGAAAGTAGCTACACATGAACTCATGTCCTGGCGCAATCTTCGACTTACTGCCGGCGCGCTGCTTGCGTTTTCTTTTGTAACTTCCGCCGCGCCGCCGGACCGCATCCGGGGTGCGGTAGATAACCGACGCACGCGACAGCTTGCCGGCACGCTCCATTCCATGGCTCAAGCCCGATACGATCAGGGCCTGGCCGATCCGGCCCTGCGCGTGGATGACATGATGCTGGCGATCAAACCATCCAGCGCCCAGCAGGCCGAGCTCGACCAATTGCTCAGAGACCAGCAAAATCCTTCTTCTCCGCAGTTTCTTAAGTGGCTTACTCCCGAGGAATTCGGCAGCCGCTTCGGCCTGAGCGCGAGCGATCATTCGAAGATCGTAGCGTGGCTGACATCCGAAGGTTTCAGCGTGAGGGAAAGCGCGCGTGCCCGGAACTGGATCGCGTTCGGCGGAACCGCGGCTCAGGTTTCGAAATCGCTGCACACGCCCATCCATCGGCTGCGCGTCCACGGCAAGGACCATTTCGCCAGCCTCGCGCGACCTTCCGTGCCGGAGGCATTTGCGGAGGTGATCGGGGAGGTGCTGGGGCTCGACGATTTCCAGCCCACCTCCAGCGCCCACGTGGCCGACCCTGCGTATAACTCCGGGAATTCCCATTACCTGGTTCCGGAGGATTTCGGCACCATCTACAATGTCGCGCCGCTCTACCAAGCCGGCATCGATGGCACCGGCCAGAGCATCGCCATCATCGGTCAATCGAACATCCTGCTCAGCGATATCCGCACCTTCCGCACGCGCTACAATCTTCCCGCGAACGACCCCAAGGTCATGCTGTACAGCAGCACCGACCCGGGCTTCAGCAGCGGTGCGCAGGTGGAGGCCAACCTCGACGTGGAGTGGGCCGGCGCGGTGGCGCCCAAGGCGACCATCTATTACATCTACGGGACCAGCGCATTCGGCGCGATGCTGACGGCCATCAACCTGAACCTGGCGCAGGTCATCAGCAGCAGTTGGGGCACTTGTGAATTCAACGCGTCCCCGCAAGCGTACCGCGCTTACGCGCAGCAGGCCAACGCGCAGGGCATCACCATCGTGTCCGCGACGGGCGACGCCGGCGCGGCGGGCTGCGACATCCAGGGTTCCGAGATCTATGCCGCCCGCGGACAGGCGCTCGATTTCCCTTCGGTGATGCCGGAAGTCACCGCGGTTGGCGGGACGCAGTTCGTGGAGGGTGCGGGGAATTATTGGGCGTCCACCAACTCGCCGAATCTCGGATCGGCTCTTTCCTACATTCCCGAGGCCGCCTGGAACGAGAACGGACCGGGCGGGCTGGACGCCACTGGAGGCGGCGCCAGCGTGCTCTACGCGAGGCCTTCCTGGCAGCAAGGACCCATGCTGCCCGACGGCACGACCCGCCTCACGCCCGACGTTTCGTTCAACTCGGCCGGCCATACCGCGTATATGGTGACCTACCTGGGCGGCAATCTGCCGGTCTACGGAACGTCGGCATCGGCGCCGTCCTTCGCCGGAATCCTGGCGCTGGTCAATCACTACCAGGTTAAGAACGGCTTCCTGAAACAGCCGGGACTGGGGAACATCAACCCGCAGCTTTACCGGCTTGCGCAAAGCGTGCCGGGCGCGTTCCACGACGTCGCGGCCGGCGACAACATGGTGCCATGCGTGATCGGCAGTCCGGATTGCCTCAGCGGGTCGTTCGGTTACCGCGCCGGCCTCGGCTACGACATGGCCACGGGCCTGGGATCGGTGGAGGCCAACACGTTCGTGACCAAGTGGAACACGCCCACGAACGGGGTTTCGGTGAAGCTCGCGGTAAGCGCCGCGCGCGTGACCTTGAACGACACGGTCAACCTCACGGCATCGGTCGTACCGCTTAGCGGCAGCGGGACTCCGACCGGGAGCATCGACTTCAGCGCCATCGGACTTCCGCTCGGCTCGGTGCCGCTCACCGGCACATCCGCGAGCCTGAACTTCCCGGCGTACCTGTTGAGCACGGGAACATCGATCCTGACCGCGTCGTATTCCGGCGACGCGGCATTCAGCGGCGGCGGCGCCACGGCGCAGGTGCAGGTCACCCTGCCGACGAAAGGTGCGGGGATCATCCCATCGGCGCCCACCGTAGTGTGGCCGACGCTGCCGGATGCGCAGGGCCTGAGCTGGACCGCCACCATCAGCCTGCGCGAGGCCGCCGGCGTGCCGGCACTGATTACCGGCTTCACCATGGACGGCGCTGACCAGCCCCTGGCGCAGTACTTCCCCGCCCCGCAGATCCCGCCCAGCAGCACGGTGCGCACGACGGTGACGCTGCGCGGAGTGACGGCTCCGATCGCGCACACGTTCGGCTTCACGGGGACGGACGCGACCGGCCAGAGCTGGTCGCGGCAAATCACGGTCAATTACCTGCCGCTGCCGACCTACAACTTCTTCGAGCTGGCCGCGACACCGCTGACGGTCACGCAGAACACCAGCGCCGATCCCTCGTGCCAGTGGGCCGCGCAGCTCAACCTCTCGGATATCGGCGGCTATCTGAACCTGATCACCAACGTCTATACGGGCAACGGCAGCATCAGCCTGGCTACGCAGATCCCGGCGATCTTCGGCACCACGCGCATGGACGCGTGGGGCGGCGTGCAGGGCACGCTGTGCTTCAGCGGCATCACGCCGCCGGCGACCAACTACGTCGAGGTGGACCTGACCAACGGGGCGCAGCAGATCGCGATCAACTTCGC
>DATJYW010000342.1:0-3782 GCA_035499435.1 Candidatus Acidiferrales bacterium | reverse complement strand
AATACCGGCTGTGTCTCGTACAGGCTCCGTCCCATGCCGGCATATTGCGATCCCTGCCCGGTGAACAGGAAGCCCACCTTGGGACGCGACTTGGGCGCGACACCGCGCCGTGCTCCGGCGCGCAATTTCTCCGCTGCCTCGACGCTGTTTGCCGCGGTCAGAAACACGCGGTGAGGGAAATGCGAGCGGCCGGCGTTGGCGGTGAAGGCGACATCGGTAAGGCGCAGATAGGGGCGATCCGCCAGTTGCCGCTGGTAGCGGCCGGAGAGTTGATCGAGCGCCGCCTCGCTGCGCGCCGAGAGCGTGAGGATGTGCAGCGGACGCTCCGGGCCACCCGACCGCGCGGATTCCGCCGGAGCTTCTTCCAGCACCGCGAAGGCATTGGTGCCGGTGAAGCCGAACGAGCTGACTCCGGCCGTCAGAGGACCGGCGTCGTTCCATTCCAGGGGCTCGGAAGCAATCCGCAAGGCCGTGCCGGCGAGCGAGATCTGGGGGTTGAGGAGCTTGAGGTGCAGATGGCGTGGAACCCTGCGGTGCTCGAGCGCCAGAACGGTCTTGATCAGGCCCGCCACTCCCGCCGCCGCCTCCAGGTGCCCGATATTGGTCTTGACGGACCCGAGGCTGCAGACTCGTCCTTCCGCGCGTCCCGGCATCAGCACGGACTTCAACGCATCCACTTCGATCGGGTCTCCCAGGGGCGTTCCGGTTCCGTGCGCTTCCATATAGGTGAGGCGCGCGGGCTCGATGCCCACGCCGTCCAACGCCCGGCGGATCAGCATTTCCTGGGCCGCGCCGCTGGGCACCGTCAGAGCGCTACTGGCGCCGTCCTGGTTGACCGCGGTTACGCGAATCACGGCGCGAATCGAATTGCGGTCGGCAATCGCGTCCGACAGCCGCTTCAGAACCACAATCCCGCAGCCTTCGCCCCGCACGTAGCCGTCGGCCGCGGCGTCGAAAGTCTTGCAGCGGCCATCGTGCGCCATCATGCGCGCGCGCGACGTGGAGATGGTCCCGTTCGGCGAAAGGATCAGGTTCACTCCGCCGGCCAGCGCCAGGCGGGTCTCGCGGCTCCGCAAGCTCTGGCACGCCAGATGGATTGCCACCAGGGAAGACGAACAGGCCGTGTCCACCGCAATCGCCGGACCGCGCAGGCCGAGGACGTACGCCAGCCTGCCCGCCACTGCGTTCAGCGCATTGCCGGTGGCCGTGTACGGCCCGATCGAGCGCGCATCGCCGAACATGGTGAACTGCGCATAGTCGTTGGTGCTGATACCGACGAATACGCCGGTATCGCTGCCCGAGAGCGCGCGCGGCGATTCGCCTGCATCCTCCAGCGATTCCCAACCGACTTCCAGCAGCAGCCTCTGCTGCGGATCCATCCCGGAAGCCTCGCGCGGCGTGATCCGGAAAAATTCAGCATCGAACAGCGAGATGTCTTCGGTGAGGAATCCGCCGAAGCGAGTGTACATCTTGCCTGCTGTGTTGGGATCCGGATCGAAAAACGCGTCCGCGTCCCACCGCGATGGCGGGACGGGCACGATGGCATCGGTCCCCGTATCGAGCAGGCGCCAGAACTCGGACGCATTCCACGCCCCGCCCGGGAAACGGCATCCGATGCCGACGACCGCGATCGGCTCGGTTTGCCGGGACTGCATTTCGGCGAGCTTGGCCCGCGCGTCGCGAATCTCCACCAGAGCGCGCCGCAGCACCTCCTGGCGGTCTGGGAGCGGAGTCATCCCGATTCTCCAGCCGCCCGCGTGGCGGCGCGGTCGACTTCTCCCGCCAAGAGCACAAGCAGGTCCTGCTCGCCAGCCCCATTCAGCCCGTCCTGCGCGGTCTCGGCAGTATGGGTAGCCGCGTGGCCGTTTTCCGGCGGCGCCAGATCGTGCAACAGGCGCGTGGCCAGCGCTTCGATGTTCGGATACTGGAACATCAGGCTGGCCGGCAAGTCGCGTTGAAGAGCCGAGCTGAGCCGCGTTTTCAACTCGACCGCCATCAGCGAATCGAGCCCCATGTCGAAGAACCCCTGCTGCGGATCGATGCTTTCCGCGGCGCCTGCTCCCAGTACTTGTGCCACCTCGCTCTGGATCGCGGTAACCAGCAGGGCGGCGCGCTCGCCCGGCTTCGCGCGCTGGATCTCGCCCAGCAGCGCCGATTCGGTGGCCGGTGCATCGTCGGCCTGGGCGCCCTGCCCGGGACGCACCACCCGTGCAAGCACCGGCGCGCGTTTGGCCATGGGGAATTGCTGAGCGAACTCTGCCCAGTTCACCGGCATCACACAGAGCTGCGGCGCTGTGCCGCGATGGACGCTCGCCAGGACGCGAAGTCCATCTTCTACGCTGAGGGCGGTCACCCCGCGGGGAGTCCACTGCCGAGAGCTGCGCTGCGAGAGAGACGCCGCCATGCCAACGTCGGCCCATGGCCCCCAATTGATGCTGACGGCCGGCAGGCCGCACGCGCGCCGGTAGTGCGCCAGCGCGTCCATGTAGGCGTTGGCCGCGGCATAGTTGCCCTGACCCGGCGAGCCGAGCAGCGACGCGGCAGACGAGAAGAGCACGAAGAAATCCAGATCGAGATTCGCGGTTGCGGTGTGCAGATTCCAGGTGCCGGCAACCTTCGGCGCCATCACCGCGGAGAACCGGCCCCAATCGAGATTCATCAGGACGCCGTCATCCAGGATGCCGGCTGCGTGGATGACACCGCGCAGCGGAAAATCCGGGCGGATCGCGCCCAGCACGGCAGCCAGATCCTCATTGCGCGACACGTCGGCAGCAAGGAACGTCACCTGCGCGCCGCCCCGTTCCAGTTCCCCGAAAGCGGCTAGCGCTTCGTTGGAGGGAGCGCGCCTGCCGGTGAGGACCAGGCGCCTGGCGCCGCCGCGAACCAGCCACGCCGCAATGTTGCGGCCCAGGCTGCCGGCGCCGCCGGTGATCAGGTACGTCGCGTCGGAGCGAATCCGCAGTTGCTGCCGGCTAAGTGCCGGAGTCGTCGATTGCACGATCCTGCCTATGTAGCGCTTTCCGTTGCGGAATGCCACCTGGTCCTCGCCGTCCACCTGGGCAATAGCAGCGCGCACCAGTTCCGAGGCGGATTCGAGATCCGTCTGATCTAGGTCGATCAGCCCTCCCCAGAGTTCCGGGTGCTCGAGAGACAGGACACGCCCCAGGCCCCAGAGGGTGGCCTGTGCCGGCGAGGTCAGCGTGGAGTCGCCGCCGGCCGGCTGTGCGCCTTGCGTCACCAGCCACGTCTTCGGAAACTGGCGCATGCCGGATCGCAGCACGCCTTGCACCAGGTGGAGAACGGAACCGCATCGCACAAGCTGATCGGCGTCTCCTTCGGCGCCGCTCAGGCTCCAGAGGTGGACGATGCCGCTGCAGGCGCCAACCGCGCTGAACATCTTCTCGAAATGCTGAGGGTTGCCTGGATCGATGCAGAAGCGCCCGCGCGATTCGCTGTATGCGTCCCCAGGTTCCACCATGATGCACGGCGCGCCGAGCCGGGCCGCCAGAGCTTCGGCCAAGCCCTCTCTGTCGTCGAAAATCACGTACCTGGCAGAAGCCGGCGGTGCCGGCGTAGAGGGCTGATCCGATTCTTCCCAGGCCAGTTCATGGACCCAGTTGGCCGTGCCCGTGATATCGCCCGCGGCTTCATGCCAATGTCGTTCGCGCTGGAAGGGATAGGTCGGCAGAGCAATGCGCCGCCGCGCGTACGGCCGGTCGAAGGCCGCCCAATCCACCTCGCAGCCCTCCAGGTACATCTCCCCCAGACTCTCCAGCAGGCTC
>DATJYW010000341.1:0-17856 GCA_035499435.1 Candidatus Acidiferrales bacterium | reverse complement strand
TGGGCGCGGACGGCGGCGACTTCGAGGGCGAGTTTGGGGTCGGCGGGCTGGGCCGGGAGTATGGCGGCGAGGAGTAAGAGCGGGATGAAACGCGTCATCTGCGGCCTCCTAAGAAAGACACGCGCCTGCGGCGCGGGGCAGGCTGAAGGCCTGCCCCACAAAAGATGTCTAACTACTGAGGGTGGTTTAGAGAATTTTAGGAGCGAGTGACCAGGGCGAGGAACTCGTCGCGGGTTTCCTTCTGCTCGCGGAAGGCGCCGAGCATGGCGCTGGTCATGGCGCCGGAGTGCTGTTTTTCGACGCCGCGCATCATCATGCACAGGTGTTTGGCTTCGCAGATTACACCCACGCCTAGCGGCTTGATGGTTTCCTGGATGGTCTGCGCTACCTGTTGGGTGAGCCGCTCCTGGATCTGGAGGCGGCGGGCGAAGACGTCCACCAGGCGCGGAATTTTGCTGAGGCCGATGACTTTTTTCTGAGGCAGGTATGCCACGTGAATCTTGCCGTAAAAGGGCAGCATGTGGTGCTCGCAGAGGCTGAAGAATTCGATATCGCGGACTACGACCATTTCGTCGTACTTGACGTCGTAGAGGGCTCCGTTGAGGACCTTGTGGATGTCCATGCGGTAGCCGGAGGTGAGAAAGCGCAAGGCGTCTTCCACGCGTCGCGGAGTGCGCAGAAGCCCGTCGCGTTTGGGGTCTTCGCCGAGGCGCACCAGCAGATCCTCGATCAGGGGAGCGATCGGCTTGAGGTCGGGTTTGGGGGTCATTACTTTGACGATGGCTTTATTCGATTTCATCGGCTCTGATTTCAAAGATGTTGCGCGGCGTTTCGCCGATGCGGACTTTGTCCAGCCTGGGCCATTCACCGGGAAACACTTCTTTCCAATTTCGTTTGAGGCGGCGGCAGATTTCGTAGCCGAGATTTTCCGAGGTGGGGACGGCATCGGCGAACGCCGCGATTTCGGTGTTGAGGTTGCGGTGATCGAAGGATTGGAGAATGCGGCTTCTCACCAGGGCGTCGAGGCGGGCGGTATCGACGGCGCGTCCGGTTGCGGGATCGGCGGGACCGCGGACGCTGACTTCGATCACGTAATTGTGGCCATGACCAAAAGGGTTGTTGCACTTGCCGTAGAGGCGCCGGTTGGCTTCGTCGTTCAGATGCGCCGAGTGCAACCGGTGGCTGGCGGAGAATTCGTAGCACCGGGTTACGCGGAACATGGCTCTCCAAAGTAGTCGACGTAGAGATCCGGGGTTTCGTAGACGCGAACCGAGTGCAGCCGATTGACGCCGCCGGCGAAGCGCGGCGCGAGGCGCTTCCAGATGTCGCGGGCGATGTTCTCGGTGGTGGGCACTTCGCGGTCGAAGGGAGGGACTTCGTAGTTGAGGAAGCGGTGGTCGTAGGGCTCGACGATCTCGCGGGTGAGGATGTCTTTGAGCTCCTTGAGGTCGAGCACCATGCCGGTCACCGGGTCGGGCCGCCCTTCGAGGCTGACTTCGACCACGTAATTGTGGCCGTGGCCGTGCGGGTTGGCGGCGCTGCCGAAAAGGCGCTGGTTCTCCTCATCGGAGAGGCGCGGGCTCCTGCAAATGTGGGAGGCCGAGAATTCGATTTTGCGGGTGATCAGCATCGCGATGTCAATTTACTGATGCCTGGAGGGGCCACCGCGCTACAATTACATTATAGATTGCCATGGCCAGTGAAAAGCCTCCCCGTACCGACCGACTGCTACGTCTTGGCATCGGAATTTTGACCATTGGGCTGGTGTTCGCCATCTATTTGGGGATTCACGAACGCGTCGTAGTTGCGGGCGATTCGGCACCCGGGTTCACGCTGACGGCGGATAACGGCCGCACGGTGTCGCTGACGAATTTCGGCGGCAAGGTGCTGGTGCTGAATTTCTGGGCGACGTGGTGCCCGCCGTGCGTGGAAGAGACGCCGTCGCTGAGCCGGTTCGCGGCGCAATACGCGGACAAGGGAGTGGTGGTGCTGGCGGTGAGCGTGGACCGCGACGAGAAGGCCTATCGCAAGTTCCTGGAGAAGTACAAGCCCAGCTTCATGACGGTGCGCGAAGACAAGCTGCACGGGCAGTACGGCACGTTCATGTATCCGGAGAGCTACGTCATCGACGCCAAGGGCAAGGTGGTGGCCAAGTATCCGGAAGCCGTGGACTGGAGCAACCCGGCAGTTGCTCAACTCGTCAATTCCCTGCTGTAGGCTGAAAGCGTGACACCGGTTCCACTGGAGCTGCCGCTGCGTCCTTCAGAAGCCGCGGAGCTGGCCAACCTGATTTTCGATCACGCGGAGCGCAAGCCCCTCACCGACGAACTGCGCAATCGCCTGGCGTCGCGCGCGGCGGCGCTCAAACTGGAGACCATCAGGCCGTGGTTCGGCTCGCTGGAGCGCGACCCGGTACATCCGGGAGCGTACTACCTGGCGGTGGACGGGATCGCGGGGGCGCCGCACCTGCTCTACATGGCGCCGGCGACCGCGCCCACGAGCAGCATTTTTCACAAGCCGCTGCTTATCGGACGGATGCGTCGCGCGAACGGCCCGGAGCTGGTAATCAACGCGACGCCATTCGGGCCCCAGGACCGGCGGAACATCGACCGGTTCGTCTCGAAGATCGACGCGGCGTTTCTGCCGCGGGCAATGGGAGCGCGCGCGGAGATCGCGGTGGAAGAGGACGCTCCGGCGGCATTCGAGATGTTCCGCTCGGTGTACAAGCGCAGCGGAAAGAACGTGGCAGCCCTGGCGGGGGAGTATCACGCGGGGGTGTGGGCGGCGATCCGCGCGGGGTGGCGGCTGGGATACGCGGCCATCGCGGACGTGCCCGCCGGCAGCAGCGCGGAGAGCATCCGGCCGCTGGCGGCATTCACGCGTTTCGCGGTGGATGTGAGCGGCCTGGAGGCTTTCGAGCCGGCTCTGAAGGCCGCCGAGCAGGTACACGAGCGGGTCCGGCAGACGCGCGCTTCGCTGAAGCTGACGGGCGCGTTCGAGTTCGAAGTAGGACTGCCGGAGGCGGGCGCCGCGGACCTGGAGTATTGCCTGGAGTGGCTCAAGAGGCGCGGGCACGCGGCACAGTTCGCGGCGCCGGTTCGGATTGCCGGCGATCGGGCCGAGGCGGCGGCGGTGGTGCGGCAGCAGCAGGCCGCGCTGAGCCTGCGGTATGGCGGAGAACGCGGGGCCGCGATCCGGGAGGCGGCCCGCGCATCGCTGGGCCGCATCAGCGTGCGGGTGCGCAGAGTTCAAGAGGCCGAGCTGGCGCTGGAGGATCTGTTCGCATGAAGAGGGCCTGGGTCGGGCTGCTGGTTGGCGGAATTCTTGCCGCGCAGGGATCGATAGTGAACGCCGTGCGGGTGCGCATCGCGCAGCACGACCTGGCGGGCGCGGAATCGCTGCTGCGGGCATACCAGGCGCAGGCCGGTCCGCAGCCACAAGTGGCGGCGGCGTACTCCTGGCTGGCGCGCGCGTTTCTGGACGCGAAGTCGCTCGACCGTGCGGATGCGCTGGCCTCGGAGACTGCCAAGATGGCGTCGCGCTACCTGATGGGGGAGAAGCTGGACGACGATCCGTGGCTGCCCACCGCGCAGGGAGCGGCGATCGAGGTACACGCGCAGGTGCTGGCGGAGCGCGGAGAGCGCGGGGAAGCGATCCAGTATCTCCAGGAGCAGGCGAAGCAGTTCGCGGGCACGTCGATCGCGGAGCGGATTCACAAGAACATCAACCTGCTCAGCCTGGAAGGCAAACGTGCTCCGGCGCTCGAAGCGACGCAGTGGCTGGGCACACGCCCGCCGGCACTCGCGGCGCTACGGGGGCACGTGGTGCTGCTGTTCTTCTGGGCGCACTGGTGCGCCGACTGCAAAGGCATGGAGTCCGGTATCGCGAGGGTGCGCGACGCATTCGCATCGCAGGGCCTGGTGGTGATCGGACCGACGCGGTTGTACGGGTATGTCGCGGGCGGCGAGGAGGCTCCGGCGGAGAGGGAAAGAGCTTACATCGAACAGGTGCGCAACCGTTATTATGCCGATCTTTCGAGCATGCCGGCGCCGCTGAGCGCGGCAAATTTTGTAGCGTATGGCGCGAGTACGACTCCGACCCTGGTGCTCGTGGACGGGTCAGGAGTGGTTCGCTACTATCATCCCGGGGCGGCGAATGAAACTGAGCTGGCGGCGAGAATTCGTGCGCTGCTGGCGAAGTAATTTACGCAGATTTACGCTTAGGCTCTTCCACTCTGCGGGCGCGAAAACGGTCGTATTCTTCCAGGGATTGGATGAGGATGTCGATTGCGGTGCGCCGGGCGTAAAGGTACTGAAGCTCTTTGCGATTCGGTCGAGCGGGGGAGGTGGAAGAGAGGCCTTTCTTGACGAGCATAGTACACATGTACCAGATGGTCTAAGAAAGTACAATAGAGATTCCTGTACCAAAGAGGATCTACTTTGTGGGGGCATTCTTTAGCCGCAAACGCGGGTGATTTTTGGTTAACCACCGATAAATTCGGCGATTATGTCTCCATCATTTGGAAAGACAACTGGAGGATTGCCGAAATTCGCGACAATTTGGCCGCCGCAGGGGTCCTGGAGGCGCCCGGTGTGATATTCATGGATGTAATTAGCGTCTTTTAGGACATTCCCGGTAAGGACTGCGATAACATCCGACCTCTTTTTGATGATGCCGGCCCTAGTCAATTTGCGGATGCCGGCCAGGGTAGCGCCCGATGCCGGTTCACAACCGATTCCGCAAAGTCCTATTATCGACTTGGCATCAGCGATTTCCTGCTCGCTAACTTTTTCGACTACTCCGCCGGACGTACACACCTCGTAGAGAGCCTTCGGCCAGGACACGGGGTCGCCGATTTTGATGGCGGTGGCGAGGGTTTCGGGGTGTGCCACCGGGTGGAGGCGGGAGCGATCCGGGCTGTGCACGAGATCGTAGAAGGGGGCGGCGCCCTCGGCCTGAATTACGGCGAGGCGGGGAAGGCGGTCGATGAATCCCCACTCTTTGAGTTCGCGTAAGCCCTTACCGAAAGCTGAGGTATTCCCGAGATTTCCGCCGGGCAGCACGACCCAATCGGGGACTTGCCAGTCGCGCTGGTCTAGCATTTCGGCCATGATCGTCTTCTGGCCTTCGATGCGGAAGGGGTTGATGGAATTGAGCAGGTAGATGCCGAGCCGCTCGGCGAGCCGGCGGACGAGGGCGAGGATCTGGTCGAAATTGGCTTCCACCTGGACGGTTTTGGCGCCGTACTCGAGGGCCTGGGCGAGTTTTCCGAACGCGATGTTGCCGTGGGGGATGAAGATGATGGGCTGCAAGCCGGCGGCGCTGGCGTAGGCCGCCATGGATGCTGACGTGTTTCCGGTGGAGACGCAGGCGACGCGCTTCATGCCCAGCCGCAGGGCCTGCGCCGCGCCGCAGGTCATGCCGTTGTCCTTGAACGAGCCGGTGGGATTGAAGCCCTGGTGCTTGAAGGAGAGCGAATCGAGGCCGCCGAACGCGGCGGCTTTGGGCGCGGGCAGCAGGGGGGTGCATCCTTCGCGAAGGGTAACAACGCTGGCGTAGTCGTCGAGGAAGGGGATGAACTCGCGGTAGCGCCAGACGCCGCTCTGGTCGAGCGGGGCGTTGGAGGCGCGCCGTTCGCGCCACAGTTTCTTCAGTTGACCGGGTGCCTGCGCGGGCTTGCCGTACACCGCCTCGAGCAAGCCGCCGCAGAGGGGGCAGTTGTAGAGGACATCGGTGATGGGGAAGCGGGCGCGGCACCGCTCTTCGAAACAAGCGAGTTCCGCGGGCATGAAGCTCTATTATAAGGGCATGCTGGCGGTCCACCTGGAAAACGGCGTGGTCTCGGTGCGCGACGTGCCGCGCCCGGCGCGTCCCGAAGGCTTCGCGCTGCTGCGGCTTCTGGCGGGCGGCATCTGCAATACGGATCTCGAGCTGCAGCGCGGCTACTACGGTTTCTCCGGGATTCCCGGCCACGAGTTCGTGGCCGAGGTGGCGGAGGCGGACAGTCCGGGGCTGATTGGGAAGCGGGTGGCCGGGGAAATCAACCTTGCCTGTACGCAGTGCGACTGGTGCCGGCGCGGGCTGGGGCGGCATTGCCCGAACCGGACGGTGCTCGGAATCGTGCAGCATCCCGGCGCGTTCGAGGAGTTTTTCACGCTGCCGGAGCGGAACCTGCACGTGCTGGCGGACGATCTACCGCTGGAGCGCGCCGTGTTTCTGGAGCCGCTGGCCGCGGCGTGCGAAATTCTCGAGCAGGTGCCGATTCCCGCGGGCGAACGGGTGGCGGTGCTGGGCGACGGCAAACTCGGGCTGCTGATCGCGATGCTGCTCCAGGCGCACGGTTATCGGGTACATCAATTCGGGCGGTACGCGGGGAAGCTGGCGATCGCAGGGCGCGCGGGCGTGACAGTAGAGCAGGTGGGGGAGGCCCTGCCCGTAGCGGAATACGATTGGGTGGTGGATGCGACCGGCTCTCCGGAAGGCCTGCGCGCCGCGGCGGCGATGGCGCGGCCGCGCGGCACGGTGATTCTCAAGAGCACGGTACACGGCGCGGTTGCCGTGGACACCGCGCCGATCATCGTCAACGAGATCACGCTGGTGGGCTCGCGGTGTGGAAGATTCGAGGCGGCGCTGCCGTGGGTCGGGCACCCGGCCATCCGGCTGGAAGAAATGCTGATTGATTGCTACCGGCTGGCGGACGCGCCGGCGGCCTTTGCCAGGGCGTCGGAACGCGGGGTGTTGAAGGTGATGCTGAAATAAGGCGTCAGGCTTCAGCTTTCAGCTATCTGCTATCAGCTCGTTAGGCATCAGGCTTCCGTTAGCTGATGCCTGACGCCTGATGCCTTGTTAAAGCTCTTTCCAGGACGCGTCGAGCTTGATCCAGCGGTCTTCGCCGCTCATGTCGTTCTCGGCGACGCAAAGCGATCCGTGGCCTTCGTCGCAAATCATCTCGGTGGTGGCGGGATCGAACACGCTGGCCCACGATCCTAGCGCCACGGGGAGGGCGAGGCGTCCGAGGCAGACCGGACAACGCGCCCGCTGGTCGGCGAAGACCCAGATGACGGAGCAGCCGAAAGCACCGAAGAAGACCAGGGTGAACGCGGTGGCCAGGGCGACGCGCAGGGCGCCGGCGGCCAGGTGCTCGCGGAGCAGGCCCTCACCTTCGATCCACGCCAGGGGGACCAACACGGCGACCAGCAGCAGCTTGGCTAAAAGGAAGACACGGTACTTCCATCCGCAGCGGCGCATCGAGCGGCGGGCCAGGAGCACGAGCGCAGCGCCCACCATCAGGGCCATGGCGATGGGCACGACGTGCGCCACGACAAAATCGGCGCGCGGATCGTACTTCATGAGCTTGGGAGCGAGCTTGTCCGTCCGCCAATCGATGATGGTCAGGACGAGGTGACGGGTGGCGCGAAAGCCGTGGGAAACCGCGGCGATGAACACGAGGGAGGCAGCGCCTCCGGCCAGGACCGATCGCGGCCCGCGCAGCCAGCGGCGGAGGCTGGCGCGGTTGAAGCGCATCCAAAAGGCGGCGGCAATCGCGTCGCCGCAAAGGAGTGCGGTTTCGGTGGATGCGTGGGCGGCCAACTCGCCGCGGTCGACGAGCACCCACAGGTTCCAAAGGCGCGAACTCCAACGCCGGTTCCACTCCTCGCGTCCATCGGGCGGAGCGAGCCAGGCGGCGACGCGGAGCAGCCACAGCCAGAAGACGGGCGGCGCCGCGGAGCCGGGTTCACGCGGAAGTCCCACACTGACTTCGACGCCGGATTGGCTCTCCGTGTTCCCTGGATGGCGATGGAAACCTGGACCGGCTCAAGCCGGTCCCACAGATTCGGCGGCGTGATAGGAGCTGCGGACGAGAGGGCCGGACTCGACGTGAGCGAAGCCGAGCTCATATCCGGCGCGGCGGAATTCTTCGAATTCGGGCGGCGGCACGTAGCGCACGATGGGCAGGTGCTTTAGGGAGGGACGGAGGTATTGGCCGAGGGTGAGAATATCGACCTGGTGAGCGCGGAGATCGCGCATCACTTGCAGGACCTCATCGGGTGTCTCACCGAGGCCCAGCATGAGGCCCGACTTGGTGGGCGTGGCGGGGCGCACGCGTTTGGCGTGAGCCAGGACGTCGAGGGAACGCTCGTAGCGCGCGCCGAGGCGCACCTGGCGGTAGAGCCGGGGGACGGTCTCGGTATTGTGATTGAGCACATCGGGGGCGGCATCCATGACGGTTTCCACGGCGGCACGGCTGCCTTGGAGGTCGGGGATGAGGACTTCGACGCTGCAGCCGGGGACGCGCGCGCGGATCTCGCGGATCACCATGGCGAACAACTCGGCGCCGCCATCCTCGCGATCGTCGCGGTTGACGCTGGTGATGACGGCGAATTTCAGGCCCATGGCGGCGACGGCTTCGGCGACGCGGCGCGGCTCGTCGTAGTCCACGGGGAGCGGGGCGCCTTTTTCGACGGCGCAGAATCCGCAGCGGCGGGTGCAGACGTTGCCGAGCATCATGAAGGTGGCGGTGCGGTGGTTCCAGCACTCGCCGACGTTGGGGCAGGCAGCGCTCTCACAGACGGTGTGGAGGCGGAGGCGGGTGATGAGGCTCTTGAGATCGCGGTAGTTTTCGCCGACGGGGGCAGGAGCGCGGAGCCACCTGGGCCGGTCGAGCTGGGGGGAAATGGAGACGAGCACTGATTTGATGGTAACGCGCCTGCATTACAGAGCGGCTACACCGACTTTGGCGGCGGCTTTGACGAGGAGGTCCCAGTTGCCATCGGCGATGGGGATGCCGCTTTGGCGGCGCTCGGCCTCGATGCGCCATTCGGGATCGCCGGCGACCATCACTTCGTCGTAGCCTGGAGCGGCGGGCGTGGACTTCATGATGCGGACCAGTTGCTCGACGCGCGCGGTGAATTCTTCGACAGGCATGAAGCGGGCCACGTCGATGGCCATGTACATCTGGCTGACGCGCACCCGTTTGCCGCGGAAACGGATGCCGCCGACCTCGGTGGGCATGACGCCGCCACTGAGCACGCTGCACAGGATTTCGACCATCATGGCGAGACCGCTGCCTTTGTAGCCTCCGAGCGGCATCAGCATGCCCTTATAGGCCGCCTTGGTGTCGGTGGTGGGGCGGCCTTCGCCGTCGAAAGCCCATCCCGCCGGGATTTCGGGCTGGCCGTTGAGGAACGCCTTGAAAATCTTGCCAGCCGCCACCGTGGTGGTGGCCATATCGAGGAGCCAGGGGCCAGGGACGCTCATGCAGATGGGGTTGGTACCCATACGGCCGGCTTTGCCCTGCCACGGCGGCACGATGGGCGAGGCGTTGCACATGACGATGCCGATCTGGCCGGCGTCGCGCATCTTCTGCGCCCACCAGGCGGCGGCGCCGAAGTGGTTGGATTCTTTGGCGACCACGAGGGCCATGCCGTGATCGCGCGCGATGCGCACGGCGTGGCGGCAGCAGGTGTCGGCGACCCATTGACCGAGGGCGTTCTGGCCGTCGAAGTGGAGGCAGCATCCGCTCTCGCCGGTCACGCGGCCATCGGCCTGCGGGTCGACTTCGCCGGCGAGCAGTTGGTCGACGTAGAAGGGGAGGAGCTGGATGCCGTGGGAATCGACACCGCGGAGGTTGCTGGCCACGAGGCAGGCGGCGGCGACTTCGGCTTTGTGGCGCGGGACGCCCGCGCCCTGCAGGATGTCTTCGCAGAAGCGGTTCAGTTGGGGCGCGGGGACAGTGGGCATGTCTAGCGGGTGCTCACCTTGTCGGCGGTAGGGAAATCGGCCGGGACCTTCTGGGTGACCTTGCCGGTGGCGGCCCATTCGGCGCCGCGGGACAGGGTCACGATGAAGCCGACGCAGGCCATAGCGGCGGGATCATGGCCGAGGGTGGTGTGGAAGATGCGGCCTTTGCCGTAGGTGAGGGCCATGAGCATCGGCTCGTCGTGGCCGGTGCCGCGGTTGGCGGGGTCGGAAAACGCGGTGGCCAGGACGGTCATGTTCCTGCCGGGTCCGCGCATTTTCGAGTACAGCTCGTCCGAGGCGTGCATCCACTGCGGGGGCAGGCCTTCGGTGATGGGGTGCGCGGTGTTGCGGGTGACGACAAGGAAGGGGGTGCGGGCGCCATGGTTGCCGGCGTTTCCGGGGGTATCGTCGGAAACCAGCTTGCCGTCCTTGAAGTACCAATATGGTCCGGATTTCTCGTTGCGCCCGAGCCAGCCGCCGATGCCGATCATCAGGTTGTAGTCGGGCCAGTCGGGGAAGGCATTGTCGGCGGCGTGATAGGAGACGTAGCCGCCTCCGGCATTCATGTACTTTTCGAGGGCGGTCTTGACCTCGTCGGGCCACTTATTGCCGTTCGGGAATTCGTTGTAATTTCCAACAATCACCTGGTAGCGGGCGAATTCGGGGCGGAAGGTGGAGAAGTCGCCGTCTTTTGGGGGGGACGTGAGGACGTCGACCTGGAAGAGCCCGGTATCTTCGAGGATTTTCTCGAGGACGGGCGTAGTTTTGCGCCAATCGTGGTTATTCTGGCCGTCGATGATGAGCGCCCGGATGGCGGGGGCGCTCCGCCCGGCCTGTGCCAGGCACAGGGCGAGGCAAGCTAGGAAACGCGCTTTCATGATCTTTGCCCAGATTGTAGCATCCACGGAACTTTTCGCTTCCGCATGGTGTCTATTTGAATGCAAGGCGGCGTTTTTTCTGGTAGTTTGATAATCAGGTTGAATGTGAGGTTCCCGGTGACGACCTCAATCCTTGACTTGAGCCCGGATCGGCCCGCGGAGACGGGGGAGGCGGACGACCTCCTTCTGGTGGAGCATCTGCGTCAGGGCGCGGAAGGCGCCTATGAAGAATTGATCCAGCGTTTCCAGCAGCCGGTCTATGCGCTTGCATTGCGCCTGTTGGGCGATCAGGGGGAGGCCTGCGATGTCGTACAGGAAGTGTTCCTGAAGGTTTTTCGGAACATTGCGAATTTCCGCGGCCAGAGCTCGTTAAAGACCTGGATGTATCGAATCACGGTGAACGAGGCGTACAATGCCCGCCGCTGGTTCTTCCGGCACCGCCGGCGCGAAGTCGAGCTGGACAACAATCCGGACGAGACCCGCAACTGGAAGGAGAATATTCGAGACAGCAGCCGCTCGCCGTTCGACGTCGCGTGCGATCACGAGCGTCACGTCATGGTGGAGGCGGCGCTGGAGAAGATCAATCCCATATTCCGCGAGGCCGTGGTGCTGCGGGACACGATGGATCGCAGCTACGAGGAGATCGCGGAGATTTTAGGAGTTTCCCTCGGGACGGTGAAGTCCCGGATCCTGCGCGGCCGTGAGGCGCTGCGGGATGAACTCGCAAACAGCCTGCATGTAACGCCGGCGATGCGATTAGTGCCGAAGACGGCAGAGTGATGTTATGAGCTGTGAGAACGTGCAAAAACAGATCGGGCTCCTGCTGGACCGGCAGTTAGATGCCGACGGGCGGGAGCGTGTGTTGGCGCACATCGAGACGTGCCGCGCGTGCGCCAAACGGCTCGAATCCATGCAGGGCCTCCGCGCGACCATGCGTGGGATGTCTCAGGTGCAGGTGCCGCCCGAACTGACTGCGCGATTGCGGGTCTCGGCATCTCACTATTGCGCGTCGGTCGAGAGGCGGCGCAACTTTGCCGCCCGCATGTCACATTTGAGAGAGCGGATTCGCCTGGAGTTCGATAACCTGATGCGGCCCATGGCAGTACCGGTTGCCGGCGGCGTGCTTTCGTCATTCGCATGTTTTCTTTTCCTGGTGCCCAGTCTCTCGTTTCAGCACAACTACGGCCTGGAGCCGCCGATTTTCCACCCCGACCCGGCGATTGTGGCCGGGTTCACGGATCCCGAGGGCGAGTTGGTAGGCGCCACCAACGTGAAGCTGGAATGGGGCAGCTCGCTGATTACCGGCGACGAAATTTCCCTGACGGTGCTGGTGGATCCCAGCGGGCAGGTGCAGGATTGGACGGTTTGCGGCGGCGAGTTGACGGATGAAATGAAGAACCTGATCATGTTCTCCAAATTCATTCCGGCGACCGCGTCGGGTCAGCCCACGTGGGGCCTGAAACAGCTCGTGTTTCCGCGGCAGCGCCACTTGAGGAGCTAGCGGGCCGCGTGCCGCGAAGGCTCGGGCAGCACTTTCTTCAATCGGATTCTATTCTGAATCGCATCGCGGACGCGGTGTGTCCAGCGCGCGAACCCCTGGTGATCGAAATCGGTCCGGGGCGGGGCGCGCTCACCGGGAAGCTGCTGGAGCGTGCTGACCGCGTGATCGCGATCGAAGTCGATGCGGAGCTGGTGGAGTATCTCCGGGCCCGCTTCTCCTCGCCGCGATTCGAGGTGCTGCACGGGGACGTGCTGCAGACGGACCTGGGCCGGTGGGGAAGGGCGGCCATAGCGGGGAATCTGCCCTACTACATCACTTCGCCGATTCTGGAGAAGGCGGTCCGGCTGCGCCCGACGCGGGCGGTGTTTCTGGTGCAGAAGGAGGTGGCGCAGCGCCTGGCGGCAAAACCGGGCACGCGCGACTACGGGTACCTGACCGTGCAAACGGCGGCATTCGCATCGGTGCGGGTGCTGTTCGACGTGAAGCCGGGGGCGTTCCGTCCGCCGCCGAAGGTGGATTCGGCGGTGGTGCTTCTGGAGCCGCGGGAGAGCGAGGTCCCGGACCGCGAGGCCTTTCTCGAATTCGTGGGGCGGTGCTTTCGGCAGAAGCGGAAGACGCTGCGCAATAACCTGGCGGGATTCTACGCGGAGGTGGAGAGTTTGCCGGAGGCGGGGATGAGAGCGGAACAACTCTCGCTTGAGCGGCTCTTATCCGTGTTCATCCGCGTGCATCCGTGGCCAAAACAGAAAGAGCCACGGATGCACACGGATGGACGCGGATAAGCAACTCCTTACCGAAGCAGTGCGTGGGCGGCCAGTATGATTCCGAGGCCTAGGGTGGCGGCGACGGTTTTCATCGCGGTCCAGGTCTTGAGGCACTGCGGGACGCTCAGGCCGTAGTATTGCGAGACGATCCAGAAGCCGGAGTCGCTCATGTGAGAGAATGCGGAGCCACCGCAGCACAAGGCGAGGACCAGTTCGTTGGGCGAGTATCCGGGGATGTTCTTCACCAGGGGCGCGGCGATTCCGGCGGCGGTGATGATGGCGACGGTGGCGGAGCCCTGAGCGAGGCGCATGCAGAGCGAGATCAGCCAGACCACAACCAGAGGAGAGATGGCGCTGGTCATCAGCATCTTGCCCAGATAGCTGCCCACGCCGCTATCGACGATCACCTGCTTGAGGGCGCCGCCGCCGCCGATGATCAGGATCAGGGAGCCCACGGGAATCAGCGAGTCGGTGGCCATCTTGAGGGCTTTGTCGCGGGAGAGGCCGCGGCGCAGGCCGAAACAGTAGATTGCCACCAGGGTGGTCACCAGCAGCGCGGTGTAGGGATGCCCGAGGAAGACCGCGGCGGATTTGAAGGGGATATTGCGGAGGCTGGCCATGGTGGCGCCGAAGGTGAGCAGGACGGGCAGCACCAGTAACAGGATGACCATGGGCACCGGGGGCGCGCCGTCGGTCTCCGGGGCGCGGGTGAGCGTGTCGGCGATTTCGGGCAGGCCGATGTGCATGCGGCGGGCGATCCACTGGCCGTAGATCATGCCGGCGGCAATGGTCATGGGGATGGCGAGCAGCACGCCGTAGACGATGGTCTTGGCGAGATCGCCGCCGAGGAGTTGCGAGGCCGCGGCGGGCGCCGGGTGAGGGGGCACGAGCGCGTGATTGACCGTGAGCGCGGCGGCCATGGGGAGGCCGTAGAACAGGAGCGAGCGTTTGGTTTCGCGGGTAAGGTTCCAGACGACGGGCACCAGGATGATGAAGCCGACCTCGAAGAAGATGGGCAGGCCGACGAGGAAGGATGCGATGAGGACGGCCCAGGCGGCGCGGTCGGTGCCGAACTTGAGGAGGAGCCAATCAGCGAGGGCGCGTCCGCCGCCCGAGTATTCGAGGAAACGGCCGATCATCGCGCCCAGGCCGATGACCACCGCGATGAAACCGAGGGCTTCTCCGAAACCGTTCTGGATCGACTTGAGGACCTTCTCGGGGGGCATGCCGGCGGCGAGGCCCATGGCCATGCTGGAGATGAGCAGCGCCAGGAAGGCATGGAGTTTCGTCACCAGGATCAGAGCGAGCAGAAAGGCCAGGGTGGCGGCGGTCAGAAAGATGAGGTAGTTCCCGTTGGCGGGCATGTTAGATGGTGTCGGCATGACCGGCTGAAGCCGGTCCAACAATCACAATTACTGGATCCATTCGAAGACTCCCGCGGCGCCCTGTCCGCCGCCGACGCACATGGTGACCATTCCGTAGCGCGCACCGCGGCGCGGCATTTCGCGAAGGAGGGTGGCGGTGAGCTTGGCGCCGGTGCATCCCAGGGGATGGCCGAGCGCCACGGCGCCGCCGTTCACGTTCACGCGGTCGATATCGAGACCGGCTTTGCGGATCACGGCGAGCGCTTGCACGGCGAACGCCTCGTTGAGCTCGATGACGCCGACGTCATCGAGCTTGATGCCGGCCATGATCAGGGCCTTGGGAATCGCGACCACGGGGCCGATGCCCATGATCTCGGGCGGGACGCCGGCGGTGGCGAAACTGGCGAAGCGGGCTTTCGGCTTGAGGCCGAGCTTGTGGGCCCGGGAATCGGACATGACGAGCGCGGCAGCACCGCCGTCGCTGGTCTGCGAGGAGTTGCCGGCGGTCACGGTGCCAGAGGCGTGGAAGACCGGCTTGAGCTTGGCCAGGGCTTCGAGCGAGGTGTCGGCGCGCGGTCCTTCGTCGGCGGCGAAGGTGCCGGCCTCGGTTTCGACCGGCACCAGCTCGTCGGCGAACCTGCCTTCGTTCTGCGCGCGCAGGGCGTTCTGGTGGCTGCGCAGCGCGAAGGCGTCGGAGTCTTCGCGGGTGACGCCGTACTTGCGCTGGACGCGCTCGGCGGTGAGGCCCATAGTCATGTAGACCTCGGGCCAGTTTTCGACGAACCATGGGTTGGGGGCGGCCCGACGGCCGCCTATGGGGATCATGGACATGGACTCGGCGCCGCCGGCGACGATGACCTCGGCGCTGCCGGCGCGGATGCGGTCGGCGGCGAGGGCAATCGACTGCAGGCCGGAACTGCAGTAGCGATTGATGGTCATGGCGGACACAGAATCGGGCAGGCCCGCGCGAAGGGCGGACTGGCGCGCCATGTTGCTGCCGGATTCGCCTTCGGGCATGGCGCAACCGAGGATGACGTCTTCGACGTACTCCCTGGCCGCGGGGTAGCGGTCGAGGAGGGCGCGGATGGCGAGGGCTGCGAGGTCGTCGGGGCGGGTGTTGCGCAGGGCGCCGCGCGGGGCTTTGCCGACCGGGGTTCGCAGGCAGTCGATGATGACGGGTTCGGGCATGGTTGTGTCTCCAGACGGGGCAGGCCGGGAGCCGGCCCCACGGCTCATTTCCTCATGCGCTCCTGGCTTTGGGGGTTGCCAGAGAGGCTGAGGAAGGCTTCGCGCTCAAGATCGAGCAGGTGCTGCTCGCTGACGTTGCGGCGGCCGACTCCACGGCCGCCGCTCAGGATGTGGGCCAGTTTTTCACCGATGACGACATCGTAATCCGTGATGTAGCCGCCTTCGCGCGCGAGAAGGACGCCCATTTTGAGCTGAGCGTAGCCGGCCTCACCCTCAACGGGGATATCCTCCCGCGGAACCCCGGGGGTCCAGGAGGGGACGGCGGCGAGAGCGGCCTCTTTGGCGTCGGACAGCAGACGCTCGCGGTTCATGGTGATGCCGTCGGATTGGCGCAGGAAACCGAGCTGCCGGGCGTGTGCCGCGCTGTCGCTCACCTTGGAATATCGGATGAGGTCGAAGGCGCGTTTGGGATCGCCGAGGCGGAGCAGCATCTCCTTGCAGCCTCCGGCGGCGGGGACGAGACCGAAACCGACTTCCACGAGGCCCATGCAGGTTTCGGCCGCCGCCTGGACGTGGCGGGCGGCCATGGCGATTTCGCAGCCCCCGCCCAGCGTCATGCCGAATGGAGCCGAGACCACCGGCTTGGGAGCGTATTTTATGGTCATGACAGCCTGCTGGTAGCGCCGCACGATGGTCTCGAGGCGTGGCCAATCGCCGGCCTGCGCGGCTTCGAGCACGATGGCGAGGCTGGCGCCGACGCTGAAGTTCTCGCCGTCGTTGGCGATCACGAGGGCCTCGAAATTGCGATTCAGCTCGTCGAGGGCGGCGTCGATCATCTGCGCCGTGTCTTCACCCAGCGAGTTCATCCTGCTGTGGAACTCGAGGCAGAGCACGCCATCGGCGAGGTCCATGAGGGAAGCGCCGGCGTTCGTGCTGATCACGCCTCGCGCGCGCTTGATCTCGCCGAGCAAGATTACGCCGGGGCGCGCTTCGAGGTCACGCCAGGTGCCCTCGAGCAGGTCGAAGCAGCGGGTGCCGGGCCGGCCCTCGCGATCGGCGGCCTCGTAGAAGGAGCGTGCGCCGCTGGCCAGCATGCGCTCGATCATGGCGGGGATGGCGCAGCCTTCGCGGCGCATGCGGTCGATGGTATCGGGGACACCGAGCGCGTCCCAGAGCTCGAAGGGACCTTTCTGGAAGGCGAATCCCCAGCGCATGGCGCGGTCGATTTCCACCGCGCGATCGGAGATCTCGGGGATCATCTGCGCGGAGTAGAGGACGAAATCGCGGAAGAGCCTCCAGAGGAACTGGCCGGCGCGGCCGGAATCGGCGGTGAGGGCGCGGAGACGTTCTGAAAGATCCGGGATGCGGCGGGCGGATTCGAAGTCCGGGAACTCCGGCTTCCGCGCCGGGTGATAGTCCATGGTGCGGCGGTCGAGCGCCCAGATTTCCTTTTCGGCGCCTTTGCCGACGCGCTTGTAGAAGCCCTGGCCGCGCTTTTCGCCGAGCCAGCCGCGCTCCATCATCTGCTCCATGACTTGCGGGACGACGTAGAGATCGCGGGCGGGATCGCCGGGCGCGGCGTCGTAGAGGTTGCGCAGAACGTGCACCCAGACGTCGACGCCGATGATATCGACGAGGCGGAAGCTGGCGCTCTTGGGCAGGCCGATCAGGGGACCGGTGAGGGCGTCGACCTCCTCGATGGTATAGCCACCGAGCTCGGTGAGCTGGTGGACCTTGGCGCCGAAGAAGCAGCCGATGCGGTTGGCGATGAAGTTGGGGGTGTCCTTGCAGGGTACGACGCCCTTGCCGAGGTGGAGGTCGCAGAAGTCGCTGACCCAGCCGAGGACTCCGCCCAGCGTGTCGGCTCCGGGGATGATCTCGGTGAGGTGGAGGTAGCGCGGCGGATTGAAAAAGTGCGTGCCGAGGAAGTGCTTGCGGAAATCCTCCGAGAATCCTTCGACGATCTGATGGAGCGGAATGCCGCTGGTGTTGGTCGACACGATCGAATGCGGCTTGCGGAGCTTCTCCACTTTGCCCCACAGCGACCGCTTGATCTCGAGATTCTCGGTGACGGCTTCCATGATCCAGTCGCAATCGGCGACCTTGCCCAGGTCGGCGTCAAAGCTGCCTGTGGTGATCATCGCGGCGGAGGAATCGACGAAAAATCCGCCGGGGCGCTGCTTGATGGCGGTCTCGACGCCCTTTTGCGCGACTTCTTTGGTCAGATCGAGAAGAACGGAAGGAATTCCCGCGTTAGCGAAATGGGCGGCGATGCGGCTGCCCATGGTGCCGGCTCCCAGCACGGCGACACGTTGAATGGTCTGCATGGTCCACAGGGCAGTGTATCAACTTAACAGTGTTCAGGTGAACGGTCATTTCTCGCCAAAACGGACGCCGAAGCCTGCAGAGAGGCGGAAATC
>DATJYW010000340.1:0-16453 GCA_035499435.1 Candidatus Acidiferrales bacterium | reverse complement strand
GTAGGATTGAGGTCGCCGCCGAACTTCAGGCGGTGCGAGCCCTTCTGCCAAACCAGGCTCTCGATAAATTCGAAGCGCCGCGTGTTTCGGCCTTGCGGCGCATTGAAATTTGGACCTACCGCCGGCATGTTAGATCCGACGAAGGTGAAAATGTTAGGCAGAGTGCCGGCCACGCACGGCGCAGAGCAATCCGAAGCGACCGCCTGATAGTTGTGGTTGTTCCAATAGTTGTATTGGAAGCGAAAATCGTTGACAAGAGTTGCCGTCAGGCTGCTGGTGAGTCCGATGATGCTCTGGTCCGCCCAGTTGGTGTTTCGCGCCCAATTCGACGGATCCCCGAATTCCAGGGATTGCCCAAACCCGGAATTTCCATCGTGCGAGTAGCGGACAAAGAGACTATGCTTGTCGGAAAGACGGTCGTCCACGCGGAAGCTGATTTGCTTGCCTACGTACGGACTGCCATATGTGCCGGTGAGCGGCGCGAACGCGGGATCGGTGCTCTGGATGGTCAGGGCCTGCACCTGATTCATGTACTCGTAGTTGAAGAAGAAGAACAGTTTGTCCTTCTTCAAGGGCCCGCCCAACGCGGCGCCGGGGTTGCGGCGGGCGAAGAATGGATTCGGATTGACCGGATTGCGCTGCAGCGCCGGGTAGGCCGCCAGGTTGTGATCGCGGAAGTAATAATAGGCGCTGCCGTGCCAGTCGTTGGTGCCCGTGCGGGTTACGACATTGATGGCGCCGCCCGCTGCGATACCGGTAGCGAGGTCGAAGTTGACGGACGATAATTGAAACTCCTGCACCATTTCCTGCGAGAAGTTCATGGACGAGATACCGCCGCCAGTATCGATGTTGTCCGAGACATTGCCGCCGTCGATGGCGAAGAGCGTTCGATTCCCGGCGCCGAGAACGCTCACGGTGAATAACGTGTTAAATTGGGCGACCGATCCCGAGGCGATGGTTACACCGGGCTCGAGCTTGGCGAGCTGCATGTAGCTGCGGCCGTTGAGCGGCAGATCCTCGATACTGGCGCGCTGGATCACGCCCTGGATGGAGTGGCTGTCGTAGTTAACTTGCGCGGTAGCAGCCTCGACGGTGACCACGTCTTTCGTCGTGCCTACGCGCATTGGGAGGTCTACCGTGGTGCTGCTGCCGGCTTCCGCGGTCGCGCTTCGCTGCAAAATGCGGAAACCCGGATGCTCGCACCGGACCTCATACTCGCCTGCCGGCAGCGCGGGAGCGCTGAAGAAGCCCTCCCCGCTTGCTAGCGCCGTGCGCACAACATCCGTCGCTTTGTTGGTAATCGTGATTTTGGCGAAAGGAACCACCGCGCCGGATTCGTCCGTGACGGTTCCGGAAATAATCCCGGTGGGAACTTGCGCGAAGAGCGCAGAGACGAGCGCCGATGTTGCCCAAATCCGTAACATCGACCTGGATGTTCGCGACATAACTGGTGGCCCCCTTACGTAGCCTTCTCAAGCTCACACGGCGGACACAACTCGGCTTCTTTCGAGCCCGGGACCCCTCCGAGGCCATTCTGGCAGTGAGCCGCCGCTCCTTGAGCGACCGACCGTTCGGTGGAAACTTATAGCAGAGTCGGCGACCGGTGTCAATGAAAATTCTTGGCCGGAGGGTCTGCCGCACGCAACTCTCGAGGCGTTCCTGGAGATGCATTTTCAGTCGGTTGGAGTTGACACACTCAGGCTACGCATCGTACCGTCGGTTTAAGACCTCAAACTGGAGGATGCTTTACTTGCCAGGTGCACTTTGCAGAGACTGATCAAACTCAGAGAGCCGATACCGGCGTCCGGCAAAGGAAAACGCGCGAGCCATGTTTATCGGATTGCGGCCGAGATCATGTGCCAGAAGGGATACGAAGGCACATCGATGAACGACATCGCCGAGGCCGCGGGGCTGACCAAAGCCGGGATCTACCACTACATTCGAGGGAAAGAGGAACTGCTGTTCGAGATCATGACCTATGCCATGGACAACCTCGACCAGCGTGTCATCGCGCCCGCGCAAGAGATCGCCGATCCGGAGGAACGGTTGCGGGCAATCGTCGAAGGCCACACCAGGAGTCTGTTGGAAGGTGTGGGTGCGATCACAACCGTTTTGGAAGAGATGCCGGCACTGACCGCAGCACACCGCCGCATCATCAAGGGACGGAAGCGCGCATATTTTGACGTCATCCGGCAAACATTGCAGGAGCTGGAATCCGAAGGGAAACTTCGGAACATCGACCTGACGACTGCTACCTTCAGCCTCCTGGGAATGATCCTCTGGATCTCCCGGTGGTACCGCCGGGGCGGCAAGCTTTCGGCGGACCGGGTTTCGCAGGACTACGTAGAGATTGCCATGAACGGTGTGCTCAAAAGCGCCCGGGGCAACTCGAAACGATAGAATAGAAGCCATCCAGGTCAAGCCTGCCCCACCCGCACCTGTTTCCCCAGCCAATAGGTTTCGCGCAGCTCCCGCTTGAGGATCTTCCCGGTTCCGGTCTTAGGCAGAGGCTGTGTCGTGAACTGCACGATCCGCGGCAGCTTGAATCCGGCAAGCCTGCCGGCGAGAAACGCCATCAGCTCTTCCCGGTCCATGTGGAGGCCGTTCTTTACGACCACGACCGCCGCCGGGACTTCGCCCCACTTCTGGTCGGGAGCGGCAACCACCGCGCATTCCATTACGGCGGGATGTGCGCAGATGGCCTTTTCCACTTCGATGGAAGAGATATTCTCGCCGCCGCTGACGATGATGTCCTTTTTCCGGTCGACGATGTGGATGTAGCTCTCGTGGTCCCAGACCGCCATGTCCCCGGTGTGCAGCCAATCGCCGCTCATGACCGCCTCGGTGGCCTTGGGCTCCCTGAAATATCCATCCATCACGTTATCGCCGCGGATGACCACTTCGCCGACGGATTCCATGTCTCTGGGAACATCGTTCATGCGCAGGTCGACCACGCGGATCTCACAACCGGGCAGGCCCCAGCCTGCCATGGCCATGTGGCGAATGCGGTCGTCTTCACTGGCATATTGGACGGTACACTTGGTCCGCGCGGAAGTTGCCACCGGACAGGTCTCGGTTAGGCCATAGCCCGCGATGATCCTGCACCGGAACACAGCCTCCATTTGTGCGATCAGTTCTGGAGCAGCCGCCGCGCCTCCGATGTGGATCTCCTGCATGGTGGAGGTATCGAACTGGCCCAGCGCAGAACAGTTCAAGAGTGCGTTTGCCATGGTGGGCACGAGCGACATCGCGGTGGCGCTCTCCTCCTGGATCAATCGCAGCACGTGGGCCGGATCGAAGCGCCGGACCATCACCTGTTTCAGGCCATTCATCACGGCGGTCTGCGGCCGTCCCCACCCATTGGCGTGAAATAGCGGGATCGTATGGAGCTCCACGGCGTTGTCGTCGTGGTTGAACGTGCCCCCTACGGCAAGCGCATGCAGGTACAGCGTGCGATGTGAGAGCATCACGCCCTTGGGTGTGCCCGTGCTGCCGCTGGTATAGAAGAGCTCCGCAATTTCGTCTTCATCGAAGGAGCGCAGGTCCGGGCGGTCGATGCGTCCGCGGGAAAGCAGTTCGTCGTATGTAAAATCAGCTTCGGGGCATGGGCCGTCGATGGATATCCAGCGGCGGACCGTTGGGCAGGCTGCCCGAAGCTGCTGCGCGCTGGCGGCGAAATCATTTTCGAAGACGAGAATGGCAGGCTCGGCGTGATTCAGGATCGCCGTGAGTTCAGAAGGCTGAAGGCGAACATTCAAGGGCATGGCGATCGCCCGTATCGAGGGTGCGCCGTAATAGCCTTCCAGGAGCTGGTTGTTGTTGAAGCTGAGAAATGCCACCCGGTCGCCCTGCCGCGCGCCTTCCGCCAGGAGCCCGGAGGCGAGACGCTCGCATCGCTCGCCGAACTGGTCGTACGTATAGCGCTGGGAACCGGAAACCACTCCAACCTTCTTGCCGTACAGGTCCACACCGCGATAGAGGCAGCGAATCGGAGTCAGCGGAAGCTTCATGGCATTCCCTCAGAGCAGAGTGTCAGCGCTACAGGCTACACCACGTAGCGTTGGGCTTGCAACAGGCGCGATGCCATGCGTCTCCTCAGTACGACCGCATTCACCGGTTCATATTCCGAGAGCTCGCGCGAAAGCCGCAAGTCCGCAGGGCTCGATGTGGCCGACAGCACGTTGCGCGCCGATATTTCGATGCGGCCCATGGCGTCGCGCAGCAGCACCGCCGCGATATCCGCGGCGTGGCTCGAGCCGCCATTGCCTGCCAGTTTCCGCGCGCGCAGCAGCGCCGATTCCATCACGTATGCCTCGATGATGATATCGGCGATGTGCATCAGGATCTCCTGCTGCTGATCGAGGGCGTCGGGATAGGCCTGACGTGCGGCTCTGAGACACAGGAGCGCAATCCTTTTGGCGTTGGCGACGAGCCGGTCGTCCTGGTTCTCGCCGTCAGCCTGCTCTTCGACGTTTTGAAGAACCGATTCCGCGGCTTCCAGGAGAGCCAGGCGGCCGCGGCCGGCACGCTTCAGCAACATACCGGGAATCAGCAGACGGTTGATTTCGTTGGTGCCCTCGAAGATCCGGTTGATACGTGAGTCGCGGTATGCGCGCTCGACCGCATAATCCTGGTGGAATCCGAAGCCACCGTGGATCTGGACGCCCTCGTCGACCACGTAGTCCAGCATTTCCGAGGCGAATACCTTGACGATCGAGCATTCGGGTGCGAACTCCTCGACCGCCTGGAGCAAGGTCTGCGACGCGCCCGGTTTCTCCCAGGAAAAATCGCGCAGCCTGCTCTCGACCAGCCCGACCGACCGCCAGACAATCGACTCGGCGGCATAGATGCGGATCGCCATCTCGGCGAGTTTGTACTGGATGGCGCCGAACTCAGCGATCGCCGAGCCGAATGCCTTTCGCTCCCTGGCGTAAGCGAGGCACGTGGCAAGCACTCGCTTGGCGCCGCCGATGGTCGCCGGTCCGATCTTGAGGCGGCCGATGTTCAGAATGTTGAAGGCAATGATGTGCCCGCGCCCGATCTCGCCGAGCACATTTTCCACCGGCACCGGCACATTATCGAAGTACAGTGCCGTAGTGGAGCTTCCCTTGATGCCCATCTTGCGTTCTTCGGCCCCGCTCTTGACGCCGAAGCCGCGCTCCACCAGGAAAGCGGTGAATTTCTCGCCGCCGACTTTGGCGAACACCGTGAACAGGTCGGCCGCGCCGCCATTGGTGATCCACATCTTCTGGCCGTTCAGAATGTAATGCGCGCCGTCGGCGGACAGATCGGCGCGAGTGCGGGCGGCAAGCGCGTCGCTGCCGGCATGAGGTTCGGTCAGCGCGTATGCGGCCAGCAATTCCGCGCTCGCCAGTTTGGGCAGGTACTTGGCTTTCTGCTGCTCGTTACCGAAGAACAGAACCGGCAGTGTACCGATTCCGACGTGGGCGCCCAGCCATCCGGAAAACGACGCGTCTCCCGAGAAGTGTTCCGCCGCCACCATCATGGCGGTGAGGCCGAGTTCCATGCCGCCGAATTTCTCCGGGATCACGATGGCTGTGAGACCTAGCGCCGCGGCTTTTTGCACAAGGCCGCGCGCGACGCCCGGCTCGTGGTGCTGGATGGCCTCGAGGTTCGGCTCGACCTCGTTCGACCAGAACTCGCTCACGGTGCGGGCGATCGCAAGGTGCTCCTGGTTCAGATCTCCGGCGGTAAAGATCTCGGACGGAGCGCGTTTCCCGATGAGAAACGCTCCGCCGCTGGTGATGGGCAGCAACGCAGTCGCGGTGGCCATGATGTCTTAAACTCCCGCTGCCGCCTGTTTCTGGCGGTCGAACGCTGCGAAGGAACTGCCGCTTTCGGCAAGGCGGCAAAGCAAGGGCGCGGGTTGCCAGAGGTCGTCGCCATGGCGCCGGCGGAACTCCTCGATGCGTGCCAGCACCGGCTTCAGCCCCACCGTGTCGGCGTAAAACATCGGGCCGCCACGCCAGGAAGGAAATCCGTACCCGTTGAGGTAGACGACGTCGATATCGGCCGCGCGCAGGGCGATGCCTTCGCCAAGCAGGTGCGCGCCTTCATTCGCGAGCGCGAGGACGCAGCGATCGACAATCTCCTCGCGCGCGATGACGCGGCGCTCGATGCCCGCCGCGCGCGCGGTCTGTTCGATGAGTGCCGCGGTTTCGGGATCGGGAGAGGGCTGCCGGTTTTCGTCGTACTTCGACCATCCACGTCCGGTCTTCTGACCGAAGCGGCCCATCTCGCACAACTGGTCCGACACGAGGGGCACGCGCACGCCCGGTTTTTCGAGATGCTTGAATTCCTTTCTCACGCGCCAGCCGACGTCGAGCCCCGCGAGATCGCTCATGGCAAGCGGACCCATGGCCATGCCGAAGTCGTAGAGTGCGCCGTTGACGTCCTCAACAGAAGCACCTTCCTCCACCAGAAACTGCGCTTCGCGGAGGTAGGGAGTCAGCATGCGGTTTCCGATGAAGCCCCGCGCATTTCCGGCGAGCACGCCGATTTTGTTCATTCGCCTGGCCAGCGCCATCGAGGTGGCGAGAACAGCGGGGCTGGTGGCGCGCCCGCGCACGATTTCCAGCAGGCGCATGACATTCGCGGGGCTGAAGTAATGGTGGCCGACCACCAGCTCGGGGCGTTGCGTGACGGAAGCGATTTCGTCAATGCTCAGATAAGAGGTGTTCGAAGCGAAAACGCAGCCCGGTTTGGCGATGCGATCGATCTCCGCGAAGACCTGCTTCTTGAGCGCCATTCCTTCGAAGACCGCCTCGGCAATGATGTCCGCCTCCGCAAAACCATCGTAGGTAAGCTGCGGCGTGATCAGCGAGAGGCGGCGTTCCATTTCGGCCTGGGACAGTTTGCCCTTCTTCACGCTGCTGGAATAGTTCTTGCGAATGGTGGCCATGCCGCGATCGAGCGCTTCCTGAGCGGCCTCTTTCACGATCACCGGAATTCCGGCGTTGGCATAGTTCATGGTGATGCCGCCGCCCATGGTTCCCGCGCCGATCACGGCGGCCCGGCGGATCTCGTACACCGGTGTCTCCTGCGTCACGCCGGGGATTTTGGAGACGGCGCGCTCGGCAAAGAAGGCGTGAATGAGAGCCTTGGATTGCGTGGAGTAGAGACATTGATCGAAGAGCTGGGCCTCGCGCGCGCACCCATCGTCGAACGCAAGCTGCGTGGCGGCTTCCACCGCCTCGATCGCGGCGAGAGGCGCGGTCTGGCCGCGCCGAATCTTGGCGGCTTGCTGGCGTGCCTTCTCAAAAATTGCCGGGTCCGCGCCGTGAAGCTTTTCCTCGCGCTCGCGGGACTTCGGGCACGCGCGGGCGGCGGCGTCACGCGCGAACTCGATCGCGGCGGGAAGAAGGTCGCCGTCGATCACGGCGTCGGCGATTCCGAGATTGTGCGCCTCGCGCGCACCGATGGGCTCGCCTAAAGCGCACATTTCCACCGCCTTCGCCACACCTGCGAGACGGGGCAAGCGCTGTGTCCCTCCGGCCCCGGGGATGATGCCCAACTTGACTTCCGGCTGACCGACCTGGGCCGATGCGGCAAGCACGCGATAGTGGCCCGCCATGGCGACCTCGAGTCCGCCGCCGAACGCCGTCCCGTGAATTGCCATGACGATGGGCTTTGCGCAGTCCTCGATCTCGCGCAGCATCGGCAGAAGGCTGCGCCGCGGTTTTTCCCCGCTCACTACCTTTCCGAACTCACGAATGTCGGCGCCGGCAATGAAAGTGCGGCCGGCGCCGATCACCACAATGGCGCCGACCGCTGGATCATTCGCTGCACTTTCGATGGCCGACCGGATGCCCTCGGGAACGCCGGGGCTGAGCGCGTTCACTGGTGGATTGGAAATCGTGATGATCGCCACGCCATTGTGGGTGCTGTACAGGACAAGGTCGCTCATGGACGCCCGCTAGTCTACCGACCGGCAGGTAAGTCTGTCAACCTGAGCTATACTGGTTTGCTCGTTCCATCACCGTGAGTACTCTGACGCTAGTGAGGCACGGCCAGGCTCACCCGTTCCAGCGGGAAAGCGCCGCTTTGACGCGCACCGGCGAAGCACAGGCCGCGAAGCTAGCCGACTTTTGGCTGCGCAGCGGAGTCCGGTTCGATGAAGTGCATTGCGGCACGCTCGCGCGGCAGGTACGAACCGAAGAAGTGGTCGCCGAGGGTTTTCGGACGGCGGATGAGCCTTGGCCCGCGGCCACTCGCGATCGGGCGTGGAACGAATACGATGCTACGGGTGTCATGCAGCATCTCGTTGCAGGCGATACCCGCCTGAGCGCGCTCGCCGAGGCATACGAGCAGGCGCGGGGATCGCCGGACGAGAACCGCGCCTTCCAGCGCATGTTTGAGGCCGCGATGACCTGTTGGCTGGAGGGCGCCGCCGAGATCGATGGGGTTGAGTCGTGGCCGGCATTCCGAAGCCGCGTCTCCGGCGCGATTCAGCGGCTGATGGCGGGTCCAGCCAGCCGCCGGATTGCGGTTTTCACTTCGGGCGGCCCGATCGGTTTTGCGGTGCACCACGCGGTTCAGGCGCCTGCCAGGAATTTTCTCGACATGAACTGGCGGGTTCGAAACAGTTCAATCACGAACTTTCTGTTCGACCGGAGCCGCCTCACGCTGGATAGCTTCAATTCCATTCCACATCTCGACGAGGCTTCCCTGTGGACCTACCGTTGAAGTGACGTCCTGGAGGTGTTGACGATGATGATGTCCAGTCCGGTTCTCAAGGAGAAAGTTGCGGTGGTGACCGGTGCGAGCCGGGGCATCGGCCGCGCGATCGCCGAAGCCTTCGCGCGCGAAGGCGCCGCCGTGGTCATCTGCGGACGAAAGCAGGAAGCGCTCGATCGCGTGGCCGCAGACATGGCCGGCAGCCCCGGTAGAGTCTACCCGTTGGCGTGCCACGTCGGGCGCGCCGAGCAGATTCAGAACCTGGTCGATACCGCTCACCGCGAGTTCGGAAGAATCGACATCCTGGTGAACAATGCGGCCACTAATATCGCGCAGGAGCCGGTACTGCAAATCGATGGAGCCAAGTTCGACAAGATGATCGAGATCAACCTGAAAAGCGCGTTTCGACTGACGCAGGCCATCGCGCCGGGAATGTGCAGCCGCGGCTCGGGATCGATCATCAACATCGCCTCGATCTCAGGCCTTCGCCCGCAATACCAGGGAATGCTGTACAGCATGACCAAGGCAGCGCTCATCATGATGACGCAATCGTATGCGATCGAACTCGGGCCCTGCGGCGTGCGGGTGAATGCCATCGCACCCGGGATGGTGCAAACCGTGCTGAGCGAGTATTACTGGAAGGACGACGCCCGCCGCGAAAAACTCCTGGAGGAGCAGCCGATCAAGCATCTCGGCCAGCCGGAGGAGATCGCAGAGATGGCGGTGCTTCTGGCCAGCGATCGCGGGTCATACATTACGGGTCAGACGATGGTCGTCGACGGCGGACGGTTGCTGCCTTAGCAACGTGACGATTCAGACATTCCGTTCGGGCTGATTGCGGGCGCAGGGGCCGCATGGAACTACCCGTGCCCACAAAATCGGTATGAAGACTGTGTCTGGTATTTTTCAGTCCCCGGAGAGTGCCACTGTCGCACTGGGCGGATTGACGGCCGCCGGGTTATCGCAAGAGCAGGTCAATCTGCTGTGTCCGGGGCCACAGGAGAGCAAGATCCATTCGGTTCCGACCTCGGAAACCGAGCAGCAGGGAATGGGAGGCGCGATCGGAGGCGTATTAGGCGGCGCGCTGGGCCTGGCGGGCGGATTCGAGTTGGGAATCGGCGCCACGGCCCTAATCCCGGGAGTCGGACCGGTTCTTGCATTCGGCATCGCGGGCGCCGCCCTGCTTGGCGCCGGGGGAGCGATCGCGGGCGCCGCGGCCGGCGCGGCTGCCGAAGAAAGAACCACCGAGGGCGTGCCCGAGGACGAGATTTTCTTTTACGAAGACGCCCTGCGGCAGGGACGATCGGTGGTGCTCGTGCTTGCCGCCAACGAGGTGGAAGAGAGGCGCGCACGCCGGGTGATGAGGAAGGCTGGAGCCGAGAGCATCGATGCGGCACGGGAAAGATGGTGGTTGGGGCTTCGCGACGCGGAAAAGGAGCACTATCAGGTTTCGGGAGACGATTTCGAAAAGAATCAGGAGGCGTATCGAGCCGGCTTCGAGTCTGCCCAACGCCGCCAGTGCCGCGGCAAATCGTTCGAGGAGCAGGCCGACTGCTTGAAATGGTGGTATCCGGAAATATGGGATTCCGAGCCTTTCCGGAAAGGCTACGAGCGTGGAAAAGAGTATAGCCTGCAACAGCAGCCTCACGCGACGCCGAGCAGGTAATTGAACCGGTACCCTACCGTTTGTTCAACTCGTATTTCGCAATCGCTTCCTGATGCACTTCGTCCGGCCCATCGGCAAAGCGCAGCGTCCGTGAGTTAGCCCACGCGGCGGCCCACTCGAAATCCTGTGAGATGCCGGCGGCGCCGTGCGCCTGAATGGCGCGGTCGAGCACCCGAAGCGTGACATTCGGCGCCACCACTTTGATCATCGCGATCTCGGCGCGCGCGGCCTTGTTGCCCACCGTGTCCATCATGTATGCCGCCTTCAATACCAGGAGCCTCGCCTGTTCGATCTCCATGCGCGAGTCGGCGATATCCGCGCGGATCGTGCCTTGCTCGGCGAGCGTCTTTCCGAACGCCACGCGCGATTGCACGCGGCGGCACATTCCTTCCAGGGCGCGCTCGGCGACCCCGATCAGCCGCATGCAGTGATGAATGCGGCCGGGGCCGAGGCGCCCCTGCGCGATCTCGAATCCGCGGCCTTCTCCGAGCAGCAGGTTGGCCGCGGGCACGCGCACGTTTTCAAAGAGCATCTCGGCGTGCCCGTGAGGCGCGTGATCGTAACCGAACACGGTGAGCATGCGCTTCACGGTCACGCCGGGCGCGTCCATGGGAACCACGATCATGGACTGCTGCTTGTGCCTGGGGGCTGCCGGATCGGTCTTGCCCATGAAGATCGCGACCTTGCATCGCGGGTCGCCTGCGCCGGAAATCCACCACTTGCGCCCGTTCAAAATGTAGTCATCGCCTTCGCGCCGGATGGAGGCTTCGATGTTGGTGGCATCCGACGAGGCCACCTGCGGCTCCGTCATGGCGTAGCAGGAGCGGATCTCGCCGGCCAGCAGCGGCCTGAGCCATCGCTCCTTCAATTCGGGCGAGCCGTAGCGCTCCAGCACCTCCATGTTGCCTGTGTCCGGAGCGGAACAATTGAACACTTCGGGCGCCATGGCGGAGCGTCCCATGATTTCGCAAAGCGGCGCGTATTCCAGGTTGGTGAGGCCCGCGCCGTGTTCGCTCGCGGGCAGGAACAGGTTCCAGAGTCCTGCAGCGCGGGCCTTGGGTTTAAGCTCCTCGATGACGGGCACCGGCTGCCACCGGTTGGGCCCGAGGGTGTGCTGGTGATAGCGCGCTTCGTTGGGAAAGATGTGTTCCTCCATGAAACCGCTCAATCGCTTTTGCAGGTCTTTGACCCTGGCGGAGTATTCGAAGTCCATTCCGGTTCCTGCTAACTGTATCGCTCAGCAAGCCGTTCCGCCATCCTGCCCAGCGCCGCTGCGCGCGCTCCGAAATCGCGGAAGCGATCGTCCTGCGTCTGGCCGAGATGAAACCGGCTGTAGATCTGTTGGATAATCACCGCCAGCTTGAACACGCCGAGCACTTCGTAGTAGCCGATGTGGGTCACGTCGCGCCCGGTCCGCTGTGCATAGCGTTCCACCAATTGATCCCTGGTGAACCAGCCGGGGCGCGCGGTCAGCGCCGGAATCCCCGCCGTGCGGACTTCGGGAGCGATTGCCCAAACCCAGTAGCACAGGGTCAGGCCGAGATCGGAGAGCGGATCGCCGACCGTGGCCATCTCCCAATCGAGGACGGCCTCGACGCGATCGGGAGAGCCAGCGGCCAGCATGACGTTGTCCAGCTTGTAGTCGTTGTGAATCAGGGACGGCGCGAGCGGCAGCGGGATTTGGCCGGCGAGCCATCGGACCACGGCATCCAGCTCCGATACCTCTTCCGTCTTGGCACGCTCCCAGCGGTCCGCCCACCCGCGCACCTGGCGTTCGACGTAGCCTTCGGGCTTTCCCAGTTCGCGAAGGCCAGGCGCCGAGATGCCGATTCGGTGCAGGTCCACCAGCGAATCGAGGAAGGCCTCGCTGATCATACGCGGATAATCTGCGATCGATGCGTAGGCCGCCGGGAGTTCCTCGCGCAGAATCGCGCCCCGCCGCCGTTCCATGATGAAGAACGGCGCCCCGAGCACGGCGGGATCCTCGCAAACCAGGTGCGGCCGTGGAGCTTGCGGATAGTGAGGATGCACAGCGCGCAGGACGTGGTACTCGCGAACCATGTCGTGGGCCTTGGGCGCGACGGGCCCCAGCGGAGGACGACGCAGCACGTACTCGCGCGCGCCGGTGCGCAACAGGTACGTCAGGTTGGAATGCCCGTTGGGAAACTGCTCCAGCTCGACACCGTGCTCCGCACCATCGAGTTTGCCACGCAGATACTCCGCCAGCGCATCGGTGGCGATCTTCTCGCCGGCCCGCATTGCGATGGTCTCGGAGCGTGCCGCCATGCCTTCCTCAAAAGTACATCCGCACCAGCCACTCGGCTGCAAGCGCGGGCTTCGACTGGTTCTCGATCTCCACCGTGACTCCCCAGGCGATCTCGATGCCACCCTCGACGTCGCGGACCGAGTTGGGCGTCACGTGCGCCCGGATCCGCGATCCGGCCGCGACCGGAGCCGGAAATCGCAGGCGGTTGAAACCGTAATTGACGCGCAGTTTCGCGTTCACCCGCAGGTCCACGGTCTCCGTAACCATGCGGCTGAGGAGGGCTACCGTGAGAAAACCGTGGGCCACGGCGCCGCCGAAGGGAGATTCGCGGCGCGCGCGTTCGGCATCGACGTGAATCCACTGGCGGTCGCCAGTCAACTCGGCGAATTGATCCACCAGAGCCTGGTTGACCTCCAGCCAGCCGCTGACGCCGGCTTCCTTTCCAATCGACTGCCGGATGTCTTCAATCTGCATACGCCGCCGAAACCGGCTGAACCGCCCGCTTCCGCATGTCCGCCGCGATGGTGCGCGACCCGCAATACAGGACGAAGGCCAGAAGCAGCGAGAGCAGAGGGATCACAAACATCGCCTGCTGCAATCCGACCGCTTTGAACGCTTCGGTGAGTCCAGCGGCGCCGGCTGCGTCCGCCGCCCGGCGAGCCATCCAGTCGCTGAGCTTTCCGGTGAGCAGCGGGCCGAACGAAGCGCCGCAGAGATACATGGCCAGAAAGTAAATCGCCATCGCGGTGCCGCGCATGGCAGGCGCCACGATGTCCTGAATGGCGGAGTACACCAGGCCGTAGTACGCGTTCAACGTTCCGTAGGCCAAGGCGATCAGAGTGATGGCTGTAAGAACTTCGCCGGCTCCGATGCCGAGGTAGCCGATAGGGGCCCCGATCGCGGAAATTGCCGCCGCGCTCAGAAGCCGGCCATTCTCCCGACGGTGGATGACGCGATCGCCCAGCCGGCCTGCCAGCAGCCCTCCCGCGACCCCTCCCACCGCGAAAACGATTCCCGTGGCAATTCCCGAACGCGCCAGGGTGAGCCCGTGAATCCGGCTCAGAAAAGCCGGCAGAAACGTGCCTATGGCGTACATGTTGAAATTCAGGAGGGCTCCCGAGGCGATGATCCACCACATGGTCGGAATTCTCAAGATGGCTGCCATGGAGGATCTGGCGATGGGTTCGTGGTGCGTCTCCGCGGCGCCACGCACGGGTTCCGCAAGGCGCATCAGGAGAGGGAGCAGGATCACGGCGGGTACAGCGGCCAGCACCATGGCGGCGCGCCATCCGAAAGCCTGCGCCACCGGGCCGCTGAAGAAGTAACTGAGCGCGCCTCCGACCGGCACGCCAAGCATGAAGAGCGCCAGGGGCCGGGAACGGCCTCCAGCCGGAAACAGATCGCCGATCCAGCTTGTGGCGGCGGGCGCGACAACCGCCTCGCCTACCGCGAATCCGAGCCGCGAAAACAACAGCATGGTGTAGTTGGCGGCCATCGCGGCCACGCCGGTCAGCGCAGTCCAAACGAGCATGCCGGACGCCAGCAGCTTCTTGCGGCTCCGCGAATCCGCGGCGCGGCCCAGCGGCAGGCCCACGATGGCATACAGCCAGATAAAGGCCGAGCCGATCAGCCCGACCTGCGAATCGCTCAACCCGAACTCTTTGCGGATGGGTTCGGTGAGAGCACCGATCACGTGCCGGTCATAGAAGTTCAACACGTTGACGGCTACCAGCACGGCCAGGGAGCTGTACGCGGCCCTCCTGTTCATGGGGCACTATCCTACCACACGCCCGGTGGCTCGCAAGGGCCGCGTGTGTGCGCCCTCTTACGCTAATCTCGATGAACATCTTCCACGCGAACTTCGTCTACCTGCCCTGAAACTCCGGCGCGCGTTTCTCCAGAAAGTGCGCAACGCCCTCTTCGAAGTCCTCGCATTGCAGGCTGGCCCGCATCTCCTCGGTCGCCGTGTCCAACGCCTGGCCCAGCGTCTGGAACATGGCCTCGTACACCTGGCGTTTGATCACGCGCATGGAGCGCGGGCTGACCTGGTCGGCGAGCATGTTGGCGTACGCATGGACCTCCTCCAGCAGCTTTTCCGCAGGGTACACCTGGTTCACCAGCCCCATTTTCAGCGCTTCCTGCGCGCCGAACATGCGCGCCGAAAGAAGAATGTCCATGGCGTGGGCATGGCCGATTACTTTCGGGAGGAGCCAGGCGAGGCCGTATTCGGCGATCAAGCCGCGGCGGGCGAATGCGGTGCCGAACCTCGCTTCTTCACTCGCGAATCGCAGATCGCAGAAGGTGGCAATCACCAGCCCGAGACCCACGGCGGGACCATTGATCGCTGCAATCACGGGCTTGGGGATGGCGGGGAAGTAAGAATACTGGCGTTGAAAGTCGGCGCGGGTCGCGTCTCCGTTGGGCGGATTTTCGGCAGCGGGCGTGTCCGGCAGCGGATGGACCCGGCGCTCGACCACATCCTGCAACAGGCTCATGTCGGCTCCGGCGCAGAAGCCCCGGCCCGCTCCGGTGAGCACGATTGCGCGAACCCCGTCGTCGGCCGCGGCCTCCCGCATGGCCTGGCGGACTTCCTGCTCCATATTGCGGGTCCAGGCGTTCAGTTTGTCCGGGCGATTCAGCGTGATGGTAGCGACCCGGCCGCTTGCCGAATACAAAATCTCATTCATGCCGAACGATTATAAACCGTCCAACCGGCCGGGCGGTCTTGGAGTAAAGGGCTACCGCAAGAACTTCAGCAGCTCTTTGTAGAAGACATCCGGCACTTCCAAATGCGGCACGTGGCCGGCGTTGGGGATAATCACCAGCTCGGCGCCGGGAATAGTGTCGGCGATGTGTTTGGCCAGCCTGGGAAAGTCCTGGCCGTCTTTTTCGCCCCCAATCACCAACGTCTTGACTTTGATCTTGGGCCAGTCGTCGACTACGGGGTCGAGGTAGGTGATCTGCTGGTAGATGGAACGCACCATCGCCAGCCGGGGCCAATCGCCGCTGAGCGTGGGCGCGTAGAGGATGCGCACGTACTGCTCGTATTCCGGTTTCCACGCACCCGGGGACGGGAAATAGCGGCGGATGTTCGCGTAGAATGCCTGCCATCGTTGATCGTTGGTCTGGGCCATCGTGGCCTTGTAGGCTTCATCCGCGCTGCGCCAGAGGCGTTCGTACCGGGGATCGGTGAGGCCGATGGGATCGTAGATTACAGCGCGTTCGGTGATATCGGGAAACGACGCGGCAAACCGGGCAGACAACATGCCACCCATCGAGTGGCCCACGATGGTGACCCGGGCGATTCCCAGCGACTGTAGAAGACGGCGGCTGTTGAGCGCCATGTCGTGAAAGTTGTAAGGGATGATCGGCTTCGACGAGCGGCCGAAACCGATCTGGTCCGGCACCACGACACGGAAGCCCTGCTTGCGCAAGACGTCGATTGGGCCGGCGAAGTAGAAGCCCCCGAAGTTCATGCCGTGAAACAGCATCACCGTGCGCCCGTTGGGCTGGCCGGCAGGCGGGATGTCCATGTACGCCATCCGCACGTCCTGGCCGTACATGGTCAGGGGCAGGTACGCAACGGGATACGGATATTCAATTCCCTCGTACGTGATGCTGCCCGGCTTTATGTCCGTTGGAGCTTTGGGCAGCGTTTCAGTCTGCGCGTAGACCGCGTGGGCGAGGCACAACACACAAACAGCTCGCACCTCAGATACCTCCGTGCAGCCATCATACGCGAAAAAGAGCGACCGAACGGCCGGTCTACGGTTCCGTACGCGCCGCAGCAGACGACGGCGCCGGTGCGCCAACCGCTTTCTGCC
>DATJYW010000339.1:0-12356 GCA_035499435.1 Candidatus Acidiferrales bacterium | reverse complement strand
CGGTTTGGCGACTGCGCGTCAACTTGCACTCGCGAGACGTCGCCGATTTCGGGGGAAGATCTGCCGGGGAACGAGCGATCCCCGTGGAAACGGGCCTCAGATTCTTGATTTTGAACCCGTGGTCTGGGGACCCAAACCGGGAACGATCCGCGAGCGCCTGCCCGTCAGCCCGTTGGGACTGAGGCCTAGAGAACCTCGATAGCGCGAACGCCACAGATCTGCGATGCGTCGATTCGGGATGCTCCTTCGCTCATTGGCGGCGGCCGGCCTGGTCACATCCCTACGATGGGGCGCAATGCCTCGACCTCTTTCGGCTGCCTCACCATGATGTTCAGAAACAGGCCGCGCGCATCGAGCGAGTCCATCAACATTCGCAGTTCGTCCGGTGCGAACGAGCCGCGAATCAACAGCGGCTTCGACGCACACTGCACTTTGCGGAAGTGGCTGACCATCTCGCGAACCGGCGGTCCGAGGGCGTCCTGATTGACTTCGAAGCACTGGATCTCCTCGCATTCCAAGAAGGCGTCCAACAGGAACATCGAGGTGGAGTGCAGGTGCATGAAGCTGTTGGCAAAGTGCGCGGCGAGTTTCCGGTCGACGGGCTGCACGAACTTGCGGTAGTAGGCCGGAGAATAGAACGCCGTGGCATCCTCCTGCATGCGAACGATGGGTCCGGGCGACCAGAGCGAGTATTGCGCGTCGAAATAGCCGCCGTGAAACAACGGCAGGCGCTTCCACAGCTCCGCGGTCAGCGCGCGGAAGATCTCGCCGGTCAAGTCCAGAAGCCGGCGGGATCTTTCCGGCTCGTCGGTCAGATCCCACACGCTTTGGGTGTGGCTTCGCAGGACCGCCAGCAGGTCCGTCGGCCCCAGCTCGGCAGCGTGGCTCACCGGGAAAGAGCCCGCGGAAACCCGCACCAGTGCCTCCGCGAACTCGAAGTATTTGCGGTACCAGGGATTCTCCGGGTCCAGCCGCACCTGCAACGCATCGTCCCAATTCAGCCGCCGCTCCTCTCCCAGCACGGTGTGAGGCAGGATTCTCATCCGGCAGCCTAACATCGCGGGCAGCCAGGGAATGGCCACCTGCGCGGGGCATGCGCCACGAATGATGTCGTCGTCCATCCATTCGCCTTCGCGCAGCATGCGAACGTGGTCGGGCAGAAAGGCTTCCGGGTCGATCATGTCGGGAGTCAGGCAGGTGGAAGACGTCCACTCCCGGCATGCCGCGAACTCGTCGTAGGGGAACCAGCCGACGAGCGAGAATCCCACCAGGGGCCGCCTTACGGCCTCTCTCTTCCAGAAAGAGCGGTAGCCGTCGACCTTGCGCGGATCGTTTCCGAACGGGAACGTTTTGGCCGCCGGGCTCAAGACAGTCCTGAGTATAACTGCCTGCGATGGGCCGGGCGCGCTGAGGCGCTCAGATGAAGCTAACGGCCACCTTTCCGGTGGGTTCCGACCGCGATTGCAGGAACCGCAGAGCGTCCGCGAACTGGTCCAGGCGAGTGCGGTGGGTGATGAGATCCTCGAGTTTCAGTTTGCCGCCGGCCAGCAGATCGAGTGCCTGCACCCATGACCGGGTCGTGTAGCCGAGGATGCCCTCGATGTGCAGATCGCGCAGGACCAGCGCATGGGCGGACATCTGGAACTGCTCTTCGTCGGGGGCGCCTCCAATCACCACTACGGTGCCGCCCGAACGGACGATCTGAAACGCGAGTTCGAGCGGGCGCAGGCCGTGAGCGCAATTCACCACCACGTCCCATCCCGAGCTGCCGCTCGAATCGCACAGTTCCCGGACATCGTTGCTGGTGGTGAACCGGGTCACGCCGGCGCGGACGGCCAGGGATTCCTGCGTGCCGGCCACGTCGATCCCCAGAATGAACGCAGGGTCGTAGAGACCGGCGACACGCGCCGCAATCAAGCCGATAGGGCCGCAGCCGACGATGGCGACCTTCGCTCCCGGCTGCGGGCGAGCGCGCTCGAAGCCGCGGACCACGGTGGAGGCGGGCTCCACCATCAGCGCCGCGTCCAGACCGACGTGGTCCGGCACGATGTGGCAGGAGCGCGCGGGAGCCGCCACATATTCCGCGAAGCCGCCGTTGTGCGTCATGCCGATCTGCTGGTGCTCGTGGCAGCGATTGAATTCGCCGATCCGGCAGGCAGCGCACCGGCCGCAGGGCAGATAGCCTTCCACGGAGACCCGGTCGCCGGCACGGCACGTGGTTACGCCCGGGCCCACCTCCTCGACCACGCCGGTCCATTCGTGGCCGGGAACCACTGGATACCGCGCGAATCCCGGAGGCATCGCCCCGTTCAGGATCGACAAATCCGTGCCGCACAAACCGCAGTAAGCCGTGCGGACGACGACCTGGTCCGGGCCGCATTCCGGATCGGGCAAGTGAGCCAGCTCAAAGAGCGGCGGCTGCGTGATCTGAATCGCCTTCATATCCGGAGCGCCTCAATACCCGAGATTCTTGTTCACGATGTTCAACAGCTCCTGCCCGCTCGTGTAGCGGCGCAGGTTCTCGCAAAAGAGTTCGATCAGCCGGAACTGCCGGCCCAGCCCCCATCCGGACGTATGCATCGACATGACCACGTTGGGACAATCGAAAATCGGATGCTCCGGCGGCGGAGGCTCCTCGGGGAACACGTCCAGGCCCGCGCCCGCGATCCAGTTTTCGCGGAGGGCCTTCACCAGCGCCATATCGTCGAAGAGCTGGCCGCGCGAAAGAGCCAGGAAGTAAGCTTCCCTCTTCATGCTGCGAAACACCCGCTCGTCGAACATTTGCCGGGTTTCGGGCGTGAGCGGCGCGGCCGCAACCACCACATCCGCCTGCCGCACCAGTTGATCGAGCCAGGAGGGCGGGTGCAGCTCGGCGACATATTCCGGGCGCTGCCCGTTACGCGTATCGGTAGCGATCACCCGCATCTGGAAACCATAGGCGGCCGTGCGAGCCACCGCCCGGCCGATTCCTCCCAGCCCCACGACACCCATGGTGCGACCCGCGATTTCCAGGTACTGGGGAGATTTTGCGGTACCCACCGGCTTCCATTCGCGCCGCAGAAACTGCGGAACGTAGTAGCGGCTCAGGCCGCGCGTCAACGAGAGCAGCAATCCAAAAGCGGTCTCCGCGATGGCGGGAGCAAAGGCACCGGCGTAGTTGGTGAGGAGCACGGGGCTGTCGCGCAGCTCCGGATCGAGGCCATCGATCCCGGCGCTGGAGAACTGAATCCACCGCACACGGGGTGCGCAGGCGAGGTCGCTCCCGCGGCAATTCCCGAAGATCACTTCCGCGCAAGCCAGGCTTTGGCGGAATTCCTCTTCGTTCCGGGACACGTCGATTTCCACCGGGCGGCCCGGCACCGCCGATTTCAGGCGCGCGATTTCGCCGGGCTCAAACTCGAAGGTGGTGGCGATTCGGAGGGGATCGGAGGGCATCGGGTTTTCGGTTGGTTGAATCCAAAGTATACATCCGGGTCCGAGCGACCTTATAATCCTCAGAACAGGATCGATAAAGCCCGTGTGATATGACAATCCCCGCCGAGTACCCCAACGCGAAGCGGCTGTTTTTCGGCAGTTGCCTCACCATGATCGTGAGCGGCATGACGTTTGCCATACGCGCCGAGACGATCGGCGAGCTGGGCAGACAATTCCAGTTGAGCCACGAACAACTGGGCTGGATCGCCGGCGCTGCTTTCTGGGGGTTCGTCATCTCCATGATGATCGCGGGGCAGTTGTGCGACTGGCTGGGTATGGGCCGGCTGTTGGGCTGCGGCTGCGCCTTCCACACCGCGGGCGTGCTGCTCACGGTCAGCGCCGGCGGGTTCTGGTGGTTGTGGGCGGGGACGCTTTGTCTCGGCATGGGCAACGCGCTGGTGGAAGCCGCCATCAATCCCCTGGTGGCCACCATTTACACGGCGCACAAGACGGAGAAGTTGAACGCCGTGCATGCCTGGTTCCCGGGCGGCATCGTCACGGGCGGCCTGGCGGCCTACGGCCTGACCAACCTGCACCTGGGCTGGCAGGTGAAGACCTCCGCGATTCTGATTCCGGCGTTCGCGTACGGGTTCGCCTTCCTGGGCCAGCGGTTCCCACGCACGGAGCGCGTCCGGCAGGGCGTTTCCGCAAAGGCGATGTATCGCGAGGCGCTGCGGCCGCGATTCCTGTTGTGGATCGGTTGCATGCTGCTGACGGCCTCGACGGAGCTGGGGCCGAATCAGTGGATCCCCGACATTCTCTCGAAGACCGCGGCGCTTCCCGGCATCCTCGTGCTGGTCTGGATCAACGGCCTGATGGCGGGCGGCCGGATGCTGGCCGGGAAGCCGGTGGAGAAGCTGTCTCCGCTGGGTGTGCTGATCGCGGCGGCGGCGCTTTCGGCGGCGGGTCTCGCGGGCCTGAGCGCGGTGCACTCGGCTTTCGCGGCGATCCTGGCGAGCACGGTCTTTGCACTTGGCGTCTGCTACTTTTGGCCGACGATGCTTGCGGTCACGGCAGAATGGTTTCCCAAGGGCGGGGCGCTGCTGCTGGCAATCGTCGGCGGGGCAGGGAATCTGTCGGTGGCCCTCGTGCTGCCCATCATCGGAAGGGTCTACGATCTCGATGGGCCTTCGGTGGCGTTGCGACAGGTCGTGATTCTTCCACTGATGCTGATCGTGGTGTTCAGCATGGTCTGGTTGTACGACAGAGTCACGTCGCGATCGCGAGGCGCGCAAGGCCAACACCTGACGGCGTCAGGACCACGAGGATGAGGCAGTTGGCGAAGCTAACCTATGGGCGGGATCCACCGGCGGCGACGCAACGCGCCGAGTCCAATCAGCGCGACAGAGGTAAGAAGGCATGTCGCCGGCTCGGGAGCGGCGCTTACGCTGACATCATCGAGGAGCGATCCGCCGCGGCCCGTGGTGCGCTGGCCCGAAAAGGCCAACACAGTGCTCGTCGATGTTGCTGTGGCATTGAAGGTGAACTGCACGTAATCGCCAATGGTCGGAGCGGTTCCATTGAAAAGGGTTGAACTGCCGAACGTGACATTGAGTAGGTTCGCCTGCTGGTCCAACACCCAGTAGGAGATTGTATAGCTCTGGCCGACTACCGTGGTCAGAGTTTGAGTGGTCGTATTCAGCGTATTGCTCCAATCCAGAAAAGCCATCTGAGTTCCGGTATGGGCGGGGCCGACATTCCCGCAGCCGGCGCCGGACACATTACAGATCGCTCCTGTTCCGGCCGTGACGACCCATCCATCACCCATGGCGCCGGTGTAAGAGCTGGCTATACCGTCTTCGAACCCGGGATCCGCGACGATATTTGCGGCGCTGGCCTGGACTGCCGCTCCGACGAGCATCGCGGCCAATAACGAAACTCCATAGGTTTTCTGAATCACTGTCCCTCACCGTCCCTCATTGAGTTCCCGGTCTTCCAGGGTTGAGTCATCTTACACGGAAGCCGCTCTTCAATGCAAGAAGAAGGACGCGAGAAGAAAAAAGTGACGGGAAGCCTAGAGCAAGAGGAGGAATGAGCGTCGCCGTTCATGCAGGACGCTGGTGCGGCTGGGGGCGTTGCCGAGGAATGTCTTGTACGATGAGATTGCGCGTTTCGGTCTTGAGGCGCGTCCAGAATGCGGGAGAGTCGTAAATGTGGAAGGAGCTTAGCTACGCTTTTCGAAGTCTGAGCAAATCGCGGTCTCTTGCCGCTGTTGGCGTCCTGTCCATAGCGCTCGGCATTGGTGTCAACATCACCGCCTACAGCATCGTACGCGAGTTGGTTTTCGACGATATTACCGCGCGGCATCCAGAGCGTCTCGCCTACATCAACACCGATGTTTCGTATCCGCTGTATCGCGATTTGCGGCGTGCAGGCGTTTTCCAGGACCTGGCCAGCTACCACTCCGTGACCATCTGGAACTGGCGCAATGGCGGGCACAGCGAGACCGCATGGACCATCCGCTCCAGCGCCAATTTCTTTGACGTGCTCGGCGTGACGCCGTTCGCCGGCCGGCTCTACACGCAATCCGACGAGGGCCGCGACCTCGCTGTCGTCAGCTACTCCTTCTGGCGTAAGCGGCTCGGCGGCGATCCGGGCGCGCTCGGCCGCCCCCTCCGACTGAACGGGCGGATCTACACGATTACCGCGATTCTCGCGCGGAAATACCGGAGCATCTACGGAAGCGATTTCTCTCCTCAGGTGTACGTGCCGACGATTCCCGATGCGGGACGCTTCCTGGTTTTCGGGCGCCTGCTGTCCGGGCGTTCCGCCGCCGCCACGCGCGAATCGCTGTTGGCCGCGGGCACGGCGCTGGGCGGGGCGGAGCTCGGCCGCCGCGTCGCCAATCTTTACCCGATCGGTGGCTTCGCGGGCCACGCCGCCGCCCGAGGCGATCCTGTCTTTCCCGTCCTGATGGCGCTCTACGCGGTGGCGGGCATGCTGGCGCTGATCGGCTGCGCGAATGCCGCCGGTCTGCTTCTGGCGCGAAGCGCGGCGCGCCGGCGCGAAATCGCGATCCGTAAAGCCATCGGCGCGGGAAGAATGCGCATCGTTCGGGATCTGCTCATCGAAGGAGGTCTGCTCGCCGCCGGTGGAACCGTGCTCGGCTACCTGCTGCACACCGCCGTCGCCGGGCGCCTCCGTCTGCTGACGTATCCTGGCGCTTACGGCCAACCCTACGAGTTTCATTTCGAGACGGATACCGGCCTGCTTCTTTACGCCGCGGCGATGGGGGTGGCGGCGCTGCTCATCTCTTCACTCGTTCCCGCGCTGCGCTGCGCGGACACCGATCTGTCGCTGGCGATCCGCCAGGCCGAACCGGCCCTCTCGGTTCGGCGCTGGGGCGTGCGCAACGGTTTCGTCGGCGTCCAGATGGCGCTCTCGGTGGTGCTGCTGGCGCTGGGCATCTTTTTCACCCGCGGATTCGTTCACATGAACTCCGCCGAACCCGGCTTCGATACCGCACATACCTTGTTCGCCGGCGTCCAGCCGGTTCGCGGAGTGCATGCCGGCGAGGACTACTTCACGTGGCGCGACGAGCTGCTGCGCGCCGTGCGCGCGGTGCCGGGCGTGGCCGCAGCCAGCTCGACCAGCGTCATCCCGCTTTCCGGAGAGCGGGCGCGGACGCCTCTGCGTCGCGAAGGCGAGCCGTCGCAGGCTGCCCGCGAAGTTTACCGCACCGGCGTGGGCGACCAGTACTTCACGGCGTTCGCCATCCCCATCCTCCGCGGGCGCGACTTCCAGCCGCGCGACCGCACGCGGAGCCCGATGCCCGCCGTCATCAACCGCGCGCTGGCCCGCGACCTGTTCGGAGCGGACGATCCAGTCGGGCGGCGGCTGGTGATGGGCCGCGACGGAGGTGAGATCCTCGAAATCGTTGGCGTGAGCAGCGATACCCGCGTCCGTACGCTCGCCGAGGACCACCCTCCGGCGTTCTACGTTCCCGGCTTCGATACCGGCCTGGTGGTGCGCGTGGCGGGCGATCCCGCACGGTGGATCGAGCCGCTGCGGCGCGCGCTCGGCGGGGTGGATGCGGACGCCGCCCTCGATATCCGCACGATGCGCGACGCGACCGAAGGCGCCATCTGGCCGATGCGAATGGCCGCCATTCTGCTCGCGTCGCTCAGTGTGCTCGGGCTGGTGCTGGCGCTGGTGGGATTGTACGCCTCGGTCGCCGATTCGGCCGGGCGGCGCACACGCGAGATGGGGATTCGCGTGGCGCTCGGCGCTACACTCGCACATATCGTTTGGGTTTCCGTGCGCGATTCCATGGCCGTTCTGGTGTGCGGCGGCACGGCCGGCAGCCTGTTCGCCGTCGCCGCCATTCATCCGGTCGCCAGCCTTGCTCCCGACGGCGTCGATCCGTGGAGCCCTGCTATGTTCTCGGCCGTGCTCCTCCTGCTCCTGGCTTCGGGCGCCGCGGCTGCGTATCTCCCAGCGCGCCGGGCCGCGAAACTCGATCCGTCCATCGCTCTGCGGGAAGAATGAGCCGGCGCCGTCGAGACACGAGCAGCTTTAACGGCGGGACGCGATCTGGACCGCGTCTCCTTTGAGGCCCGGCGCACTCGCTGTCAGGGTGAGTGCGCCCGCCGTCCGCGAGGTCCGGACCACCACGAGCGCTTTGCCGTGGAACAGCTTGTATCGAGTCCCGTGGTACGGCTGCTCGCTGGTCATGTCTCCGCTGCCTACGGCGGCGATAGTTCCGGGGCCTTTGAGAGCGAAGCTCACTTCGTGCTCCGCGTTGGGATGAGAGCGGCCGCCGGCATCGACCGCCTCCACGGTGACGAACGAGAGGTCCTGGCCATTCGCGCGGAGCGAGGTCCGGTCGGCGGTCAGGCGAATGCGGGCGGGCTCGCCCACGGTGCGCAGAACGGCTTCCGCCGCAGGCTTGCCGCGTTCGATGGCCACGGCCTTCACCACGCCGGGAGCATAGGGGACGCTGAAGTTCGCCTTGAATTTCTCCGCGCGCGTGGTGGGCTTTTCGCCGATCAATGTGTCGCCGAAATAGAGACGGACCGATTCGGCCCGGGAGTAGATCTCCACATCGAGCGGCTTGCCTTCCATGCCGGGCCAGGTCCAGCTTGCATAGACCGGCCACACGCCCCACCGCGTCACGCGCAGCTCTTTGCCTTCGGGCGGCGATTGGCGGACGCCGAGATAGAGCTTCTCGCCGCGGTTCCACACGATGTTGCGGTAATGCGAGATGGCTTTGCGGCTGCCGCACATGTCCAGGTCGCCGCAGGGCGCGCCGTGAAAGGGATACGGGGCCCCATAGCCTTCGCGGCTGGTGTCCTGCGGATCGCGGTAATACCAGCGGCCGAGGCCGGATTCGCCGAGGTAATCGATCGCGGTCCAGACGAAATCGCCGAGGATGTAGGGGAAGTCCTGCACCATCGCCCAGTAGTCGAAGGTGGATTGGGCATACGACTCCGTGCAGGCCATGACCCGCGAGGGCACGCGCTGGTGGTCGTCGACGTGGTTGTTCAGGTTGTAGTTGTAGCCGGCGATATCGAGCGCCGAGTAGAAGCCGTCGGTATCGCTCCACTTGCCCTGGATGAAGTTGAGCGCCGAGGTGACGGGCCGGGTGTGGTCGAGCTTGCGGAGATAGTCGGCGATCATGCGGGCTTCCTGCGCGCCCAGGGGCTCTCCGCGTTCGGGGACCTCATTGCCGATGCTCCACACGACCACGGAGGGATGATTGCGGTCGCGAAGGACCATGGCATCGATATCGCGCTGCCACCAGTCCTTGAAGACCTCGCTGTAGTCGTGGGGATTCTTTCCGCGCGACCAGCAGTCGAAGGCTTCATCCATGACCAGCATTCCCAGGCGGTCGCAGGCGTCGAGGAAAGCCGGCGACGGCGGGTTGTGCGCGGCGCGGATGGCGTTGAAGCCGGACTCCTTCAGAAGCTGGACGCGCCTCTCCTCCGCGCGGTCGAACGCGGCGGCGCCCAGGGGGCCATTGTCGTGATGGACGCAGCCTCCGGCCATTTTCACCGGGGTTCCGTTCAGCAGGAAGCCTTTTTCCGCGGACCACTCGATGGAGCGGATGCCGAACGGTGTGGAGACTTCGTCTAGCGGTTTGCCGTTCTGCATTATGCGGGTGACCGTGCGGTAGAGGCTCGGGGAATCGGGTGCCCACAGTGCGGGCCTGTCGACCGGAATCTCCTGGGCGGTTTCCGCCGAGTCTCCCGCGTTCAACTCGGCGTCGACAGTCGAACGGCCGGCGATGGCTCCGGAGGGCGTGTAGATTACGGTTTCCAGCACGAAGTTCGATTTGGCCCCGGATTCGTTCGCGACACGGGTCTTGACCGAGACCTTGGCGCGGGCGGTGGTGACTTCGGGGGTGGTGATGGAGGTTCCCCACGGGGCGACGTGCACCGGGCCGGTTACGTGGAGCCAGACGTGCCGATAGATGCCGGAGCCGGAATACCAGCGGCTGTTGCGATGGCGGGACTGGTCCACGCGAACGGCCAGCACGTTGTTGGCGCCAGGCGTGAGGTGCGGCGTGAGGTCATGGAAGAAGGTGGTGTAGCCGTAGGGGTGCATGCCCAGGTCGTGGCCGTTGATGTAGACGGTCGCGTTCATATAGACGCCCTCGAACTCGACGGTGACGCGTTTGCCGTTCCACGCTGGAGGGACAATGAAGGCGCGGCGATACCAGGCGATGCCCGCGGGGAAGAAGCCGCCGCTTCCGCCCATGGGGTTGTCGGGACCGATGCTGCCTTCGATGCTCCAATCGTGCGGCAGGTCGAGCGTCCGCCAGGAGGCGGTATCGTAGGCCTGGGATGCGGCGCCGGCGGGATCGCCCACGAGAAACTTCCAGTCCTGGTCGAACAATAGGCGCTCGCGCGGCGATTGCGGCTGGGCGTCCGATTCAGAGGGAAGCCACGCGGCGACGGGGAGGATCGCGCAAAATTCTCTTCGATTCATAACACATCCTCGGCGAACGGGTCGGCACGATAACTCCGCTCGCGGTACTCGAAATAATCGAAGTCGGCCGGCCGCAGCGCGCCGGACAGGTCCTGGCAGCAGACGCCGACGAAGGCACCGGTGAAATTGGGAGTCCCGGGGGCGGCAGCCTCGTCGGACAGGATACTGGCATCTAGCGGGCCGGGCATGCGGCGCCACTCGCGGCCTTCGACGCGCCAGGCGAACCAGAGGCGCTCGAAATCCACTTCCACGCGCAGATGCACCGGCACGCCCGCGGGGATCGCGATGGGCAGGCTGAAAACATCCGATTGAAGCTGGTCGGGCAGACAGGACATGACGCGGATGTGCCTGCCCAGTTCGGCATCGTGCGAGAGGTAGAGGTAGTGGAACTTGCTGCCGTTGTAATAGCAGACAAGGCCGGCCACCTGCTGGAAGCGGTCCGGTTCGAAATCCATCACGGTGGCGGCGCTGAAGCAGTGCGACTGCTGGCGCCTGGCGACCAGGGACTGCCGGAAGAGGCTGCCCAGCGTCTCGCGGCCGTAGAGACGCAGATAGCCGGGGCGCTCGGTCAGGCTGAAGAGCTCTTCGGGCCAGGGAGACCGCAGCCATTGAAAGTCTAACGGGAGATGCGGGGTGTCGAAGTCCTCGCGTGCGGGGGAAGCGGGAAAAGCGTGGACGGCCAGCGCGGGAGCCGCCACTTCGGCATAGGGTACGCCTGCGCCGTCCGCAGTGCGCAGCCAGCCGTCGTCTGACCACGTCATCGGCTGGATGGCGGTCTCGCGGCCCAGGGTGCAGCGGCCGCGGTTGCGAATGGGCCGACCGCAGAGGTGCACCAGGTAGGTCTCTCCGTTGGGAGTCTCCACCAGGTCGGCGTGCCCAGCGCGCTGCAGGTCGAGATCGGGCCGCAGGCGCGAGCTGAGGATGTACACATCGGGATGCAGCTCGTAGGGTCCGGTGAGCGCGCGCGATCGCGCCATGGTGACGGCATGTCCCCATCCGGTGCCACCCTCGGCAGTCAGCAGGTAGTAGTAGCCGTTGCGCTGGTAGAGATGCGGGCCTTCGGTAAATCCGAGCGGCGTGCCGCGGAAGATCAGGTGAACCGGACCGGTGAGCTTGCGCTCGCGCGGCGAATACTCCTGCAGGACGATTCCCGAGAAACGGTTGCTCCCCGGGCGATGGTCCCATTGCATGTTGACCAGGTATTTCCGGCCGCCGGCGTCGTGGAACAGGGAGGGATCGAAGCCGCTGCTGTTGAGGTAGACGGGATCCGACCAGTCGCCATCGATGCGCGGGCTGGTGACGAGGTAGTTGTGGGTGTCGCGCAGTGAGGCGCCGGTAGCGGCTCCCTGAGTGGTGCGGCCGTAACGCTTCACGTCGGTATAGAGGAGCCAGAAAAGGCCATCGGCGTAGCTGAGGCAGGGCGCCCATATGCCGCACGAATCGGGATCGCCCAGCATGTTCAGTTGGCCGGCGCGGTTCAGCGGGCGAGTGAGCAGACGCCAGTGAACCAGGTCGCGGGAGTGGTGGATCTGAACGCCCGGGTACCATTCGAACGTGGACGTGGCGATGTAGTAGTCGTCGCCGACGCGGAGGATGGAAGGATCCGGATTGAACCCGCGCAGGATGGGATTACGAATTCGAGCTGGATCGTCCGGCATATCAGATTGCCCCCTCCAGGCTGCGCTCGCGGACGAGAGTCCACAAGACCAGCGCGCCCAGGAGATCGAGGAGACCGAGACATATAAAGAAAGGTGTGTAGCCGACGGTGGCGACCAGACCGCCGATCAAGAGCGAGAAGATCAGCAGGCCGGCGTTGCCGAAGGTGCCGGCCATTCCAGCGACCGTGGCGACTTCATTGCGGCGAAACAGGTCGGAGGACATGGTGATGACGGTGACGGAGAGAGTCTGGTGGGCGAATCCGGCGAGGCTGAGGAGCGCGATGGCTGCGTACG
>DATJYW010000338.1:0-2676 GCA_035499435.1 Candidatus Acidiferrales bacterium | reverse complement strand
CGACAAACGCGTCGTCAATGCCGTCGTGATCAAACGGCTCGAGCCTGCGGTTCTGCTTCGCCTTGCGAATCCGTTCCGGTGATGCCGCCGTAATCCGCCGCGAGTATCCATACACCACTCCCGACGTCAGCGCCTGCACGTAATCGGTATCCTTCTGTGCAGAAAGTTCCTGCACGCCCTGCGCCGACCCGTTCCAGAAGACCAGCACCGACGACGATCCCGCCTTCGAGCAGAGCGCCGCCCAGTCTCCGTTCGACCCGTTCCGAAACTTCCCGGAAATCACGTTCTCCGCCTGCTGCGCCCGAAACGTCTGCGGAATCAGGCATCCTCGCCGCACCAGTTCGTCGCGCACCGCGCCCGGCGCCTGCGCAAACGCACCGGGCGCAAGCCGCACAATGCTGAATGGATGAATCAGGTGGTCTCCTCCTGTAAGTTGCCCCTTCTCCACCTGCGGCTCGCCCTGCCGCGCCATCGCCATAGACCCCACCATGACCCCCGCAATCAGCAAGCCTGCCGTTCGCCGCCGCATCGCCTCCACCTTCCTCCCCCAATGACCGCGAAGCCTATCACACGCCGCCTTTCGGCGAACCGCAGGTCCACATGTGCTTCACCATTTCGCGCTACCCAAACCCTCGCGTTATAATCACCGGATGCCGCGGGCCCAAAACTCCGAGAAGATGCACGGCACCACGATTCTCTCCGTCCGCCGCGACGGCAAAGTCGTCATGGCCGGCGACGGCCAGGTCACCCTCGGCGACAGCGTCATCAAGCACAGCGCCAAGAAAGTCCGCCGCCTCTTCGAAGACAAAGTCCTCGCTGGTTTCGCCGGCCACACCGCCGATGCACTCTCGCTCTTCTCCCGCTTCGAAGGCAAGCTCCAGGAGTATCACGGCAATCTGGCCCGCGCCGCCGTCGAACTGGCCAAGGACTGGCGCACCGACCGCATGCTGCGCCATCTCGACGCCCTGCTCGTCGTCGCCGACCTGAAGAGCACCTTCGTCCTCTCCGGCAACGGCGACATCATCGAGCCCGACGACGGCATGTGCGCTATCGGCTCCGGCGGCTCCTACGCCTTGGCCGCCGCGCGCGCCCTCGCCGCTCATACAAAACTTTCCGCGCGCGAGATCGCCCAGGAAGCCATGCGCATCTCCGCCGAAATCTGTATCTACACCAACGGCAATTTCTCCATCGAGGAACTGTGAGCGAACCGAACGACAAGCAGCGCGTTCTCTACCTCCCCGGCGAGATGCCCCCGCAGGAGCCCGAGCAGCTCCCCGCCCTCGACGACATGACCCCACGCGAGATCGTCCTCGAGCTCGACAAGTACATCATCGGCCAGGCCCCCGCCAAGCGCGCCGTCGCCGTCGCCCTGCGCAACCGCGTCCGCCGCCAGAAGCTCACTCCCGAGCTCGCCGAGGAAATCCTGCCCAAGAACATCCTGATGATCGGCCCCACCGGCGTCGGCAAAACGGAAATCGCCCGCCGCCTCGCCCGCCTCGCCGGCTGCCCCTTCGTCAAGGTGGAAGCCTCCAAGTACACCGAAGTCGGCTACGTCGGCCGCGACGTCGAATCCATGGTCCGCGACCTCGTCGAAAATGCCATCGACATGATCCGCGAGGAAAAACTAGACGAAGTCGCTGAGCGCGCCGAGCAGACCGCCGAGGAACGCCTGCTCGATCTGCTCCTCCCGCCGCCTTCCGCGTCCCCTGCGCCAGCCACCGGCTCCGGCAACGGCCCGTCCTTCACCGTCGGCCCCCAAACCGGCGCACCCGGCTCCGCCGCAGACGAAATCCATCGCATGGAGCAGTACGCCCGCACCCGTGAAAAGCTCCGTGCTCAGTTCCGCGACGCCAAGCTCGATACTCGCATGGTCGAAGTCGAGGTCCGCGAGCGCGCCACGCCGGCCTTCGAAATCGTTTCCAGCCAGGGCGTCGAGGAAATGGATATCAACGTCCGCGACATGCTCTCCAACTTCTTCGGCCAGTCCAAGAAGAAGCGCAAGATGAGCGTCGCCGACGCCTACGAGTACCTGATCCAGGAAGAAGAAAACAAACTGATCGACATGGACCAGGTCACACGCATGGCCGTCGACCGTGCCGAGCAAATGGGCATCATCTTCATCGACGAAGTCGACAAGATCGCCGGCCGCGAGTCCGGCCATGGCCCCGACGTCTCCCGCGAAGGTGTGCAGCGCGACATTCTCCCCATCGTCGAAGGCACCACCGTCAATTCCCGCTACGGCATGATTCGCACCGAGCACATCCTGTTCATTGCCGCCGGCGCCTTCCACGTCACCAAGCCCTCTGACCTGATTCCCGAGCTCCAGGGCCGCTTCCCCATCCGCGTCGAGCTCACCCCGCTCACCGAGGCCGACTTCGTGCGCATCCTCACCGAACCCAAGAACGCGCTCATCAAGCAGTACGCCGCGCTGCTTGAGACCGAAGGTCTCAAGCTCTCCTTCTCTGACGACGCCATCGCCGCGCTGGCTCGTTTCGCCGCGCAAGTGAACTCCCAGACGGAAAACATCGGCGCCCGCCGCCTCCATACCATCCTGGAAAAGGTCCTCGACGAGATCTCCTTCGAGGCCCCGGAAATGAAGAAGAAGACCGTCAAGATCGATGCCGCCTACGTCCAGAAGCAGCTCACTGACATCGTCAAGGACCAGGACCTGAGCCG
>DATJYW010000337.1:0-16186 GCA_035499435.1 Candidatus Acidiferrales bacterium | reverse complement strand
GTCGCCATCCCGTGCGTCTGCCTTGCGGTGCACTCCGATCTGGTCGGCGTAAGCCCACCGCCGATTGAACCACGCTGGAGATGGTTCGTTAGCGCACACACCAGTAGGTCCGTGCTGATCAGCGTCGCCGGTCCGGGGTATTGATCCCGCTCCACGCGTCGGACTGCTCCTCCTTCATGAACACCCCCGCGGGCACGGCGATTTCCGGCTTCAGGCCGGGAGCGAGCGAGAGCACAACTTCCACGCCGACATTGCGGACGCTCACTGCTTTGACCCGATCCAGGCGGACTACGGGCGCCTGAACACCGTCGAGATCGAGATTCACCGAATCGCGGATCAGGAACGGGATGCCAGTCTCGGCGTTGATGCGGACATAGTGCAGCTCGAGGCCTTTCGTGTTGAAAGCCCGCAGCCCTTCTTTGGCGGTCGCAATGACATCGGTCAGGCGCAGGCCTTCGACCGGCATCTCCGGCAGGCCCTCGATGCTGACGGCTGTCCGGCAGCGGTTGACCGTCACGTGGCTGATGGCGATGTTGCGAAAGATGGGGGTGCGCTCGGAGACCGGCTCGTCGGGCGCCCGCGTGTAGTAATTGGTGACTTCGATGGCCGGGTACGGCGTGTCCTCGATCACCCAGTTGTCGAAGCGGATGTTCTCGATGATGCCGCCGCGGGCGCGTCCGCTCTTGATGCGGATGCCGCGGTCGGTGCCCTGAGCGACGATGTTGCTCGCGACCACGTTGCGAATGTTGCCCGAGTTCTCGCTGCCGAGAACCACCGCGCCGTGTCCGCGGTGGACCGTGCAGTTGGTGATCGCCACATCTTCGGTAGGGCGGTTGACGCGGCGCCCATCGACATCCTTGCCGGACTTGAGGCAAATGGCGTCGTCGCCCGTATCGAAATAGGAATCGGAGATGCGCACGTGGCGGCAGCTATCGACGTCGATGCCGTCTGTGTTGGCGCCGGGGAAGGTCTCGATCACGACGTTGCGGATGACCACGTTCTCGCAGTAGAGCGGATGCAGCACCCACATGGGCGAGCCCTTGATGTGGATGCCTTCGATCAGCACGTTCTTGCTTTCCACCGTGCGGATGAAATCCGTGCGCAGGCTCATTTCGGCGGTGCGGCGGAGATCGTCGGGAACAGGCTGCTTCTTTTCGATCAGGCCGAGCAGGTTCACCCACGCCGCCCGCCAGGATGGGTCCGAGCCCGCCAGCTTGCGCCATTCCGCGTTGTCGGCGGTCAGTGTGCCGCGGCCGGTGATGGCAATGTTTTCGAGGTTGTGGCCGCCGATCATGGCGGCGGGAGCGCGGGTCTCGGTGCCCTCGAAGCGGCTGGCGACCATCGGGTACAGGCTGCGGTCGGAGAGGAAGCGGATGTTGGCGCCGGCATCGATGAAGAACGTGATGTTGCTGGCGAGCACGATGGCGCCCGACGTGTACTGCCCGGCGGGGACGAAGACGGTGCCGCCTCCAACCCTGGCTGCGGCCTGGATAGCCGAGTTGAATGCCGCCGTGGAGGGCGCGGAGGCGTCGCGCTTGGCGCCGTAATCGAGCACGTTGAACCAGCCGTTGTCGGCGGCCGGAAGCGCACACGCCGAGAGCAACCAGGACAAAAGAATGCGTTTCACACGATCAGTATAGTGCCGCGCGCACGCGGGCCGGAACCTCGGCGGCAGGGACATCGGTGACCTGTTTGGTCTTACGATCCACCATCTCGACCAGGCCCTCGGCGAGCTTCTTGCCGGCGTTGATGCGGATGGGCAGGCCCATCAGGTCGGCGTCTTTGAACTTGACGCCGGGGCGCTCGTCGCGGTCGTCGTAGAGGGCGTCGAGACCCGCGTCGAGGCAGGCGCGGTAGATCTGTTCGGCGGCATCGGAGACGATGGCGGCGGTGATCACGACATCGAAGGGCGCGATGGCGGCGGGCAGGATCATGCCATCCTTGTCGTTGCCGAGCTCGATGGCGCTGGTGAGGATGCGCTCGATGGAGAGACGGCGGACGCCCTCGGCGGTGCGGGCGAGCTCGATGGCGGGACGGAATTCGAGCAGTGCGCCGCAGCGCATACAAGCCTCGCCGGCCGAAACCTGGCGGAGGTCCCGGAACTCGGCTTCGAAATCCTCGCCGGGGGTGACGTGGCGCAGGTGGTAGTCGTCGCGATTGGCGCCGCAGATCATGTTGCGGCGTCCGGCGAGCGCGTGGTCGGCCACGATCCGCATGTTTTTCACGCCGACCGGGCCCAGCGAGCCGGCCTGCGCGCCGAACCACTTGAGAATCTCTTCGGGCTGCGCCGGCCGAGCCGGAAATTTGGCCTCGCAGAGCTGGTGATCGCCGCGAACCGTCGCCAGGACCGGCTTGCCGCCGGCCACCAGCACCAGGCTCTTCATCTGCATGCTTTCCGGCAGGCCGGTGAAGTTCGCAATGGCGGCGATGGTCTTCTGTCCTGGCGTGTGGAACTCTTCGGGGGAGAGATCGCCTTCGGGATCGGCGGGCACCGCCGAGGGCATGCTTACCGCCGTGCGCGGAGTCGCCGTGTAGCCGCAGCCTGCGCAGACGACGGCGGTTTCGACGCCGGTATCGTGGAGCGCGACGAGCGCGTCGCCGGCTTCGCGAAACGGGACGCCGCAGCGATCGAGGATGCGGCGGAGCGCCGCGTCCAGCGCCGCGCGATCCGCGCCGAAACTGAAGATCTCCATGCCCAGGAACTGGCGGGCGCGCAAAGGCGCGGCTTCGAAGCGGTACCAGATCTGGGGAAGCTGTCTCGGACTGCGCAGCTCGCCCTGGGCGATCGCCGCGGCCGCGGCTTCAGGCAAATCGATCTGCTGGCCGCCGAGCGCTTCGAGTGCCTCCCGAGCCACGCCTCGGATTCTTTCGAGCGCGCGCAGTCCTAGGGGCAGCCAGCCGTAGACACCGGTCGAAATGGCGCGCGCGTATCCGGCGCGCACCAGGAGCTTCTGTGCGGCGGTCTCGGCGTCGGCAGGGCTTTCGCGCAAAGTAGGGATGAACACTCGGGTCCAGCGCATGCAAATAAGCTATCAGCTATCGGTTTCCTAACAGCTTGCTGATTGCTTTGGCTACCTTTTCCCGGGTCTGATTGCCGTCCACATCATGAATGTCGGCTTCCGGAAAGTAGACGCGGACAAAATCGACCTCGCGGTGATAGTCCTTCAACTGCTGATCGATGTCGGCGGCGCGCACGTTCTCCTTCTCCAGCCGTTTGCGAGCCACGTCATCCGGCACGCGCAGGTGAATCACCAGGGCCTTCGGCAACCCCAGTTTTTCGCGCAGGCTGAGGAGAAAGTCGCCCTGAATCTTGGCGGCGGGATACCGGTACAGCACCACCCCATGGGTCAGGTCCGCCGATTTGAGCGCCTCCTCCACAAGCGGGTTCAGCGCGGGATCCAGGTGCGGGTCGACTCCCTGGATTTCGGGATGCTTGAAGCGCTCGAACATCTGCTGGTTGCGCGCGATCAGATCGTCCGTCGAAATGAGCGCCATCCCCCGCTCTTTCCTGAGTGCCTCCGCCTGTGTCGCTCGTCCCGAGCCCGGAGCTCCGATCAAAACCACCAACGGCCCCGCCGCGCGCAAACCGGAGGCCAGCAAAATGGTGATCAGGGCGCAATGGGAAGCCGTTCGTTGAAATGTCACAGCGTTACCTCGTGATGCAGATGTCCGGAGCTCCGCATGGGGTGCATGAAAATCAGTTTGCAGTCCGGCACGGGTCGCTTCGCCGGCTCAGCTCGGCGGAGCGTTGCCAGTCCACCTGGTCGAGCCGCACCTGAACGTGTGCGCCACCCGGCGTGAGGTAGTGCAGCATGAGCCGGTCCATCCACACCGCCGATGCCGCTTCGATGCTCCGGTCCCGAAGCGCGATCAGGTACTTCGCCGGACCTGGCGGGTTTTGATCGCGCGGCCCGGGAGCGGGCGGCTGCGGCGGCTTCAACTGCCCGGTCACGGCGCCCATCAATTGCGCATTGGCCGTAGCCTGGGCCGCCGCGGCCAACGCCGCTTCGAAATCGCCCGCGAAATCGGCCTTGCGCAGGATGCTCAGTACGGTGTTCTGAATCTCCTGGAGTTGCGCTGCCGTGGGGCTCACCTGTGGGATCTCGCCGGGCGCCGGGGCTCCGGCAAACCGGTAGTTCTTCATGAGCCATGAATCGTCCGGCTCGCGCGATTGGGCCAGGCACGCACAGACCGTGAGACCAAATGCTAAGAGGGCCTTCCATCCGTACATAACGCCCCTCCTACCCCCACTGTAGCGCGGGCGGCCCTGCGTGTTATGACTATTGAGAAGGAGAAGCTATGACCAGGACGCTTCTGATCCTTTCCGCCGCCTTCGCGCTGGCCGTACCCCGCGCCGCATCTGCCCAGATTCGGCCAAACCGGGAACAGATCCTCTTCTATACCGCCGACTGGAAGGGCGAGCGCTTCCCCGACGGCCGCCCGAAAGTGCCGGACGGCCTGTTGACCCGCGCGCTCGACGTCTCCATCGAAGACGTGTGGGACTATCTCCGCAGCCAGGGCTACACCAATCAGTTCGAGGCCGGCTGGCAGGCGCTCCACATCGAGAAGCCGTTCGCCGGCCGCGCGCTCACCGCTCAATTCATGCCGCGACGGCCGGACATGGCCGCGGCCGTGGCCGCCGAGGGCAAGAAGGAGGGCCGTGTCAGCGGCACCAATAGCTGGGTTATCAACGAGCTTCAGATGGGCGACACGATGGTGGTCGATGGCTACGGAAAAATTGTCGAAGGCACCATCATCGGGTCGAACCTGGGCAGCGGGATTGCGGCCCACACGCATTCCGGGTTCGTCTTCGATGCCGGCATCCGCGATGCGGAGGAGAACCGCGAAATCGCAAACCTCAACGGATTCTACCGGGGCTACGATCCTTCGGCTTGGGCCCAGATGCAGCTCACCGGGATCAACGTTCCCGTGCGCATCGGCCGGGCGGTGGTGCTGCCGGGCGACCTGGTTCTGGCCAAGCACGACGGCGTGATCTTCATTCCCGCCGTGCTGGCCGCGCAGGCCATCGGCAAAGCCGAGTTCACCAACCTCCAGGACGCCTTCAATTTCGAGCTCAATCGCGAGGGCAAAAACGGCGCCGAATTCGAAGGCGGCTGGACCCCTCAAAAGTTCGCGGCCCTGGGCAAATGGATCGACGCGCATCCCGAGAAGCTGAAGATGACCCGCGCCGAATTTGACGACTTGATGAAGCAGGCGCTCGCTCCGCGCCCCCGGCGCCCGCAGGATCAGTGATCACGCAGCCGGATTGGCCAGCACTTTCTCGGCGTTCAGCGCCCCTTCCGGCGTTTCCTCGTGCTTGAACATCAGGTACAGATCGCGGCCGGTGGCGACAAGCTCCTGGGCGCGTCCGCGGATCGCCTCCACGTCGGCGTTGGTGTAGTCCGGTTTGCGCAGGCGGTAATACACGAAATCGGCGGTGATCACTTCCGGAACTTCCAGCCGCTCCGATTCGGCCACGCAGAGACTGACGTTGTGCTTGCGGAGCTGCTCGTACACCGGATCAGCCAGCCAGCTCGTATGGCGGAATTCGAAGGCGTAGCGCAGGTCCTTCGGCAGGAGCTCGAGGTAGGCGGCCAGCAGCGCCACGTCGCACTTCATCGCGGGCGGAAGTTGGAAAAGGATCGGGCCCAGGCGGCGCGCGCTCCGCAAAGGGTCGATCATTTTGAGGAACAGCTCCGTGGCGGCCTCGGCGTTCTTCAGCCGCATAATGTGGGTGATGCGCATGTTCGCTTTTGTGGCGAACACGAAGCCCGCGGGCGTCTGCTCTACCCAATTCGCCAGCGTGCCGGCCGATGGCAGGCGCCGAAACGTGTAGTTGATTTCCACGCAATTCAGGCGCTGCGAGTAGTGCTTGAGAAACTGATTCGTCGGCAGCTTCGCCGGATAAAAGGCCGGCTTCCAGGCAGGATACGCGAAGCCGGAGGTTCCGGCGTATAGGGTGGCCATGGCTTATCATTATCTCTGGGCGGGAGGTTCGCGTGCCGCACTACTGGCTGACACACTGGTTGATCAATTGGCTGTTGAGCGCGCTGGCACTGTACCTGATGGCGCAGATGATTCCGGGGATCGCGATTCGCGGGTTCGGCACCGCGATGATTGCTACCGTCGTTTTTGGATTTGTGGACGTGATCCTGGGCCCAGTTCTGCGCTTTCTCGCATTTCCATTCACGCTCGTGACCTTCGGGTTGTTCCTCTTCGTCATCAAGGGCTTCCTGCTGAAGGTCGCGGCGGTGTTCACCCCCGGGTTTAGTGTGGAGGGGTGTCTGCCGGCGATCCTCGGCTCGGTGGTGCTCACCATTCTGAGCATGATTCTTCGCTACTTCGCGTGGGCTAATCTATAAACGTGTCAGCGCCCTCGACTCCCGCCGAGTTGGCGGAGGCGCTGCGCGAGGCGGCCGGCCGCGGCCAGACCATCGCGCTCGCCGGAAATTCCACGAAACGGCTCATGGCTGGGCCCCTCCAGCCCGCCGATATCGCCATCACCACGCAGTCCCTGCGCCGCGTCGTGCAGTACGAGCCGCACGACCTCACCATCAGCGTGGACGCCGGGCTCGCGTGGTGCCAGCTCGAGCAGATGCTGGCCGCAAACCGCCAGATGGTTCCGCTCGACCCTCCGTTCGCCGGCGGTGCCACCGTCGGCGGCGTGATATCGGCCAACTCCAGCGGGCCGCGGAGGCGGCTCTACGGCACGGCCCGCGACCTGGTGATCGGCATGTCGCTCGCCACCGTCGAAGGCAAGCTGGTACAAACCGGCGGCATGGTGGTGAAGAACGTCGCCGGGCTGGACATGGCAAAGCTGATGATCGGCTCGTTCGGCACGCTGGCGGCCATCGCCACGGTCAACTTCAAGCTCCAGCCGATGCCGGAAGTGGAGCGCAGCTTTATCGTGCCGTTCGACTCGGCTGCCCAAGCCGTCGCGGCGCGCGACAGCCTGCTCAAAGGCCAGCTTCAACCGGCCGCGATCGACCTGCTGAATCCGGCGGCGGCCAGCGGGATCGGCCTGCCCCGGTGGGCGCTGGCGTTGCGCGCCGGGGGCAACGCCGAGGCGGTCGAGCGCTACGAGCGCGAGTTCGCACAACTGGGAGAAACGAGAGCCTTCGAGAACGACAATCAGCGGGCCCTCTGGCGGCAGGTGGAGGAGTTCACACCGCAGTTTCTTGCCGCGCACGAGGATGGCGCCGTCGTGCGGGCTTCGTGTACGCTGAAAGAGCTGGAAGCAGTGGTTACGTCGTTTCCGGGCGCGGTGATCGCGCGCGCGGCTTCCGGTGTTTGTTACGGCTATTTCGAACAGTGGCGCGCCGCCGCGGCCTGGCTGAAAGACGCGGTGCGGCGCGGCTGGAAGGCCGTGATCGAGTTTGCGCCCGATGCCTGCCGCCGCAAGCAGGAACTGTGGCCGGCGCCGGGCGCCGATTGGGAGCTGATGAAGCGGGTCAAGAACGTGTTTGATCCGTCGAACCTGTTGAACCGTGGCCGACTCTACCGCCGTATCTGAACCAGCCAGTCTCGGACCCAGGCAGTTCGACCTGGACCGCTGCGTCCACTGCGGGCTCTGCCTGAACGCCTGCCCGACTTACCGCGAGCTCGGGCTCGAAATGGATTCCCCGCGCGGCCGCGTCTACCAGATGGTACAGGTCTCCGAAGGAGCCCCGATCACCGATGCCTACCGGCGCCACATCGGCCTCTGCCTGGCCTGCCGCGGCTGCGAATCGGCATGCCCCTCCGGTGTTCGCTACGGCCGCATGGTCGAAGACGCGCGCGCCGAGCTGGAATCGCACACGCAGCGCGGATGGTGGGCGCGCCGGGTGAGGCGCTTTGTGTTCGCGCGCCTGCTGCAATCGCGCGGCCTGCTGTCGGTCGCGGGCACGATGCTGTACCTGTTCGAGCGCAGCGGAATGAAGGCCCTGGCGCGCGGCCTGGGACAGATGCGCATGCTGGGCCCCCTGGGCGACCTCGTACAGCTCATGCCATCGGCCGATCCGCCGTTCTTCTTCAGCCAGATCGGCAAGACGTTTCCAGCCGAGGGCGAGCGCCGGCATCGCGTGGCCCTGCTCGCGGGATGCATCGCCAACGTGAGCTTTGCCAGGCTCAACGAGGCGACCGTCCGGGTGCTGCAAAAAAACGGCTGCGAAGTGGTGGTGCCGGATGGCCAGGGCTGCTGCGGCGCGCTCCACCTGCACTCCGGCCTGCGCAGCGAGGCGCAGGCGCTGGCCTGCCGGAATATCGACGCCATCGTGGATGGCGGATTCGACGCGGTGATTACGAACGCCGCCGGCTGCGGCTCGACCCTGAAAGAGTACGGCGAGCTCCTCGAAGACCTCCCGGATTACGCGGAGAAGGCGCGCCGCTTCTCTGCCCTGATGAAGGACGTGACCGAGTTTCTGGGCGGCATCGAGCTGAACCGCAACCTGGGCCGCGTCGAAGCGGTGGTCACCTACCAGGACTCCTGCCATTTGGCGCATGGCCAGAAGATCCGGCGCCCCCCTCGCGAACTGCTGGCCGCAATCCCTGGCATCGAGTTCCACGAGATGCCCGGCGCCGACCTCTGTTGCGGCAGCGCGGGCGTCTACAACGTGGTGGAAAACGCGATGTCGATGCAGATCCTCGAGCGCAAGATGGAAGCCGTAAACGCCACCGGCGCCCGCATCATCGCGACGGCCAATCCCGGCTGTCTCCTCCAGCTTCAAGCCGGCGTGCGCATGCACGGCTCCGGCCAGAGAGTGATGCACGTCGTGGAATTGCTGGATCTGGCGTATAAAACGGCTTAAGAGAAGAAGTCAGAATTCAGAATCCGCCCGTCAGGAGCTCCGGGCCGGTTCATTCTGAATTCTGACTTCTGAATTCTGTATTCTTACGGGTTCCTGGTCCTTATACTGCAACTGATACAACTTCCAATAAATCCCCCGCTGACCCAGCAGCTCCTGGTGCGTCCCGCTTTCGCGCAGCGTGCCCTTGTGCATGACCAGAATGCGGTCGGCCCTCTGGATAGTCGAAAGACGATGCGCGATCACGATCGACGTGCGGCCTTCCACCATGCGGCTCAGCGCGTCGCGTACCCGCAGCTCGGTGTCGGTGTCCACGCTGGAAGTCGCTTCGTCCAGGATGAGGTAGCGGGGGTTGTGGGCCAGGGCGCGCGCGAAGCTGATGAGCTGCTTCTGTCCCGTGGAAAGACCGCTGCCGCGCTCCCGGATGGAGTGCCCGAAGCCGTCGGGCAGCCCGCGGACGAATTCCAGCAGGTTGACGCGCTCCGCGGCGGCTTCCACGTGCTCCGCGAGAATATGTTCCGTTCCCAGGCGGATGTTGTCCTCCAGCGTGCCCGTGAAAAGATAGGGATCCTGAAGCACGACCCCGAAACGCCGGCGCAGCTCCAGCGGATCCAGGTCGCGCAGGTCCACACCGCCGATCCGGATAGCGCCCTGCTGCACATCGTAGAAGCGCAGCAACAGGCTGATGATGGTAGTCTTGCCGGCGCCGGTGTGGCCCACGATCGCGACGGTCTCGCCGGGCTGGATGGTGAAGCTGACGTCGCGCAGAACCCAATCCTCGCCTTTGTAAGCGAACCAGACGCCGTCGAATTCGATGGGCGCGATGCCCTCCGGCACGGGGCGGGGAGCCGCGGGGGCGACAATCGAGGCAGGAGTGTCGAGCAGCTTGAAGATGCGCTCCGACGATGCCATTGCGCCCTGCAGGATGTTGTACTTCTCGCTGAGGTCCTGGATAGGCCGGAAGAACCGCAGGCCGTATTGCAGAAAGGCCACGACCACACCCAGGCTCAACCGGCCCGACTGAATGCGAAAGCCGCCGTACGTCAGAATTCCCGCCAGCGCGATCATCGACAGGAACTCCACCACCGGATAGAACCAGCCGTACGCCGTGATGGCCTTCTTGAAGGCGTTCATGTGCTCCCGGTTGACCTCTTCGAACCCGATCTCGCTGCGCCGCTCGCGGTTGAAAAGCTGCAACACCACGATCCCCGTGATGTGCTCCTGAAGGTAGGCGTTGATGCGCGCGATGGCCACCCGGATCCGGCGGTAGCTCTGCGTCACGCTCCTCCGGAAGATGGCCGTCGTCAGAATCACGAATGGCATCACGGCCATCATGATCCCGGTGAGCAGAGGGCTGAAGCTGAACATGATCGCCAGGATGAAGGCCAGCACCAGCACATCGCCCAGAATGTTCACCAGGCCGGATGCGAACAGATCGTTGAGCACGTCCACGTCGGTGGTGAGGCGTGTGACCAGGCGGCCGACCGGATTCTGGTCGTAGAAGCTCAGGTCCAGTTGCTGCAGGTGCGCCATGAGCTGCTTGCGCAGATCGAACATGGCGAGCTGGCCCGTATACTGCATCAGGTTGGTCTGGATGAATTCGCACGCGAAGTTGGCGAGGAGCACCGCGAGGTAGGCGATACCGATTCGTGAGAGGCCGGCCCAGGCGTCGGCCGGAAGGTAGCGCGCCAGGAATTCCGGTATGTGTTCGGCGTGGGGCTGTAGGTATCGATCCACCGCCGTGCGGGTCAGTAGCGGTCCCAGCACCTGCAGCGCGGATTGCGCCAGCAGGAAGATCAGCGACAGCGCCACCAGCATACGGTACGGGCGCATGTAGCCCAGCAGGCGGCGCATCAGTCTGGAGTCGTAAGCCTTGCCGAGAACTTCCTCTTCCACTGTTTCTAGTCTATCGTCATTGTTGTATCCGGCCCGATGAACAACACCGAGGGTACTTAACCGTTTTGGGGATTTCCTGGAAGAGCATGCGCCGCAAACCGGGGTCTGATCGCTCTGTCCCAGGGCGCATGTACTCTCTTTCAGCAAGTTATCGCTAATCGCCGCGTGGACAGAGCGGTCTGACCCCGGTTTGCCCCGTCGAGTCCGGCCGCGTCCCCCAATTCGGTTAAGCACCCCAACATCGATGAACAGCACCACCGCAGGGTTGATATGATAGCCATAGTCTTCTCCGTATGACCCCGGCGATCGAAACGCCCCGCAAGAGTGAACTGCCGTGGACAACCATTGCCTGGTTCGGCGTCCTTCTTGTGGCCGCGTATTTTCCAGTACTCCGCCATCTTGTGCGGCAGTGCTACTACGACCCCGATATGGGTCACGCGTTCTTCGTGCCTATCATCTCCGGATTTATCGTCTGGCAGCGCCGCGAAGAGCTGGCCGCGCTCAAGACACAGCCTGACTGGCGCGGGCTGATCCTCGTAGTGTGGGGCGGCGCACAACTACTGGTCGCTACCCTCGGCACGGAGCTGTTCACGGCGCGGATTGCATTGATCATCACCTTGGTCGGCCTAGTGTGGACTCTCGGCGGCCTGCTGACGCTGAAGAAGCTGGCGTTCCCGCTGTTCCTGCTTCTGTTCATGATTCCCATTCCGCAACTGCTCTACAACACGCTGACCTTCAAGCTGCAGATCCAGGCCAGCCGCCTCGCCGAAGACGCGCTCACTCTGCTCTCGGTGCCGGTCACGCGCGAAGGCAATGTACTGGAGCTGCCCAACCAGAAGCTCTCCGTGGTGGAGGCCTGTAGCGGAATCCGCTCGCTGCTGTCGCTCTCGTTCCTCTCGCTGGTATACGGATACTTCTTCGAGAAACGGAACTGGGTGAGGATCACGCTGTTCTTTGCCACCATTCCGCTGGCCATCATCGCCAACGCCAGCCGCGTGACCATCACCGGCCTGATGACCCAGGTCAAGACCGAGTTGGCCGAAGGATTCTTCCACGAGGCGCAGGGCTGGGTGATCTTCATGGTCGGCCTGGGGCTGCTGATCATCCTGCACAGCCTGATCAATCGCGCCAGCCGGATCGTGGCGGCAAGGAGGGCTCGATGAGTTTCGCGCGCGACGGGTGGGTCCGCATTCTGACCGTCGTCCTGGTGCTGCAGGGCGTGGCGTTTTATGCCATCGCCATGCGGCCGGAGCGCATTCCTCCCGTGGGCCCGCTGGATCTCTTTCCGGGCGAGTTGTCAGGATGGACTCTCTTGCAGGACGTGAAAATCGAACCCGAGGTCCAGGACATTCTCAAGGCCGACGACCTGTTGAGCCGGGAGTACGTGAACGCCGCCGGCACCGAAGGCGTCTACCTGTTCATCGCGTTCTTCAAGACGCAGCGCGAAGGCCAGGCGCCGCACTCCCCCAAGAATTGCCTGCCGGGCGCCGGCTTCGAGCCCATCGAATCGTTTCCGATTACAGTCCAGTTTCCCGGCCGCGACGAACCTGTGAAGATCAACCGCTACCTGACGGCGCGCGGCGACGAGAAGAGCATCACGCTGTACTGGTATCAGAGCCACAGCCGCATCATCGCCGACGAATTCGCGGCGAAGTTCTGGCTGATCGCGGATTCGCTGAAGTATCACCGCAGCGACACGGCCCTGGTCAAGGTGGTGGTGCCGGTGCGCGCCAACGACGCCGCTGGGGCCACCAAAACCGCGGTCTCCTTCGCGCAAGCCATGTTTCCGGCCCTCTCGCGTCAGTTGCCGATGTAGCGCGTCAGGTCGTGTACTTCTCCATCGTGTGGGGATCGTACGCCCAGTGAAACTCCAGCTCGTACCCCATGCTGCGCGCCAGCCCGTCCAGGTCCGGGAAGAGCGTGGCGTAAGTGATGTTCATGCGGTATAGCTCGCGCATGCCCTGCTCGCGCACTGCATTGGCCAGGACGAACTTGGCCATAATGTTTCCCTGGTCCGGGTCGCTTAGAATGTCTTCCACCGGCACGTCCAGGACTCCGGGCACCAGAAACGTGCCGGATTGGGCGATCAGCCGCCGGTTCATCGTGTGCGGCTCGCCCATCCAGATGAAGCGTTCCACGCCCGGAAGGTAGTGAGTCGCGAAGTTGCCCTGGAAGCGCGGGTCGATCCTGCCGGAATCGGGCACGCGGGTGCTGGCCACGCGCGCGGGATTCATCGCCCACACCACGCAATCGCCGAGCGTGCGCTCGAGCGCGAAGAAGGCCGCGACGTACGGAGACCAGGTGAAATCGATCAGCCGCGTGGGCGCGCCGTGGTGCTGCATCAGCGCGAGCCATTGGAAATCGTCGTTCCAGTCCGGAGGCCGTTCCAGAAACTGGTGGGCTTTGCGTTTGAAGATGCGCAGAATACGCGCTTCCTGCTCGGGCCAGGCTTCGCAGGCGACGCCGAAGTTTTGAAGGTAACGCGAGAGCGAGCTGTAGAGCGGCCAGCGCTCGTCGCGTTCGCCGCGAAAGGCCCAGTTGGAGTATGGCGGGTGAACGACCAGCTCGAGGAACTCTTCCCATGAGGACAGCGTGAAGACGGAGTACGTCGCCATCAGCTACCTATGGTAGCGTTACGCAAACCGATACAACGCGTTCGCGATCGATACCCCTCGAACCTCGATCCGGCTCAGGTCCGCCGCGCCAACCCCATGAGCCTCGGCCAGGAGCAGCGTATTGTCGGCGTTGTTCCGGAATGGCGGCGTGCCCCGCTCCGCGCGCGGATTGTATCCCATGACCGCTGTTGCCACCGCGTCCGTCGACACCGGATTCAACCCCGCCAGCAGCACGCCCGGCTTCACCGGACGCACGCCGCGAATCCACGGACCTTCGCCGCCGGCCATCGATTCGACGCCGTCGATAATCGCCAGGTGAATCGGCCGCACCACCGACAGGTCGGCAACCGCGCGCGACACGCGATAGCCGCCCGTCTTGCTCCCGACACCCGGGTACAGCTCCGGCGGCGCGATCTTCGCCGGCTGCCGCTTGCCGAAGTGGACCACGTCGGAGCGTCCCTTGGTGGGCTTCTCGTTGGGATCGTTCACGCCCGCGTCATCGCCGTAGATCGATGCCGGGATGATGCCGAAGCAGTTCTTGAGTGAGAGGGTGACGCCGCAATCGGCGTGTTCCTTGAGCTTGGCCAGACTGACGAAGACGTCGGTATCTTCGTAGGCGTGGTTCAGCACGTACTCGGGATACATGTATGCCTTGCCCGGAAACTTGAACCGCGAATACTTTTTCCCCTTGCCGAGTCCGTTGGTATTCTCGAATTCGACGCCGGGCGCCGCCGAGGCCAGCGTGCGCACGTTCCAGCCGGAATCGAGCATCACGTCTTCCAGCGGGCCGGCCGTGGCCCACGCGCTCTCCACGAAGCGAATGCGCGTCGCCCCGGCTTTCCCCATCAGGTACGCCGTCGCCCCGATCACCTTGGGATGAACATAGTGCGTCATCGCCGGCGGCATGCCGCGCAGGCGCACCCCCGGACCGCCGGTCATGTTGAGCTTGACCGTGACCGTCTTGTTGCGCACCAGCTTGTCGAGCCCTCCAAGCTGGTCGAACATGGCGGCCAGCTTCGCCGTCACGTCTTCATCGTAAGAAGCGCACTTGGCGATGGAGACGGGAGCGACCGGGGCGTCGGGCGCGGCCTTCAGAAGCGGCGCCGTGGAAAGGAGTGCGAGCCATTCTCTTCGGGTCATGCGTTTATTGCTCCAGCCTGATGGCGGCGCAGGTGGACACGCGGTCGATATCCACGCCCCAGCCATCCTCGGTTTTGTAGACTTCGAGTTTCTTTTCGGCGCCCTCGGGAGTGATCAGCGTGGCGCGGGGCAGCTCCGCCAGGTAGTGCAGCGTGACGTTGTCCACCGGGTAGTCGGAGTAATTGACAAGCTGCACGATCGCGCTCTTCCCGCCTGGCGCGGAGACGTAGTTCGAAAGCATCGACGCCACGTTGAACAGCCGCACGCCCAGGTTGCGCCGGCCGATCATGCCGTTGACGTCGCGCCACATGTCGCCCAGGCGCTCCAGCTCAGGCTTTTCGAGCGTGATGGCGCCGCCGGCGGGCGCGGGGTCCTTCCATCCCGGCGGACCGTTGAGCAGCGTCCCGCCGCCGCGGGCGAATCCGCGCAGGACTTCCTTCTGCTCCGGATTGAGCGAATCGCCGGCGATGTTCACCGCCATGGTGGCGCCGGCCAGTGCCTCCGGCGTCAGGCGCTCGCTTGGCACCGGCCGCACCGGCGTGTGCTTGGTGGCGATCATGTCGAGGATGCCGCCGGAGAGCAGGCCGCCCTTCGCGGGATCCTGCACGATCGCGAGCTGGCCGGCCTCGCGCATCGTGCGCCACTCCGGATGGTGCTCGAAATAGTCCAGCAGCGCGCCCATCCGCTTCCAGGTGCCCATCGCTGCCTCCTCGCGGCGATCGAGGCGTGCGGCCAGGTCGCTATCCAGGGCGATGACCCAGCGTGCCCCGATGATCGCGGCATCGGCGATCGCCTGAAGGTATCGCGCGGTGGTGATCACGGTCTTCTCGGGCGGCATGTTGGCGATCCAGACCGTCGCCGGCCCCCACGCACGAACCGCCCGCAGGAACCCGGTGTTGGTGTCGATCCAGACGCTCGACGTCGGCCCTGCCTTGTGCGCGCCTGCCTCCTCGGGTGCGATCCCGGGCCAGACGCCCTGCGTGGTGCCGATGATCGGATCGCCCGACCCGAGCGCCATCTTGCGGCGCGTCGTGAGGTGGATCGTGGGAAGGCCGGGCTCACCGGTGAGCACCAGGTCATCGGGATCGCCGCCGATCGCGAGCACCACCACCCCGCGGGCCTTGGCGGCGGCCACGAACTCCGCGGGCGGAGACTTCAGTAGAAGGCAATTAACGGGAGAGCCGTCGAGCAGATCCAGCGAGCGCGCATCGGCCCAGGGCCAACGGGCGGGAACCCATGCGGCTGGTTTCGCAATTTCCGCGTGAACGAGCGGAATCAAACCCAGGACAGCCGCAAGCCACATACACCTAGGTTACGACGAAACCAGCCTTGTGGGACCGGCTTCAGCCTGTCCACGCCAGCCTTACCGGCGCCAATACCCGTGATAGTAAGCTCCCCGGTAGTACCGCGGTGCGACCCAATGCGCGCCGGCATATGGCCGGGGCGCCCAGTATCCCGCGCGCCACGCGTATCGCGGGCCGGACGGGTACCAGTAGCCGGAGACCCATGAATAATTCGGGCCGGGAGCCGGCGGCGGGGCATAGTAGGCGGGCGACGGAGGCGGCGGCGCATAAACAGCCACCGGAGCCGGTGCGTAGGCGGGGTAGCCGACTGCGATGCCGACTGCAACATGGGCCGCGAAAGCCGTGGCGCCTGTAAAAAGAATCAGGACTAATAGTTTGCTTTTCATGACTGCCTCCGGCACTGGTAGTGCAATCCTCTCGCCACTCGTAAGTGCTTGAATTTCTGTGC
>DATJYW010000336.1:0-9959 GCA_035499435.1 Candidatus Acidiferrales bacterium | reverse complement strand
CCAGACGAAGCGGAGCGCGAACTGCATCTGGCGCGGCGTACCGAGCTGGGTGGTCAGCTTGCCGAAACTGGTGGCGGAAAGCGTGTTGCTGGCGGAATTGCCGGAGCCGGCGCCGGACGCGGGGTCGAAGCGCACCGAGTTAGTCACGTTGTAGCTCTCCCAGCGGAACTGGAGTTTCTGGCGCTCGGACCACGGCATGGTGAAGTTCTTGTAGACGCCGGTGTCGATATTGAATATTCCCTGGCCGCGGAGGTTGGTGCGTCCGCCGGACTCGCCGGGGAAGTCTTCCCGAAAGGCGTTGAATGCGTCGGCCGGGCTCTGCCAGAGGTCGGGTCCGCCGCCCGAGATGCCGGTGGCGTTCTTGGTGTTGACCACGGCCGGTATCGGCTGGCCGTTGGGGGTGGCGTTGCCGCCGAGGTTCCAGTTGGTGGGCCAGCGCTGGCCGTTGGTGACCGAGAAAGGCAGGCCGGAGGTCTGGCGGTAGAGGCCGCTGATCTCCCAGCCGCCGACGAAGGCGTCCAGCACCTTGTTCATGTGAGTTCCGAACTTCCGCCCACGGCCGAAGGGAAGGTCATAGACGAAGTTGGCGTTCACCGAGTGCGTGGTGTCATAGGCGGATACGCCGCGCATCTGGCTCGGGTTGAACGTGTTGATCACGAATCCCTGGTAGGTTCCGCCTTCGGCGGTTGACCCCAGGTCGATGGATTTCGACCACGTGTAGTTGAAGTCGAACAGCAGGCCGCCCGAGAAGCGCTTGCGGATGGTCCACTGCATGGCGTGATAGTCGCCTTTGCCGATCGAACTGTTGGCGGAAAGGGCCGAGAACTGGGGGTTGAACATCATGAACGGTCCATAGACGCCGCACGCCACCTGATTGACGCGCCCGGCCGAGCTGAACGAGGTGGCCTTACCGCAGTTGGCGACGTTGTCCATATTGTTCAGCGTGTTGGTGAAGTCGCCGGGATTGCTGTTGGCCTTGATGGCGCGGGACGGATCGCCGTGATAATCCAAACCGATGACCTGGGTTGCAGTCAGCGGTCCCAGCACCGGGTTCACGCCCGCGGCACCGGCCCACATGTTTTCGAAGAAAGGAATCTTCGGCAGGTTGGCGATGCTGACGCCGTTGTAATCGAGCAGGCTGCCGAGTTGGGTCATGGCCGAGTAGTAGTCCTGGCCGGACTTGGGATCGCGCATGTCGGTCGGCTCGGCGAGGTCACGCTGGATCAGCGAGTGGCGCGAGAGGCGGCCCACATAGGAGCCCTGAACGAAGAAGCCGTGGCTGAACTCGCGGCCGATGCTGAAATCCAGGTTCATGGTGTAGGGCGCTTTGAGATAGTCGTCGATGCTGTTGGTGATGGCGAAGGACCCGGTTCCCGAGGAAGGATACGTCACCGGCAGGCCGCCTTTGGGTGTGGGCGGAACAAGCTGGCCTGGCACGGTGAAGAACGTCGTGAAGCGCGGCGCCGCCGCGAGCGACAGGGTATTCGGCGGATTGCTGAGCGAGCTCGAAAGCCCGAATTGCGAGTTGCTGAAGGACTGGGCGAGGGGCTGGCCGACGAGGTCGTAGTACATGCCGCCGCCCACGCGGATGGAGGTCTTGCCGGGACCGCCGAAGAGGAAGCGCGAGATTCCGCTGTCCGCTTTCGGCGAATAGGAGATACCGACGCGCGGCGCCCAGTTGTAGAGGTTGGGATACATGCCCCTTCCGGCGGGGTCGCTCACCGGGATGAACGTGATGGGAGTAACTCCATTCTGCGAGAGTCCCTGATCGGCCAGATTCATGCGGCCGGCGAGCCACTGGGCAATCGGGATATTGGTGGATGCCTGCTGGCCGTTGGCCTCGTAAACCGCAGGCATCAGCGATAGCCGCAGCCCCGCCGTGACGGTAAGATTCCGCGTCACCTTCCAGGTGTCCTGCGCGTAGATTTCTCCTTCGTGGTTCACAAAATTGCGCAGGACGGGGGAGCCGGGGGAGATCACCGAGCCATCCACGAGGTAGTTGTAGCGGCCGGTTCCCTGGGCCTGGATGCCGAGGAGGGCCGCCATGGCGTACTGGAAGTTCTGCGTGTCGCCGGAGGTGATGTTGAGATTCCCTGTCAGGTCGGCGCCCGAGCCGACCAGCCACGACGGGTTCGAGCTCGAGCTCGAATAGGAGTTCGAAAGGCTGGAGGATTGGTTCGACACGAGGCGCACGACTCCGCCGAAGCGGAATTGATGGGCGGAATGGTTCCACGAGAAATCGTCGTTGATGGTGTGCACCGGAATAATCCGGGTGGTTCCGGTGGATGTGCCATAGGGAGTGTCGAGACCGCGGAACCATTCGTAAGGGCTGGTGAGCACGCCCGTCGTCTGGGTGCCGACACGCGTGAAACCGTAGCGGAAGGAGTTCACCAGCGAGGTGCTGAGCACGCTGGTCAGGCCCGCGGCCATGCCCTTGTTGTTGGCAAGACTCACGGAGTTCGGCGGCAGGCCCGGGAACTGGGGAGTACCATTGGCCGAGTCGTTTTGCAGGTTGCCGCGCGCGAAGAGAGAATGCTTGCCGGCGCTGTCCAGCTTGTAATCGAACCTGACGATATAGGTGTTCTGATCCGAGGCCACGGGCGCGTTGAAGCGGTAGCCGGTGGTGTTGAGGCCGTCGCCGCCGGTGGAATCGTTTCCAGCGGGCATGGCCTGGAGCAGCTTGAGTCCGGCCTGGCTGATGCCGATACCCGCGGGGTCGATCTGCTGGATCTGCGCCGGGCCGATCTGCTGCAAGACCTTGTTGGCGTCGTGATACTGAAGGATTCCCTGCTGCATCAGCGGACCGGGCACAATGCGCGAGACCGACGTCGCGCTGCGGTCGCGGCGTCCCTCGTAGTTGAAGAAGAGGAATGCCTTGTTTTTCTTGATGGGGCCGCCGATGGACATGCCGAAGAGATTGATCAGCAGGACAGGATTCTGGACCCCAGCGCGGTTGTTGAAGAAACTGTTGGCTGCGGTTTCCGTGCCGCGCCGGTATTCGTAGACGGAGCCGTGAATATCGTTGGTGCCCGACTTGGTCACGAGGGCCACGTCCGCCCCCGACCCGCGGCCGGCGGCCGCGTCGCCGTTGGTGGTGGTGCTGCGAAACTCCTCCACCGAATCCGGCGTCACGCGCAGCACCGTGGTGAAGGCCGTGCGCGCGTTCTGGTCGTTGACGTCGACGCCGTCCAGGGTGACGTTGGCTTGGTCGGATTTGCCCCCGTTGACGGATCCGCTGCGGGAGTCGAGGTTGTTGGTTCCGTTCGAGCCCTGGCCGGGCGAGCCGAAGAGGGTGACGCCCGGCTGCGCGGCAAGCAGGCCGACGATATTGCGGGCGTACATGGGGAGCTCGGTGATGGCCTCACTGGTGATGGTGTTACCGAGCGAAGAGTCGGTGGTATTCACCTGGGTAGCCGCCGCCTCGACGGTCACCGTAGTATTGGTCGATCCGACCTTGGCAAATGTGATGGGCACGGTGGCGGGCGTGTTGACCAGCAGTTCGAGATTGTCGATCTGCACGTCGGCGAAGCCCGGCGCCCTGGCGGTCAGCTTATACTTACCGGGATCGAGCTGGGGCAACGTGTAGCGTCCCTGGCTGTCGGCGACGGTCGAGCGGGTGAGGCCGGTTTGGGAGTTGACGAGAGAGATCGCGGCATTGGGAATCACCGATCCGCTGGGATCGGTGACGGTCCCAGTGAGGGAAGTCGATTGGCCGAAACAGTTGGCGGCCAGCAACACAACGACCGCCGGCAGCAAAAACAGCTTGCGCATGAATGTATCCCCTTTCCCAACTGACTGCGACGCATAGCTCAGATCCGGGGAAGGCACAGACGATACCCGGATTCCCCGAGCGAATATTTGATCTTGGATAGCATAGGTCCGCGGCACAAGTCAATTTTTTCGAGGGAATTCGGAAGTAAGACTTGTTACCGCGCAGGACACCGCGGAAAAATTCATCGGCCCGATAAAAATAATTGTTGCCGGCGGACCGGCTGAAGCCGGTCCCACGGGGTTTGCGGTAAACTCGATGGCCATGAGCTGTTCGAAGATTTGCGCCGCTGCTCTCTGTGCTTTTGCCGCGGTTGCGCCGGCCCAGCCGCCGGCAAAACGCATGCTGAAGATCGAAGACATGCACCGCTTCCACGACGTGCGGGATGCCCAGATCTCGCCCGACGGCAAGTGGGTCGCTTACACGGTGAACAGCGTGGATATCGCCGCGGACAAGACCGACACCGACGTGTGGATCACGAGCTGGGACGGCACGCAGCAACTTCGCATGACCACCAGCCCGGAGAGCGAGACTTCACCGCGGTGGAGCCCCGACGGGCAGTATCTTTCGTTTCTCTCGAGCCGACCGGGGAAGGCGAAGGGCAACCAGGTCTGGCTGCTCGACCGCAACGGCGGCGAGGCGCAGCAGTTCACGGAAGTAAAAGGACGGGTCACCGGCTACGAATGGTCGCCGGATTCGAAAAAGCTGCTGCTGGTGATGGCCGATCGCGATCCAAGCGATCCGGCGGACGATGAAGCCGGCGGCGGAGGCCGAGGCGGCGCGGGGGCGAAGGCTCCGAGGCCAATCGTGATCGACCGCTACAAGTTCAAACAGGACGTGGCGGGCTATCTGTACCAGCCGATGGCGCGGCTGTACCTGTTCGATATCGAGACGAAGAAGACCGAGGCACTCACCGATGCCGCGCTGGAGGCCGGATCGCCGACGTGGTCGCCCGACGGGAAATGGATCGCGTTCACCGGCAGGTCTGGTAAGGATGCGGACCGGTACAACACGTCGAACGTATTTGTCATGGAAGCACGTGCGGGTTCCGCTCCGCGGCAGGTCACGCAGTACGACGGCATCAAGGCGTCGGCCGGACGCGGGCGGGTGGAGTGGAGCCCGGACGGGAACCGGCTGGTCTACCTGCAGACCACGGGCGCCAAGCAGGGCGCGTACAACATGAACCGGATGGCGGTGGTGGCGGCGGCGGGCGGCGAGCCGAAGGTGCTGGCGGGCCGGCTGGATCGCGGGATATCAGCGCCGCGCTTCACGCACGACGGCTCGGCGATTCTGTTCCTGGTGGCGGACGACCGCAGCGAGTATCCGGCGCGCGTTGCGGCGGAGGACGGGGCGGTGCAGCGGCTGATCGGCGGGCAGCTCGTGGTATCGGCGGTGGAGCAGGGGAAGGACGGGCGGATCGCGGTGATTGCGGCCAACGATACCAAGCCAGCCGAGGTGCACGCGCTGGAGAACGCGGAGCTGCGCACGCTCACCCACCACAACGACGCGCTGATGAGCGAGTTTCTGCTGGGCGCGACGGAAGAGTTCAGTTGCACGGCGAAGGACGGGAACGAAGTACACGGGCTGGTGGTGAAGCCGCCCGACTACCAGGCGGGCCGGAAGTATCCCACGCTATTGCGTATCCACGGCGGGCCGAACGGGCAGGACCAGCACGCGTTCAACTTCGAGCGGCAGTTGTTCGCGGCCAACGGGTACGTGGTGGTAGCGGTGAACTATCGCGGCAGCTCGGGACGCGGGGAGAAATACCAGACAGTGATCTCGGCGGACTGGGGCAATAAAGAGGTGATCGACCTGCAGGCGGCGATGGATCACGTGGCGGCGATGGGGTTGGCGGATGCGGAGCACCTGGGCATCGGCGGCTGGAGCTACGGCGGGATCCTGACCGACGCTATGATCGCCAAGGACCACCGGTTCAAGGCGGCGACGAGCGGGGCGGGGACGGCGTTTCCGCTGGCGCTCTATGGCGTGGACCAGTACATCATTCAATACGACGAGGAGATCGGGCCGCCGTGGAAGGTCGGGCTGGAGCCGTGGATGCGGATCTCGTACGCGTTTCTGCACGCGGACCAGATCAAGACACCGACGCTGTTTATGGGCGGGGAGAAGGATTTCAACGTTCCGCTGATGGGCGGCGAACAGATGTACCAGGCGCTGCGGAGCCTGGGCGTGCCGACGCAGTTGGTGGTGTATCCGGGGCAGAATCACGGGATCGCGCGGCCGTCGTACCAGAAGGACCGGATGGAGCGGTACCTGGCGTGGTACGCGAAGTATCTGAAGCCGGTAGCGGCGCCGGCGGCGACGAGCGGGGCGGCTCAGTAGCGCGCCTGCGGCGCGTGCGGGCCAGGAGGCCCGCGTTACTTTTGCAGGAAGAAGTTGCCGATGAAGAGGGCGTCGATGCCGCTGGAGTAGAAGCTGCGGACGGCGTCGCGCGGAGTGCAGACCAGGGGCTCGCCGAAGAGGTTGAAGCTGGTGTTGTAGAGCACCGGGAGGCCGGTGGCTTTGCCGGCCGCGTGGAGCAGCTTCCAGTAGAGAGGATTCTCGTCGCGGTCGACGGTGTGGACACGGACCAGGTCGCCGGCGAGCGTGGCGGCGGCGAAACGCTCGCGATGTTCGGGTCGTACACGACCGACGGTCGCAAGCCAGCGGGCGTTGGGGCCGACCTCGAAGTATTGTGGGGCCAACTCGGCCGGGACGCTGGCGGCGAACTTGCGGAACGGCTCGCGGTGCTTGATGTAGGTGTTCAGATTCTCGGTGGAGTAGGGATCGAGCGGGGAGGCGAGAATGCTGCGGTTGCCGAGGGCGCGCGGGCCGAACTCCATGCGGCCGTGCATCCAGGCGACGATGCGGCTGTCGTTGAGCTGGGAAACGGCGGCATCGATGACTTCGTCGGTAGTGACCAGGTAGTGGAAGCGGAGCTTGCAATTCTCCACGACCTGTTTGATTTCGGCGGCGGTAAAGGCTGGGCCGAGATTGAGGGTGGAGAGCGGCGTCCGGCGCTCGTTGAGGGCGGCGCCGATGGCGGTGCCGGCGTTGCCGGAGACCGGCTGGACGAAGACGTTCTTGAACCCGGAGCGAGATTCGAGCGCGGAGACGAGCAGGGCGTTGAGACCGAGTCCGCCGGCGAGGCACAGGTTCTCGCCTTCGCCGGCGAGGCGGATGACGGTGTCTTCGACGGCATGCTGGACACCGGCGGCGATGTGCGGGCGCAGCGAGTCGGGGATGGGCTGGTTGGGTTTGAGGCCGAGGCGTTCGTAAAAGCGGGCCCCGAATCCGCCGTCGGCCAGACGTTCGGTACTGAAGAAGCTACGATCGATGCGCAGGGTGGAGTTGGAGACGTGCAGGATCTCGTCGAACAGCGACTTGTAGCGATCGTCGCCGGAGACGGAGAGCCACTGGACCTTGTGCTCATCGACGTTGGCGGAGAAGCCGAGCAACCCGGTGACGCGGCCGTAGAAATCGCCCAGGGAGTCGGGGGAGTACTGCTCGTGCTCGAGCGTGAGGCTGGCGCCGCGCGCGCGCCAGCGGGCGCCGCAGCGAAAGTCGCTGCCGCGATCGAGAGTGAGCACGGTGGCTTCTTCGAACGGGGAGCAATAGTAGGCGGAGGCGGCGTGGGAGAGGTGGTGCTCGACGATGGCGATGCGGCTGTTGGGGAACTGGGCGCGGATCTGGAGGTGGAAGTCGTCGGAGGTGGGGATCGGACGGACTACGGCGACGGTGTCCACGTCGCTGGGCCTGGCGCCGGCGAGGTCGAGGCACCTGGCGATGGCGTGTGCGGGAAGCTCGCCGGCGGTTTGCCGGTGGGCGCGGTTGCGCGAGAGCTTGGACTCTTCGACAGCGGCTACGAGGTGGTCATCTTTGAGGACGGCCGCGGCGGTATCGCCGAGCAGGCCGCCGATCCCGAGGACGATCATTTGGGCTTTGAGCCTCGCTTTTCAATCTTTGCCCAGGTGTCCTTCAGGGCAACGGTCCGGTTGAAGACCGGGGCGCCCGGCTTGGTGTCGGGGTCGACGCAGAAGTAGCCGAGGCGCTCGAATTGGTAGTTGGCGCCGGCGGTCACGTTGGCGAGGCTGGGTTCGAGCTTGCAACCGGTGAGCACTTCGAGCGAATTGGGATTCAGGTCGGCGAGGTCGGCGGGTTCTTCTTTGGCGAAGAGCGTCTCGTAGAGGCGGACTTCGGCGCCGATGGCGTGGGCGGCGGAGACCCAATGGATGGTGGCCTTCACTTTGCGGCCGTCGGGGGCGTTGCCGCCGCGGGTGGCGGGGTCGTAGGTGCAGTGGACTTCGGCGACGTTGCCGGCGGCGTCCTTGACGACGTCGGTGCACTTGACGAAGAAGCCGTAGCGGAGGCGGACTTCGCGGCCGGGCGAGAGGCGGAAATAATCCTTGGGCGGATTCTCGCGGAAATCCTCCTGCTCGATGTAGAGCACCTTGCTGAAGGGCACTTTGCGCGTGCCGGCGGACGGGTCTTCGGGGTTGTTGACGGCGTCCATCTCTTCGGTCTGGCCTTCGGGGTAGTTGTCGATGACCAGCTTGAGCGGGCGCAGGACGGCCATCACGCGCAGGGCGCGCTTGTTCAGATCTTCGCGGACGAAGTATTCGAGGCGGCCGAGATCGATGATGCCGTTGGTCTTGGAGACGCCGATGGAGGCGCAGAAAGCGCGCATCGCCTCGGGCGTGTAGCCGCGGCGGCGGATGCCGGAGAGAGTGGGCATGCGCGGGTCGTCCCATCCGCGGACCTTGCCTTCGTTGACGAGCTGGAGCAGCTTGCGCTTGCTGAGCAGGGTGTAGGTGAGGTTGAGGCGGTCGAACTCGATTTGCTGAGGATGATAGATGCCGATGGCCTCGATGTACCAGTCGTAGAGCGGGCGATGATCTTCGAATTCAAGTGTGCAGATGGAGTGGGTGATGCCCTCGACGGAATCGCTCTGCCCGTGCGCGTAGTCGTACATCGGATAGATGCACCACTTGCTGCCGGTACGGTGATGGTCGGCGTTTACGATGCGGTACATGATGGGGTCGCGCAGGTTGAAGTTGGGCGAGGCCATGTCGATTTTGGCGCGGAGGGTGCGGGCGCCATCGGGGAATTCGCCGGCTTTCATGCGGGCGAAGAGGTCCAGGTTCTCTTCCACGCCGCGGTTGCGGTAGGGGCTCGGGGTGCCGGGTTCGCTGAGGGTGCCGCGGGTGGCGCGCACCTCGTCGGCGGAGAGATCGCAGACGTAGGCCTTGCCTTTCTTGATGAGCTCGACGGCCCACTCGTAGAGCTGATCGAAGTAATCGGAGGCGTAGAAGCAGCGGTCTTCCCAATCGGCGCCGAGCCAGCGCACGTCGCGCATGATGGACTCGACGTACTCGGTTTCCTCCTTTTCGGGATTGGTGTCGTCGAAGCGGAGGTTCATCTTGCCGCCGAATTCCTGGGCGAGCCCGTAGTTGAGGCAGATGGACTTGGCGTGTCCGATGTGGAGGTAGCCGTTGGGCTCGGGAGGAAAGCGCGTGTGGACGCGGCCCTGATACTTGTTAGTTTTCAGGTCGTCGAGGATGATATCGCGTATGAAGTTGGACGAGCCGCCCGGAGGCGCCGATGGTGCGGTCATAATTTCTCGATTGCCTGGGCGATGCGTGAAAGGCTAACCTCGCGGCCCAGTACTTCCAGAGTACCGAATAGCGGCGGCGCTGTCTTGCGCCCGCAGACGGCGACGCGAATGGGCTCGAACATCTGTCCGGCCTTGATGCCCAGCGATCCGGCCGCGGCGCGGAGGGCGGACTCGAGGCCGTCGTGGGTGAATTCGGCGGCGATGAGCGTTTGCCGGGCCTGTTCGAGGACCTTTTTGGCGAGCGCGGCGTCGCCTTTCTTGGGGATCAGCTCGGCGGCGTCGTAGGGGGGGAGCTGATCGGCGAAGAAGAAATCGGCGACGGTTTGCACGTCGCGGAGGAGCTTCATGCGCTCGCGGATGAGCGGGGTGATCTGCCGCATGCGGGCGAGTTCGGCGGGAACGAAAGGCAGCAGTGCCGCGGCGAGGTCGTCGACGCTGAGCGCGCGGATGTGCTCGGCGTTGAGCCAGAGCGCCTTGGGATCGAAGGGCTCTTCCTCGGTGAAGTTGACGACGGCGTTGGCGCGGTTGATGCCTTCGAGCGAGAAGAGGTCGATCAATTCCGCGCGGCTGAGCATTTCG
>DATJYW010000335.1:0-15165 GCA_035499435.1 Candidatus Acidiferrales bacterium | reverse complement strand
GTCCGCCTTCGGGTAGAAGTAGAGCACTACGCGCTGGCCCTTGAGCTTCGAGAGCTGGAAATCGCCGATGCGGATATCGGGCGCTTTATCGCCTGGCTTCAACATGACTCACCCCAGTTTCTGTTTCAGGAGATCGGTCACTACATCCGGTTTGGCCTGGCCCCGCGAGGCCTTCATCACCTGGCCCACCAGAAAATTGATCACGGTGGTCTTGCCGGATTTGTACTGCTCCACCTGCTTGGGATTGGCCGCAATCACGCCGGCCACGATCTGGTCCAGCGCGCCCGTGTCGGCTATCTGCCTGAGTCCTTCGCGCTCGACGATGACGGCGGCGCTGTCGCCGGTCGCGATCATCTTCGGCAGCACGTCCTTGGCGAGCTTGCCCGATAGCTCACCCGCGGCGATCAACCGGACAAGCTGCCCGAGGTTCTCCGCGGTGACGGGAGTCTCGCCGTTTTTCAGCGCGGCCATCAGGTCGCCCATCACCCAGTTGGCGGCCAGTTTGGCGTTGCCGGAAACACGCGCGACGGTCTCAAAATATTCGCTGATGGCGCGCGAGGCGGTCAGGACCTCGGCGTCGTACTCGGACAAGCCAAGCTCTCCGGTGAAGCGTGCGCGCTTTTTCGCGGGCAGCTCCGGCATAGAGGCCCGTACGCGCTCGATCCATTCGGAACCGATGCGCAGCGGCACCAGGTCGGGTTCCGGGAAATAACGATAGTCGTGCGCGTCTTCCTTGCTGCGCATCGAAAACGTCTCGCCCAGATCGGGATTGTAGAGGCGCGTCTCCTGCACCACGCGCTCGCCGCTTTCAATCAGCGCGACCTGGCGGGCGATCTCGAAATCCAGCGCCTGCTTGAGGAACCGGAAAGAGTTCAGATTCTTGACCTCTGCCTTGGTGCCGAACTTTTCCGCGCCCTTGAGCCGCACGCTCACGTTGGCGTCGCAGCGCAGGTGGCCTTTTTCCATGTCGCAGGTGGACACTTCGACGAACTGCAGCACCTGTTTGAGCTCGGTGAGGTAGGCGTAGGCGTCGTCGGAGCTGCGCATGTCGGGCTCGCTGACGATCTCGGCGAGAGGGGTGCCGCTGCGGTTCAGATCCACGTAGGAGCGCTGGCCGGAATCCTTGAAGCCATCGTGAATGCTCTTGCCGGCGTCGTCTTCCATATGAATGCGGGTGATCCCGATGCGCCTGGAGACGCCGTCGACGACGATGTCCACCCAGCCGTGTTCGCTGTAGGGCTGGTCGTATTGGGAGATCTGGTAGCCCTTGGGCAGGTCCGGATAGAAGTAGTTCTTGCGCGCAAAACGCGAATACGGGCGGATCTGACAATTCAAGGCCAGCGCGGCTTTGATCGCCAGTTCGACGGCCGTCTGATTCAGCACGGGAAGCGCGCCCGGCAGTCCGAGGCAAACCGGGCAGACGTTGGTGTTCGGCGGGGCGCCGAATCCGGTGGGACAGCCGCAGAAAATCTTGGTAGCCGTGGCGAGCTGAACGTGCACTTCGAGCCCGATCACCGGCTCGTATCGCGCCAGGATCTCCGGAGTCACCGCGGCGATTGCGGACAAAGACATGGTGTCCTGTCATTATAGCGGGGCGGCGCCGAGGGCACCGGATGCTACCATCGCATTTATGGCCAAGTTCAAGCCGGTGCGGGTGAAACCGAAGACGCCGGCGCGGCCGCAGGGCGCGGTCGGTTGCGTCGTGTTGATTCTCCTGATCATGTTTGGCGTGATGGTTTTTCTGTATTTTGCGATGAGATCGAATGCGAGTTGACGGGCGCGCTCCGGCTGCGCTTCGGCCGGTGGAGATCATTCCGGGTTACCTGATGACGGCGGAAGGCTCCGCGTTCATAAAGGTAGGAAACACTCACGTGCTTTGCGCTGCCAGCGTGGAAGACACCGTGCCGCAGTTTCTTCGGAATTCCGGCAAGGGATGGGTCACGGCGGAATACTCCATGCTGCCGCGAGCCACGGCGCGGCGCACTGCGCGGGAGGTTACCAAGGGGCATCCATCGGGCCGGACCCAGGAAATCCAGCGGCTGATCGGCCGCTCTTTGCGCGCGGTGATCGACCAGTCCGCGCTGGGCGAGCGCACGATCTATGTAGACTGCGACGTGATTCAGGCGGACGGCGGAACGCGAACCGCGTCCATCTCGGGGGCCTGGGTGGCGCTGGCGCAGGCGATCAGGAAACTGCGCACCTTCGGCACGCTGAAGACGAATCCGCTGCGCGACGTGGTTGCAGCCACCAGCGTGGGAATCGTAGGCAGCACGCCGATGCTGGACCTCTGCTACGAAGAAGACTCGCAGGCCGAGGTGGACATGAACGTCGTCATGACCGGCTCGGGGAGGTTTATCGAAGTACAGGCGACGGCCGAGCATACGCCTTTCGACGATGCCCAGATGGCCGAGCTGATCGCGCTGGCGCGCAGCGGAATTGCGGGCATCATCGAACTCCAGAAGCAGGCGGCGGGGATTTGACCAGGCTGTATTGCGCCACGGGCAACGCCGGCAAACTCCGCGAATTTCGCATGGCGGCGCTGCACGCACCTGTGGAGATCGAACTGCTCGCCGAATACAAGCAACTACCGGAGTGCATCGAAGATGGCGCGACTTTCGAAGAGAACGCCGTCAAGAAAGCCTTACATTACGCGCCCCACGCGCGGGGTCCGCTGTTTGCCGACGATTCCGGCCTGGAGGTGGACGCGCTGGCCGGCGCTCCCGGCGTCTACTCGGCGCGCTTCTCCGGTCCTGGAGCGACTGATGAAAGCAACAACCGGCTGCTGCTGGAGGAGCTGAAGGGCATCTCCAACCGTGCGGCCCGGTTCGTGTGCGCCATCGCGCTGGCGGATCGCGGGCGCGTGACTGGAGTCTATCGGGGTTCGGTGGAAGGCTTCATCATCGATGAGCCCCGCGGCACGGGCGGGTTCGGATACGATCCGCTGTTTTTCTGCCCGGCGTTCGGCTGCACGTTCGGCGAAGCCACCGCGGAGCAGAAGTTTTCGCTCAGTCATCGGGGCCGCGCTTTGTGGGCGATGCTGGCTGATCTTTTTCCTCCTCGTCGATCGACTGCTTGACTCGTAACAGCAGGAACAACGTAAGAAAGTTCAGTAGAGCCAGAAAGACCGCCACCAGGTAGTGGTCCAGGGCGACGGCCGCTCCCATGGCGGCGATGTTCCAGATGGTCGCGGCTGTGGCCGTGCCGTGAACGCGATTTTCCGATTTCAGGATCGCTCCCCCGCCCACGAAGCCGATACCCGCCGCTATACCCTGCAGCACCCGCGACTGTGCGTCCATGGAAGGTCGGCCCCAACCTCCCACCAGCAGGATAAAGGCGCAACTCGCGACGGCCACGATGGGCATCGTGCGCACGCCGACGCTGTGCGCCTCTTTTTCCCGATACCAGCCTACCGGCAGGGCGAGCACGTATGCGAAGGCCACCTTGCCGACGTCCTCCAGTTCTTGGCTCCAGATCATCGGAGTTTCCTTACTTGTAGATGCCCGGGCAGGCGGGGAGGCCTGCCCCACCCGCCATGCTATCCTGATTCCGCGCCCCATGAAGATATCGAGTGTCCGCTCGTTTCTGCTCTCCTATCCTTTTGCGGAGCCTTTGCGCCTCCCGTTTTACGGCGGCGAGCGCACCATCCTGAAACGCGATGCGATGTTCATTCGCGTGGAGACCGACGCCGGGCTGGTGGGCTATGCGCCCGGTCCGGCGAGCGAAGGGGTGCAGCAGGCGATCACACAGGTGATCGGGCCGTGGCTGGAGGGGCGCATTTTGGCGGACCCGGACGCCCTGCGCGTTCTTTTCCTCGACGGTCCGGGGAGCGATCTCGATCTCGCGAAGATCTACTGCGCGGTCGAAATGGCGCTGTACGACCTGGTGGGGAAAGCCATGGGGGTCCCGGTCAGCGAGCTGATCGGCGGGCGGGTGCGCGACCGCATCCGGCTGTACGGCAGCGCCGGAATGTACATGCCGCCGGAAGGCTACGCCGCCGAAGCCGCGGCCATCAAGGCAATGGGCTTCCGGGCGTACAAAATGCGTCCGGCGCTGGGTGCGGAACAGGACCTGGAGACCGTGCGGCTCATGCGCCAAGCGACCGGACCCGATTTCGACCTCATGGTGGACGCCCACACCTGGTGGCGCATGGGCGACCGCAGCTACTCGCACGAAACCATCGAGCGGCTGGCGGGCGAGATGGCACAGTACCACATCGCGTGGCTGGAAGAACCGATGCCGCCGGACGATCACCCGGCGTACCTGGCGCTGAAATCGAAGGACCTGGTTCCGATCGCGAGCGGCGAGCACGAGCCGAATGAAGACCGCTACCTCGACCTGATCCTGACCCAGGCCGTGGACTACGTGCAGATGGACCTCTGCTGCCAGGGAGGCTACCAGCTCGGACGCCGCCTCTTCGCCGAGATCGCGCGCCAGGGACTGAGCTTCGCGTTTCACAGTTGGGGTACGGCGCTGGAGGTGATCGCGGCCGCGCACCTGGGCATCTGCTGGCCATCGGTGGTGGTGGAGTGGCTGGAGTATCCCTGTTACTCGGCGCCGGGGCGCGCCGGGATGTACCCGTTCCCGCTGGCCGAGGAGATCCTCGAGCAGCCGCTGGAGATCGAGCGCGGCGACCTGGTGGTGCCGCGCGCGCCTGGCCTGGGCGTCGCGGTGAATGAAGCCGTGATCGAGAAATATCCCTGGATTCCGGGCCCGTGGTCGTACTTCCACATCGCGTCGCCGCCGGAGACACGGGCGGTCATGAGCGATCACAGCATTCAGTGGGCGGGGGCTACGGGCGGAACGGTTCACTAGCCACAGCGTGTAGAGTCCGTGCACGACGCGGTCATCATCGGAGCTGGAGCGGCCGGGCTTGCGGCGGCGCAGGACCTGCTCCGCGCCGGTGCGAAGATCTGTTGCGTGGAAGCGCGGGACCGGATCGGCGGGCGCATTCTTACGGTGCACGGCCAGGCGCCGGTACCGGTCGAGCTCGGCGCGGAATTCATCCACGGGCGGCCGCCGGAGATTTTCGAACTGGCGGAACGGGCAGGCATCGGGCTTTACGAAACAGAAGGCCGCATGGTCGGACTTGGGGAAGAAGAGGCCGACGGCGACAGCGTGATGGAAGTACTGTCGCGGACTGCGACCGAAGAGCGCGACGAGACTTTCCAAAGCTTCCTGGAGCGCTCGAGCTTTTCGCGGGCGCAAAAGGAGCAAGCCGCGGCGTTCGTCGAAGGCTTCAACGCGGCGCGGCGCGAGGTGATCGGCGTGGCCAGCATCGCGCTGGATCAGCAGGCCTCGGATCGCATCGATGGCGACAGCAGCTTTCGGGTCCGGGAGGGATACGATGCGCTGATCCATGCCCTGGCCAGAGGAGTTGACGTTCGTCTGAGCTGCGCGGCACAGGCGATCGAGTGGAAGCCGGGCGCGGTCAAAATCTTCACGCGCGCTGAACCGATTGAGGCGCGGCACGTGCTGGTCACGGTGCCGCTCGGAGTGCTGCAAAGCGGGGCCATCCGATTCGACCCCGAGCCGAAGGAGTCGCTGGCGGCCGCGCATGCTTTGCGCTTCGGGGATGCGTTTCGCGTGACCTTCCTTTTCGACCGCGCCTTTTGGGACCAACAGCCCAAAACCGCAGGCATCGGCTTCCTGTTCTCTGAGGAGCCCCTGTTCCCGGTATGGTGGACGGGCAGGCCAGCGGAACCGCGGCTGATTACCGGCTGGAGCGCGGGACCGAAAGCAGACCCGCTGATCGGACAGCCTCGGGATGCGATCGTGGCTCAGGCGCTAGCCACGCTCTCGCGGATCATGAAGACTCAACCTCCAAATCCGCGGGGAGTCTGGTTTCACGATTGGAACGCGGACCCGTTCTCGCGGGGCGCGTACAGCTACGTACCGGCAGGCGCCCTTCCTGCGAGGCGCAAGCTGGCGGAACCGGTTGCAGATACGCTGTACTTCGCAGGCGAGGCCACCGATTTGCTTGGCTACACCGGAGCCGTGCACGGCGCCATCGCCAGCGGGTGGCGCGCGGCGGCGCAGATTCTGGGGCGGTAGGATAGGTAGCCATGAGAATAGCGATTCTGCTGCTGGCGGCGTGTTGCGCAAGTGCGCAGACCAAGGAGTGCGCACGGGACATCGGCGTGCCCTTTGAGGGCGGCACCGGACCGCTCAATGCGATTACGGATGTGCCGGGAGTCGAGGTGGGTCACAGGACGCTGATCTCCGACGACTCCATTCGCACAGGTGTCACGGCGGTCTGGCCCCGCGGAAAGAAATCGTCCGACCCGAGACATCTTTATCGCGTTTTCGACGGCGAATCCGGGGGCCGCGGCGGCCAAAACGGCGGTGAATGTCGCCATGATGCCGAACGACTCGTTGAACCCCGTGTTCGAAGGTGCGGTGCAGGCCGTGGAGGAGGCGATCGTCAACGCGATAATCGGGGCCGAGACCATGAAGGGCTTTCACGGCAATACGGTATTCGCGCTGCCTCACGACCGGCTGCGCGAGGTGTTGAAGAAGTACAACCGTCTACAATGAAGTCATGGCGGACAAGTTGATCATTGCGGGACGCGAATTTGGCTCTCGCCTCATCGTGGGCACGGGGAAATATCGCAGCCACCAGGAAATGCAGCGTTGTCACGAGGCCAGCGGGGCCGACATGGTCACGGTGGCGGTGCGGCGCGTCAACCTGACGGACCGATCCAAGGAATCGCTGCTGGATTATATCGACCGCTCGAAGACCTTCATTCTTCCCAATACCGCCGCCTGCTACACCGCCGACGATGCGGTGCGCACGGCCATGCTGGCGCGCGAGGTGGGGCTTTCCAACTGGATCAAGCTGGAGGTGATCGGCGACGAAAAGACGCTCTTCCCCGATAACGCCGGCCTGCTGGAAGCCACGCGCACGCTGGTGAAGGAAGGTTTCGTGGTGCTGCCCTACACCAATGACGACGTGGTGAACGCGCGCAGGCTGATCGACGCGGGCGCGGCGGCCGTGATGCCGCTGGCGGCGCCGATCGGCAGCGGTCTGGGGATTCAGAACCCGACCAACCTGCGCATCTTCCGCGAGCTGATCACCGAGGTGCCGGTGATTGTGGACGCGGGTGTGGGCACGGCCAGCGACGCCACGATCGCGATGGAGCTCGGCGCGGACGGCGTGCTCATGAACACGGCGATCGCGGCGGCGGAGGATTCGGTCACGATGGCGCGCGCCATGAAGCTGGCGGTCGAGTGCGGACGGCTGGCCTACGAAGCAGGCCGGATGGAGAAGAAGCTGTACGCCTCGGCAAGCAGTCCGATGACGGGCGTGGTGGGCCGGTAAGTCAGGCGAAGATTTCAGCCACCGGGAGGATGTCGGCTCCGAACGCGGAGAGCGGGATCGAAGCGCTGGGAGAGTAAACAACCGCTGCGCCTTCCTGGCGGACCACGGATACGGTCTTTTTCTCAGGGTCAACAACCCAGAATTCGATTGCACCATTCAGGAGGCACAGGGCGGCCAACTCCTGTAGTTGACGATTGGTGTTCCACGGTGATCTGACTTCGATCACCAGTTCGGGTGCGCCGCGCAGGTTGTCATCCGGGTCAGCTGCCTCCCACCGGGCCTTCGAAATCGCGGCAACGTCGGCCGCCCGCAATTCGAACTCAGCTACAGGCCGGTAAGGGTACTCCATCCTGACGACGCCGAAATGCGCCAGCTTCGGCCCAAGCAGGAACACGAGCTGATGCTGCATTTCCACGTGGCGCATTCTCGGTCTGGTCACCGCCACCACCTCACCGTGATGCAGTTCATAGACAAGCTCGCCGTCTTCCGGCAGTTGCCGGAATTGCGCGACCGTGATCAGGTCCGGAAGAGCGGCCATGATGCCTTATCTTAGCGCGGCAGACATTGTCGCGCCGTAACCTCGCCATTCGATCGTCCGCCCCACGCACCTCCCTCGTGTTACTATTCCGTTTTAATTAAGGGAGCATCCCCGTGAAAGTCTACGAAAGCAAGGACATTCGGAACGTCGGTGTGGTGGGCCACGGCGATTCCGGCAAGACGTCGCTCACCGCCGGGCTGCTCTTCACCGCCGGAGCTACCAACCGCCTCCTCCGCGTCGATGAAGGCAACACGATAACGGATTTTGACGACGAGGAGATCGCTCGCAAAATCTCGATCTCGACTGCCATCGCCGTGGCGGAATGGAAAAAGACCAAGATCAATATCCTCGACACCCCGGGATATAACATTTTTATTAACGACACGCGCGCTGCCCTGGTGGCGGCCGATGCGGCGCTGGTCCTGGTGGACGGCGTGGCCGGGGTCGAGGTGCAGACCGAGAAGGTCTGGGCGTTCGCCAACGATTTCAAACTCCCGCGAGCCGTCATCATCAATAAGCTCGATCGCGAGCGCGCCGATTTCCAGCGCGCGCTCGAAGGCGTGCACGAGTTCTTCGGCCGTGCAGCCGTGCCGGTACAGCTCCCCATCGGAAGCGAGCGCGATTTCAAAGGCGTGGTCGATCTCATCCGGATGAAAGCGTACACCTATGCGCCGGATGCTGACGGCAAGGGCAAGGAAGGCGACATCCCCACCGACCTCAAAGATGCGGCCCAGAAGGCACACGAGACGCTGGTCGAGATGGTCGCCGAAGGCAACGACGCCCTCATGGAGGAGTTCTTCGCCGAGGGTACGCTGCCGGCAGAGCACATCGTCGACGGGCTGAAGCAGGGTATCCGCGAGCTGCGGATTTTCCCGGTACTCGCCGCGAGCGGCCTGCACAATATCGGCAGCGACCTGATCCTGGACCTGATCGTAGAGAACCTCCCGGCGCCAGGTTCCCGAGAGATTCCGGCAAGTGTCACTGGTCCGTCCGCATTCGTTTTCAAGACAACGGCCGATCCCTTCGCCGGGCGCATCTCCTACTTCCGCGTCATGACCGGCACCATCAAGAATGACGCCAACCTGGTGAGCATCAGCAAGAGCGCTCCGGAGCGGCTGGCTCACCTGAGCAGCCCACAGGGTAAGACGCTGAATCCCGTTACCGAGCTCAACGCCGGGGACATCGGCGCCGTCGCCAAGCTCAAGGACACGCTGACCGGGGATACGCTGGCCGAAAAAGGGCAGACCGTCGCCTATCCTCCCGTGAAACTGCCCGAACCCTCGATCGCGTTTGCCATCGAAGCGAAGTCACGCAACGACGAAGACAGGATGGGCAATGCCGTCCACCGGATCCTGGAAGAGGACCAGTCTCTGCGCTTTTACCGCGACCCTCAGACCCGCGAGTTCCTGCTCGCCGGTGCCGGTCAGCAACATGTCGAAGTGGTCGTCAGCCGGTTAAAGAAACGTTACGGCGTGGACGTGACCCTGAAGGCGCCCAAGATTCCTTACCGGGAAACCATCCGCGGAACGGCGGATGTTCAGGGGCGGCACAAGAAGCAGACCGGCGGGCACGGCCAGTTCGGCGACTGTTGGATTCGGATGGAGCCACTGCCCCGCGGGTCGAATTTCGAGTTTGCCAACGAGATCTTCGGCGGCTCCATTCCTAAGAACTTCATCCCGGCCGTGGAAAAAGGCATCGTGGAGACGGCGGCCAACGGCTACCTGGCCGGATATCCCATGGTGGATTTCAAGGTCACCGTCTACGACGGGTCCTACCACGACGTGGATTCGAGCGAGCTGGCCTTCAAGCTCGCAGCCCGGAAGGCCTTCAAAGCCGCCATGTTGCAGGCGAAGCCGGCGTTGCTGGAGCCGATCATGAATGTCGAAGTCCAGGCGCCGGTCGAATACGCGGGCGACTTGATGGGCGACCTCAACGGCCGGCGGGGGCGCATTTCGGGCATGGATACCAAAGGCAATACGCAGATCCTGCGCGCGCAGGTGCCCATGGCCGAGATGTTGAACTACCAGAGCGACCTGACCGCCATGACGCAAGGCCGAGCCAGTTTCAGCATGGAGTTCGACCACTACGATTTCGTGCCGCAATTGCAGGCCGATAAGATTATCGCGGCGGCAAAGGCGGCCAAGACGGGAGAGGAAGAGGAAGAGGAGTAAACCGGATATCGCCAAAATGACCGTTGCACGCCGCCGTGAAGTGTTGTAGAGTTTTAGGGTGTTTGGCGGTTCGTCTGCCGCGCAAACGCTTTGTTATCATAGGTTGAGGGTACTGGATGGTAATCGGGACCAAGACTCAGACGTCTTTTTTGCTGATAGCGCTCGCAACCTGGATCGGTTGCGGCTACAACCAGCCCAATCGATTTCAGATGTCGTTCCTGCCCCCAGCGCCCAAGGGCGCACCCCCGGTCGACCTTCCCGATCCCCCTCCGGTTGAGCCGAACCTGTTCCTTGGGGCTGATGTGCCCGCGATCCTGGTCCCCAAGTTGGCACCAACCCGCCGCACCCAGGGCGATGCAATCATGCAGCGCGCCGAACGGCGCTTTCAGGCAGGGAAGCGCAGCTACCAGGCGAAAGATTTGGTATCCGCCCGTCGCGAGTTCGACGCGGCGATCGATTTGATGCTCGAAGCCAGTGCTCAGGATCCGGGAGATCGTCAGGAATTCGAACGAAAACTGGATGAGATGACGGACTCGATCCACAGGTACGACTTGGCGGATCTGGGTGCGGCGGCCAGCCTGGATCAGGGTCAGTTCGAAAAAGCACCTTTGGAAGACATTCTCCAGATGACGTTCCCGGTCGATCCCAAGCTCAAGGACAAGGTTCGGGAGCAAGTGGCGGCTACGACCTCGCAACTGCCCCTCTCATTCAACGACGCAGTCCTGGGGTACATCAACTACTTTTCGAACCGGGGCCGACGGACCTTGCTGAACGGGTTGCAGCGGTCGGGGAAATACCGCCCCATGATCCAACGGATTTTGGATGAAGAGGGGGTGCCGCAGGAACTCATTCACTTGGCCCAGGCCGAGAGTGGGTTTTTCCCACGCGCGGTGTCGCGCAAGGCGGCGGGTGGGATGTGGCAGTTCCTCAAGTGGCGCGGAAACGAGTATGGTCTGAAGCAGAGCCTGTGGACCGACGACCGCATGGATCCCGAAATGGCGACCCGCGCCGCGGCTCACCACCTGCGCGACCTCTACCAGGAGTTCGGCGACTGGTATCTGGCCATTGCCGCCTACAACTGCGGGCCGGGAGTGGTGGAAAAAGCGGTGGAGCGGACCGGATACGCGGACTTCTGGGAGTTGCGGGCGCGAGGTGTTTTGCCGGCCGAGACGACCAATTATGTGCCCATTATCCTGGCCATGACCATCATGGAGAAGAACGCGGCCGAGTATGGAATCGAAGGCTTCCCGATGGATCCGCCGCTGGAATACGACACGGTTCAAACCGGCGGAACGACGAGCCTGACCCTGGTGGCCGACATCCTGGACGTACCGGTGCCTGAGCTTGCCGATCTAAATCCGGCCAGCCTGAAGGGCAAGCTGCCCGAAGCGTACCCGTTGCATGTGCCGAAGGGCGCGGGCAACCAGGCGATGGCGGGTATGCAATTGGTTCCCGCGAACCGGCTGGATGCCTGGCGGGTTCACCGGGTTGCCACCGGCGATACGCTGGCTTCGATCGGCAAGCGTTACGGCGTCGCTCCGTCGGCGATCGTGGCCGCGAACCGGCTCGAATCGCCGCAAGCCGTCGAAGGCGATCAGTTGCTGATCCCGGCGGCAGCACGGACGGAAGTGCCGGTGAGGAAGGCGGCAGCGCCTGCCGCGCGCCGGCGCACCACCACGCCGGCGCGGAGGACCGCGACGGCCGCGGCGCGTCCGGCGAGCAAGCCGGTAGCAACGGCGCGGGCCTCAACGAACTGAGCCACCTGCGGTAAACTCAGAAGAGCCAAACACTTGCTGGAGTGGCGGAACTGGCAGACGCACGGGACTCAAAATCCCGCGCCCTTCACTGGGCATGTGGGTTCGACCCCCACCTCCAGCACCATACCTCATAACCGCAACGCAGGTCTCGCGTAGCCCCCGTCGTCCGGCGGGTGGCGAATTTCGCTATCCTTCTTGCTAGATTCGGACACGCTATGCCAAAGACCATCATGGTATGTGGACACGGGCCGGGGATCTCCGACGCGGTGGCCAACAAGTTCGGCGGCGAGGGCTTCCAGGTCGGTCTCGTCGCGAGGAGCACGGACAAGCTGGAGACGGCGCGAGATGCGCTCCAGGCACGAGGCGTCAAGGCGGCTGCGTTTCCGACGGATCTGTCCGATCCGGACGCGGCTAAGGGCCTCGTCCAACGGGTGAACGGCCAGCTTGGGCCTATCACCGCGATTCATTGGAACGCTTATGCCAACGTTGCCGGAGATGTCATGGCCGCCGACGCCACGGCGCTCCGCACCCTGTTCGACGTGAGCGTCACGAGCCTGGTCTTGACCGTGCAGCAAGCGCTCCCGGATCTGAAGGCCGCGAAAGGAGCGGTGCTGGTCACCAACGGTGGTTTGGGCTACTTCGATCCGAAGGTCGACGCGACGGCAGTTCAGTGGGGTGCGATGGGCCTGGCCATCGCCAACGCCGCGAAGCACAAGCTCATCGGCCTGCTCACTGAGAAGCTTCGCGCGGACGAGATCACTGTTGGCGAGGTGGTCGTCCTCGGGCTAGTGAAGGGCACCGCCTGGGACACGGGCAGCGCGACGATCGAGCCCTGTACCGTTGCCGGCAACTTCTGGGACATCTACTCCAAGCGGGAATCCAGAGTCGTTACCGTGTCGTGATCCGCCGTGGATCACTTGCCTTTTTGACCCATTCGCGCGGCAGTCGAGGGCGGCACAATGCCGTTGGAACGCAGGTACCCGGCGATGTTCCCGTAGATCTCGTTGTTGTGCACTACTATGTGCAGCAGCGAATACGTCATCTGGGGCGACGCCAAGACCTTTTGATCATCGATTCCTTCGAGAGCGGCCGCGCAATAGGCGAGAGAATCCTTCAATGCCTGGCTCACCTCTGCCTTGTCCCGCAGGCTGGCCACCTTCTTGATTGCCTCCGGCGCGGCTTCCCCTTTCAACGTGGCGCAATCGGCGTAGTTCCGCTCCGTCGAGTGATTCAGCCATTCGGCAAAGGACATCTGCCCTTCGGTCAGTTTGAAGCCGAATTTGCTGGCGGGCATCGCGTCAGCCGCGGCCTCCAGGTTCCGGCTGACGCCGGTGAAGTACCGTTGTACGACCGTCGTCTTCAAGGTATTCTGGGCACTCAAAAACGCGGGCGTACACCAGATGCAGAGGAGCACTTTGGATCGCGTATTCATAGCGCCAGCCTACACGAATGCCCGTCCGTCCTGTCAAGCGCCACGTCGGTCTGTCATCTTCTTTCGCGGTAGCAGAACCTGACAGCGTCTGGGTGGGATTGAATATCCGCCCGGTTCCACAACAGGGTCTCCGGTGTCCGGCCGCCTGCGAGCCGGACGGCCTCATCGGCGACGAATGACGGCCAGGGGAAGCACTCCACGAATATGGGTGCCGGAGTGCTCCGGGCCAGGGCGATGAGCTGGTCTGTAGGGGCCGCGCGCTCGCGAAACTGGTCGCGCTTCTTGGTCCACAAATAGACCGTGTTGTGCACCAGTGCCAGGGTGAGGACTGCGGCCAGTGCCCTGCGCCGATGCGGCCAGGCGTCGCGCCAGTGTGCGGCCGCAAGCCCGAACAGCCAGGCCAGGCCGGCGCTCGCAAGATAGGTCTGCCGGCTCGGGATTCTCGTCGAGTAGGTCAGGAAGCAATACGGCACAAGACCGGTACCGATCCACGCCAGTGCCCTTAGCGTGGGGCGCTTCGTGCCGCGCGGCGTGCAGGCGAGAAGAAATGCCAGGGCCAGCCAGCCCCAAATCCATAGCAGCCGGGCGAAATTCTCGGGCCACGTAAGCCAGAATGGCGCCGCGAGTGAAAAGCTGCCGTCGGTGAATCGGAACGAGTTCGGGCGGCTCGCACCGATGGATGCCAATGCCAGAGAGCACAACGCGGCCTGCGGCCACAGGCGCTTCCAACGCTCGGGCGCCGCCAGCAGGAAGAGCGGCAGCAGGATCACGGCCGATTCCTTCGAGAGCAGCGTCAGCGCGAACAGGCCGGCGCTCGCGGCCTCCAGTTTCCATGCGCCGGCGGCCTGCCGATGACTCTTCAGCCAGCACACCAGCGCGGCAAAGCCAAAGAGGAACATCAGCAGCTCGCTGATCGCGGAGAACCACATGACGGCTTCCTGATGTCCTTCATGCACCGCGAAGAATGCGGCGGCATACAAGGCGCCCGCCCGCATGGGCGGCCAGACCCGTCCGGCGGCCAGCAGCAGCCAGCAATTCAGCACGTGAAGCAACAGGCTGGCCGCGTGATAGGCTACCGGCACAACGCCGGCTGCCGCCCACAGGACGTACATCGCCCAATAACTTGTGGAGCGCAGGCGAAACTGGGCGTCGCCGAGCAGAGTCGATATCCCTTCGCGTGCGCCCCAGGTTCGCGCCTGCGAGATGTTCGGGTAGTCGTCGGCGATCAGCCCGATGTTCAGTGATGGAGCATAGGCCAGGACAGCCAGCCCGGCAACAAAGAGCAGTTCCAGTGCCAGGGTTCGCGACGCAGGTTTCACCAGAACTTCAGTTTAGCGGGCAGGCCGGGAGCCTGCCCCGCCCCACGACCCTATGGAACCAGCACGACGGGCGCCTCCCAGTACGACGCCTTGCCGCCGGTCGGATCGATCACCGTCACCTGGCAGTTGTATCGCCCGGGGTGAAGCTGGTTCAGCGCCAGGCTGAACTTGAGCGGCACGGTCTTCAGCCGGTTGTCCAGGCCTTCGGTGACCGGCAGCGGAGGCGTCTCGAACGCCTTCTGCTGCCCGCGATAGAAGGTCACGAATGCCACCATCGGCTGCACCGACGGAGCTCCGGGCTCGTACGCCTGCAGGTAGACGTACATGTCGCGGCTCTTGCTGAACACGCGCGTCACGCTCGGAATCAGCTTCTGCCCGTCCTGCACCAGCGGATTGGCCACTTGCGTCTTATCTTTGCCCGCGGTGTACAACGCGTCGCTGATCGGCGTGCGCTGGCTGCTCAGCACTACGCTCGAAATCGGAACGCGCTTGTCTTCTTTATTCAGGTTCGGGATCAGGAACGTAGTCAGGTACGTCCCGATGCGCCCGGTCTCGTTCTCCCGAGCCAGCACTTTGATGGTGTACTTGCCCGGCAGAAGCGTGTAGCCGGTCTCGTATGCGATGGGCTGC